>JAPLFL010000070.1 GCA_026390695.1 Candidatus Kapaibacterium sp. | reverse complement strand
GTTACCGCGACCAATATAAGCCTGAATAAACTTAGGATTAATAGTGATTGCTAAGGTATAATCCTTGATTGCATCTCTGAAATTTGTCAGATTAGTATTGGCATTACCTCTGCCATAAGCAGCGGGTGCAAGTTTGGGATCAAGTTCCAGAGCTTTGCCATAATCGGTGATAGCTTCAAGGAATTGTTTAGTGTTATAGTGAGCGTTTGCACGATTAAAATAAATATTAGCAGAAAGAGGATTAAATTGAATAGCTTTATTATAATCAGCAATAGCAAAATCATATTTTTTTAAAGCAAAATTAGCAATTCCACGATTATTATATGCGTCGGGATTGTTGGGATTAATTTTAATGACTTTATTAAAATCACCGATAGCGTTTTCAAATTCTTTGAGTTTGCTATGTACCAGCCCGCGATAATTAAGAGCAATCAAAGATTTGGGATTAATATTAATAGCACTGGTATAATCTCTGACAGCTTCTTTATACTTTTTCAAATTTCCGAAAGCAATTCCACGAGAGAGAAACGCTTTTTCTTCCGATGGAGCTATTGAAATGACTCTTGAATAATCATTGATAGCAAGCTGGAAATTTCCGGTTTCGAAGTAGGCATTCCCCCTGTTTAAAATAGCGTAAACATAGCTTGGATTTAACTCGATACATTTTTCATAGTCATCAATAGCAGCTTTTATATCTCCGATAGCTTGCTTTGCACATCCACGTTTGAAATATGCAAGACTAAAATCAGGATTGAGTTGAATGGCATTATTGAGGTCTTCAATGGAACTTTGAAATTGTCTCAAATCCAGATATATACTTCCTCGTTTGAAATATGCAAAAGCAAAATTCGGATCAAGCATCATAGCAGAATTGTAATCGTTGAGAGCATCGCGAAGTTTATTTAAACTCACATAAACATTCCCTCTTTTGAAGAAAGCGAATGCAGCTCTGGGATTAGCCTCCAAAGCTTGGGTATAGAGCTTGATGGCTTGATCGTTATTACCAAGCTTAACCTGAGCATCGGCTTTATCTATCAATCCTTCGGCATCAGAAAAACTTGCCATATTTAATCCTGTACAATATATTTCAAATTACACCAAAACAAAAATAACAAATTTTATGGGAAAATCAGTTAAATAAATTAATTTATAGTAATTTGATAATTAGTAACAATAATTTACTCTTTAAAATAAGGATTACTACTGATTCTCACATTTAATACTAATTTTTTTCTTAATTTACATTCCTTTATTAATCATATTTATCGCAATATGCAAGATTTTCAATTACAATACGATCTTTTCTTAAAAAAAGCAGAACAAAAGATAGTTCAAACTATTCCTGAATCTAATGAATTCGAACTTTATGAACAATTTCGTTATATTATGAGTGGCGGCGGAAAACGCATCCGTCCGGTATTAACAATGGTTTGTGCAGGTGCGGTCGGTGCAGATCCAGAAGAAGCTACTTCCCTTGCAGCTGCTATCGAGATTCTCCATAATTTCACTCTTGTTCATGACGACATTATGGATCGTTCTCCCATCCGCCGTGGCCGCGAAACTGTGCATATAAAATGGAATGAAGCCAGTGCCATTCTGCTTGGTGATATAATGATCGGATATGCCTATAAATTATTGCCCTCAGCCAAAGCTCACTTGCGCGGGCAGGAAATACAGAATCAACTGACACAGGCTCTTATCGAGGTTTGCGAAGGGCAGGTACTTGATATGGATTCCTCTGATAATCCCGATTTCTCAATTGATGATTATTTTAATATGATAAATAAAAAAACATCTTCTTTATTAGCCGCTTCAGCTTTAATGGGAGCGCATTTTGGTATTGCCAGCGAAAATGAAATCAGAGTAATAGAGACCTTTGCACGCTCTTTGGGAATAGCTTTTCAGCTTCAGGACGATCTTCTTGATTTAACGGCAGAGCAATTGAAATTTGGCAAAAAAATCGGACAAGATATTATTGAAGGGAAGAAAACATATATAGTTCTTAAAGCCAAAGAATTGGTTGAAACAGACGAAGATATTAATCTCCTTGGGAAATTTTTTGCTGAGAAAGGTTTGGATGAAAAATATATTTGTCAAATGCAGGATTTGTTGGAAAGATCGGGAGCGATAAAATCAACAAAAAGTGAAATGACAAATCGTTTTAAAACTGCGGCTGATGCTCTGTCTTCGTTGAAAGATGGCTATTATAAAGATATGCTGGTTTGGATGATAAATAAATTGTCGGGGAGAGAGTATTAGCAATTGCATTTCACTTGTTTGATCAGTTTGAGTATGTTTTGGGGATGATCAGTATCGGATGGAATATAGACTATTTCGTCCATTATTTTTTTTATTATATGGATTCCTAATCCACCTTTTTGATAACGGTCGAAATAATCTTTCATATTTTGAGTGGGTACTTCAAGTGGATTAAATGGTTGTCCATCATCAAGAATATCAATTTCTAAGTTATCTGGATTTATTTGTAACGAAATACAAATTTCATGTGACTTATCAAGTTTATAGGCATGTCTGATCAGATTGGCACAGGCTTCATCAACAGCAAGGGCTACTTTTGATACAATCTCCTCACCAATTCCGTGACCAAGTGCGTTCTCGCTGATAAAATCACGAATCTTAGCAAGTTCGCTATATTCGGAAGAACCGCACCTAAATTTATAATATGTTGAATCTTTCCTATTCATTACCATTAATTGGATTTAAATTAAATTTTTCAATAGCTGCTTCGTCATTTTGAACAATATCAAACAAAACTGGGAAGCCAAGCAAGTCAAACACCGAAAAGACTTTCGGTCTCATTGATGATAATTTAATATCACCACCTGAAAAACGGACATCTTCGATAAATGCCATGAAAACTCCCAGTCCTGCACTTGAGATATAATCAAGATTATTAAAATTAACTATAATCTTATTTTTGCCGGATTTGACAAGATCATGAATTTCATCCTCTAATTGAGGGGCGGTATGAGCATCAAGATATCCGGAAAGTTCAATGCAGTTAATATCGCCTTTTGTCCTGCATTCAATAGCAAATTTCAAATCATTTCCCATACTTTTTGCGTTCTCCGAAACGCTATTTTAATTTTCAAAATTCTTTATTCGGCAAAATACAATTTATTCAAACAAACTAATCAAAAAAAGAAAACCGCAACAAAATTATTCAAAAACCGTACCAATATCTTGTCCTTTGTATATAAGCGAGACAATTGTCATATCGTCGTGCTGTAAAGCACCGTCAGCATAATCTTTTACTTTTTTATATAAATCTAATAAAAGTGTAGATGAATCCTCAGTGCTGGGCTCTTCGCATATTTTTATCAGAGGTTCATACCCAAGTTCTTCACTTAAATTATTTCTATGTTCGTTGACCCCGTCCGTAAAAAGTAAGCACATGTCACCTTTGAAAAGCTGCTCCTGACGCTCTTCAATTACACGATCGAATACTTTGCTGCTTACAAGTCCAATCCCAAGCCCATTAGGAGTTAGCATTAGAACTTTACCTTTATTTTTAATTAATGTTGGCATGTGACCGGCTCTGGCAATTGAAATATTTCCTGAATTTGAGTCAATCACTATACTACTAATTGTGATATACATCTGCTTCTCCATGGATCCATAGAGAGTAGAATTTATTCTTTTAAGAATATCGGCTGCACCGGTTGCTTCGTTTGCCACTGATAGAACAACACCTTTGAGTTGTGCCATATAAAAAGCCGCAGTTATTCCCTTTCCCGAGACATCACCGATCAAGATGCACAGTCTTCCGTCTTTTAAGAAAACTGCATCATAATAATCACCTCCTACTTCTTCGGAAGGGAATGTCATGGCGGATAATGAATAATTAGCGAGAGTTGGTAAATCTTGTGGAAGCAATTTTTGCTGAATTTTTTGCGCTAAAATAAGCTCTCTTTTATAATGTTCCTTTTCAATGACAGAATTTAATAATCTATTATTTTCTAGTGCAATTCCGACATTATCTCCAAAAGCAGATAAAACTCGGACATCTGATGGCTCAAAACCGTACTCATCGGAGTGAATAACAACCAATGTCCCTATTCTTTTATCCGATTCAAACAGAGGAACTGAAATCAAAGATTTTGCTGCACCATATAAATGAGAAAGTTCGGATAATTCTGCACTTTGAGGAATAGAATCAATAATTGAAGATTTGGAAATTGAATCAAAATATTTTCGAATTGGGGTATTTTCATGAATAAACTGCACCTGCTCTGAGTTAATGAATTGAGTGGATTTGACAAGCATTCTTCCATCAGAATCATAAAATTCAGTCCAGGCAACATTAGCTTCACCTGCGCCCAGAGCAAGTTTTGTAACTGTATCGATTAGTCTGTCAATTTCAATTGCTTCGGAAATTAATCTGTTTAAATAAGTAAGGGAGCTAAGTTCAGAAGTCTTGCGCTCCACTATGCCACTTGTAGGAAGAGAAGTAAAAGATGAGAAAAAAATCCTTAGCAAATAAAATGAAAGAAAAATAAGACTGATAGCGATTAAATCCCGAAAACCCGGCAGAAAAACATAATAAGATTTACCCAAATCGCCATTATTAGCTAAGGATCCGATTGCAATAGTTATTGATAAAATAATTGCACAGAAACTCAACCAAAAGACCTTGTATTTTTTCCCTCGCGGTAGAACCACAATCCAACTGTTTTTCTTAGTATTAATGAAAACTAACAATGATAAAATTACGAGAATTACAATATATATTACATCATTGACAGTTGAATTTTTTACTTTTATAATACTAAAAATTAAATTGGTAAAAATTAGATAGACAAAGCCAGAGCCTATTATTTTCAGATATGTTTTAGTCCTTTTATGAGGTCTGAGAATAAATCCGGAATATATAAAATATAAAATATTCAGTATAAAAAAGAGACTTACGATGGAACCCAATTCCACAATTAAAAATGCAAATAGATTTTGAGGTTGATTCCCATCAGAACTGGTGAATTTAAGAATAATAGATATACTGGCAAGAAACAAAAGGTAATAAATATTTTTACCAATAAGCTTAAAAAACAAAATAGTTGAAGAATCTTCAAATTCATCGTTTGTCTCAACTTTTTTAGAAAAAATATATAGGAAAAAACAAGCTCCTAAGGCTAAGAATGTAAAAAATTTCCAAATAATTGAAAGTGATGAATTAGTATCAGAAATTAAAAAAATTAATGAATCGGTAATAAGGCGGAAAGTAATAATAGTAAATGAAAATATCAATAACAGAATTCTCTTGAAATCAGATTCCACCGGTGTTATTGAATATTTAAACTTTATCATATATTTATTGTTTTACTTCAGCTTAAATACGAAATTTCTCTATGAAAGTTACTTGTCAATTTTTTCCAAAGAAAAAGTACAGTAGAGATATGTCAATTCATTAACTTTATTTAGTTTTGTAATTATGATAAATAAAATGAACAACTTTCATAGAATCGCAAATTAATCAATTTTTTATAAGTATGAAATATATACTCAAACCCAGTGAAATGCGAACTGCCGACACTACCGCTATTGAACTCCTAAAAATCCCTTCTATTGTCCTTATGGAAAATGCAGCGCGGTCGGCATCTGATTTTATAAAATCAAAAATTCAACAAAATTCATCTGTTTTAGTTTTATGTGGAGTTGGGAATAATGGTGGTGATGGATTGGCTCTTGCACGTCACTTATCTGATTATTCAGATGTGCAGGTATTGGTATTAGGTAATTCTGAAAAAATGAGTGATGAAACGAGAACAAATTATGAGATTTTAAAAAAAATGGGATTACCAACATCAATAATAAGTCATGAAATTGAAATGGAATGTATTAATTTTCATGTTGATTGTATAATCGATTCACTTATTGGAGTCGGAGGTTCAGAAAATTTACGTGGATTAATTATTGAAATTTTAATAAAAGCTAATTCTTCAAACGCTCTTAAATTCTCTATAGATGCACCCACAGGCTTGAATACACTTAATGGTAAGACACATGAACATAGTTTCAGAGCTGATTACACAGTTACAATGTATGCAATAAAAAGTGGTATGTTACTCAACAATGGAGCTGAGTTATGCGGTGAAACAGTAATTGCTGATCTTGGAGCACCTCAATCAATCATCAAAGATTTATCAAAAATTTTCGCAATTGAGAAATTAGATATAAGAAAAATAATAAAGCCAAGGCCAAGAAATAGTTCTAAATTTGACTATGGGAAAGTACTAATCATTGCCGGATCGGCAAATTACCCGGGTGCTGCAGCACTTGCGGCTAATGCTGCTGTTAAATCAGGTGCAGGGTTAGTTTATTTATACACGCCAAAAATTCATAGTTCTCTAATGCCTGAAGTAATTCCGACCTTTTGTCATTCCGAAAGTGGTGTATTTACTGAAAACTTTATTAATTCCGTTATGATTGCAGCTCAGGGCTGTGATGCGGTTGCTATAGGACCGGGTTTAGGAGCGGACATACGGACAATTGAATTTGTTAAAGCTATTTTCTCACAGTTATCTGCTCATATTCCTTTAATAATCGATGCAGATGCTCTCAGAGCTATAAACGAGAATTCTGTTTTAAGAAAGAACATAGTACTAACTCCTCATCACGGAGAATTTTCAAGGATAACTAAATTAAGTCGTCAGGAAATTGAGGAAAACGCTATGGATTTAACTCAAATTTGGGCTGAAAAACTAAATTGTACAATTCTGTTAAAAAATGTGCCTACAATTATAAGTAATGGCGACAAAACTTTTTTTAATCTGAATGGCAATCCTGGCATGGCCAGTGGAGGTTCCGGTGATGTATTAACTGGGATTATAGCCGGTTTTTTGGCACAGAAAATGGATACCATCAATTCGACAGCTTTAGGAGCCTTTGTTCATGCGGCTGCAGCGGATTATTATAAAGAAAAATATTCTGAAATGACTATTTCAGCTACAGATATCATAGAAAATTTAAAAAATATTTTATAATTGGAGAAATATGGAACAAGGACTAATGCAAGGATTAAAGAATTTAATTGACATTTTTTTACACATTGACAAACATCTCGGTTTAGTTATTAGTGAATATCACTTTTGGACTTATGGAATTTTATTTGTTATCATTTTCTGTGAAACCGGTTTGGTAATAACTCCATTTTTACCCGGAGATTCACTTCTGTTTGCCGCAGGTTCATTTGCCGCAATAGGTGCGCTCGATCCCATAGTTTTATTTGTGATTATTTCAATAGCAGCTATTATTGGGGATACCGTTAATTATTGGATTGGAAATAAAATAGGGAAGAGAGTATTTACTGATAATATTAGATTTTTAAAAAAGGAATATCTAGAAAAGACGCACAGGTTCTATGAAAAGCATGGTGGTAAGACAATTATTATCGCGAGGTTTATTCCAATTATAAGAACATTTGCCCCCTTTGTAGCAGGAATAGGAGCTATGAGCTATTCAAAATTTATTATTTATAATGTTGTTGGAGGGCTGCTGTGGACCTCAATTTTCATTTCGGCCGGATATTTTTTTGGGACTTTACCTTTTGTTAAAAATAATTTCGGCTTGGTAGTAATTGCTATAATAATAATTTCAGTTGTGCCAATTATTATAGAATTGGTTAAAAGCCTAAGAAGCAAGGCCAGAGGCTAATGTCAAAGAGAATATTAGTTGTTTGGAAGGGACAATATCCCTGGGATGTAAGAATTCAAAAACTTTGTCAGGCATTGATCGAATCCGGTTCAGAGCTAATGCTGCTCTGCAGGTGGAATGGTGAGGCAGAAGAACGTGAAATAGTTGATAACATACCTGTCCGAAGAGCTGGATTCCAGAAACATTCAGCATTAACACTCCCAATTCCGATAAACCCATACTGGAAGAGTCTGATTGAAGATTCAGCTAAGGAAATAAATGCTGATATTATAATTACTCGAGAAATAATGATTGCTGTACAAAGCGCGAAAGTTGCTCGGAAACTTAATATTCCATCAATTACCGACATGGCAGAGAATTATCCTGCAGGAATGAAGGAGTGGAAAAAATATAAAAAAAATATATTTATTAAGTTAGCAGTACATAATTTAGAACTCCCTGTTTTAACAGAGAAAAGAGCCGTGGATGCATCCGATGGTATAATTACGGTTTGTTCAGAGAATAGTGATCGCTTAGTTAATATTTATAAATTTAATAAAGATAATATTGTTGAAGTTCACAATACACCTTCCGTAAAATCTTTTGATTCAAATAATCAGTCTCGGTCTTTTAATCCGAATAATCTTGTATTTGGCCATCATGGCCATTTAACGGAAGAGAAGAAGATAGATATCTTTTTAAAAGGATTTTTATTATTTGTAAATGATTATCCAAATTCAAAATTTACTATAGCAGGAGCAGGTGAATCACTCGATCAGCTCAAGGAAATCACTGAAGAATCACAAAATAAACATAGCGTTGAATTTTTGGGAACATATAAACCTCAAAACTTAGAGGCAATATTAAAAACTTTTGATATTGGAGTAATGCCATATCAGATCAACGATTTTAATAATTTTACAATTCATAATAAAATTTTCGATTATTTTGCAAATGCAATACCGGTAATAGGATCTGAAGCCGTTCCGATAAAAAGAGTTCTCACGGAAACATCAGCTGGTCTGAGTATTGACTGTACAACACCTGAAATAATTTCAAATAGTTTAAATGAATTTGTCAAATTAAATCTTAAGGATATGGCTGCTAATGCTCATAAAGCATTTATTGATAAATATAACTGGGAAAATGATTCAAATAAGCTTACTGATTTTATCAATAAATTTTAATTAGTATGAAAAAAGTAGCAGCCGTAGTAGTCACGTTTAATAGATTAAATTTTCTAAAAGAGATAATAGAAGCTCTTAGAAATCAAACCTACAAATTATCCGCAATATTTGTTATAAATAATTCATCAAGCGATGGAACTGCCGAATGGCTGTCTGTTCAAACTGATTTGACAGTTATAACACAAGATAACGTTGGGAGTTCCGGAGGACAATATACAGGGATCAAAGCGGCTTATCAGACAGAAACTGATTATATCTGGATTATGGATGATGATGTAGTCCCGGAATCCGATTGTCTCAGTATTTTAATGAATGATATAAATGAGACCATTATATTAACACCACTAAGATACACTCCTGATGCTGTTCCTTATTTGAATGATACTTTGAAATTCAACATGACTAATCCGTTCAAAAGTATCTGGGAATCCATTATTCAGGAACTTGATTTAGAAAACAACTTGATACGAGCTGAAGGAATTACGTTTGAAGGCCCCTTATTTCATAAATCTCTGATAAAAAGTATTGGCCTACCAGAAAAGAAATTTTTTATTTATGCAGACGATACTGAATTTTTTGTAAGGGCTGTCAATGCAGGGTTTAAAATATATATATCTTCAAAAGCAAGATTGAATCGAAAACTTAACATTCCCGATTCAATTTCAACTTTTAACTGGAAGCATAAGTATATAATCAGAAATATAATAGCGATCGACGTTTTAGATGCTCCTATGCTCACTCGTATCATTCGTCCATTCGGATACTTGATAAGCTGGTTATTCCGGTGTAATAATTTTAATGATGTAAAAGTGACTTTCAGAGCCTTTATCCAAGGATATTTTTATAAATCTGATAATGAGAGTGCATTTGATAAATGAAAAAGATTAATACAAAAAATTATTATATAAAAGTAAGATCAGCTATAGCAGTTGTGATCACTGTATTTTTTATTGTATCATGTCAGAAAAAAGTTCCTCCGCTAAACAGTGATTTTGTAATTATTGGAACATTCAATGTTGAATGGCTCGGAGACGGAGTAAATGACAGGAAAAAAAGAACTGAAGAGGATTATAGGAATATTGCAGAACTTATAAAAAAGACAGGTGCCGATATTCTGGGACTTGAGGAAATTGAAAATGCTAATGCTTTAAATAAAATACTAAAATATTTACCAGAGTTTTCATTCTATATTGGCACAGAAGGCGGTGCTCAGAAAATTGCGCTGCTTTATCGAAAAGGAATTGAAGTTAAAGAACTCGGCGAGTATATGCCGCTACAAACCCAATTCAAAAGAACAAGACCAGGACTTCAATTCAGGATAAAGAAAGGTAGTTTCGATTGGGAAATGATGGTCGTACATTTTAAATCAAGTTCACACTTTGATGATACAAAAGAAAAAATTGAAGCAAGTATTGATCTAAGATCAGAGCAGGCGCAGGTACTCGCAAACTGGATTGATTCAACTTTAGCACATGGTAAAGAAAAAGATTTAATTATTGTTGGTGATTTTAATGATAGCCCTGATAGACAGAAAAATGCTACACTCACAGCACTGCTGGCTGATAAGAATATTGAATTTTTAACATATAATCTTAGAAGTTGCAAAAATCATTCTTGGCATTCAATAGATCATATTATTGTTACAAATTCTGTGAAAAAAAGATTAATGCCTATGGCTGTATCAATGTTTGATGTGAATTCTTATCTTGGAGAACATAGTGCTGGTCAAATTTCAGATCATTGTCCGGTTCTGGTTAAACTTGAAAATACATCACCGGACAATGATTGAAAATCATTATTATTTTGTTTTTTCGACAATCATTGAAATTTTGTCAAAAGGGTTATCCTGAGCGTCTCTTTTAGAGCTAACAACTTTATCTGCTATATCCATACCCTTGGTAACTTCACCGAATACAGTATATTGATTATCAAGAAATGCAGCATCAGCAACGCAAATGAAGAATTGACAAGTAAAGCTATTCGGATCATTTGTACGAGCAGCCGAGAGAATCCCGCGTTTATGAGGTGTTTTATTGAATTCTGAATTTACCTTAGGCATAGCGCCGTCTCCCATACCCCAAGTATTCCTCGCACCACTCTTTGAATTTGGATCGCCGCCCTGAATCATAAATCCGGGAATTACACGATGAAAAGCACATCCGTCATAGAATTTTTTTTCAACTAATTCTTCAAATCTTTTAACGTGATTGGGAGCCACTTCCGGCTTTAATTTCAGATATATATCTCCCAATAATTTCCCATTTTGCGAAACATGAATTACATATTCATGGTTGTCCATTTTTCCACCTTTCTTCTGTTTAGCTGAATATGCAGTATGACTAAAAGTTAGTACCAGAGCTGCAATTAAGCCGATAATTGAAAATAATTTTAATTTATTCATATAAACCTCTAAAAATATTAAAAAATAAAAGTTAAATTAATTCTTGTGCTAATTTGATTAATCGAGAAGCATAATCTCCATCTGTAGATTCGCTGATTATTCTGATTATTGGCTCAGTATTGGATGCGCGAACCTGCACCCAGCCGCGTTGTGTATCAATCCTTATGCCATCATCGGTATTGATTTCAGCATCAGGAAATGCCTTGGATAATTTATTAAAATAATGTTGAAGATCGCCTTTAAATTCCTGTTTGCTCTTTAAAATTTTAAATACGGGATATTCTGCAATAAGTTCCGATACAGATTTATTAGTATCAGCTATCAGTGCAATAATTAAAGCAATTCCTACTAAAGAATCACGCCCATAATGGCAAGCTGGAAGAATAACTCCACCACTACCTTCACCACCAATTAATGCTCCAGTCTCTTTCATCTTTTTTACAACATTAATTTCTCCTACTGCAGAGCGATAGACGGTTGCTCCATATTTTGCAGCAATAAAATCAACAAGTGAACTTGATGATAAATTTGTAACAACCTTCGGCTTAGGATCAGTGTTGTTTATAGAATTGAAATGCAAGGCAGATTGTACAGCTAATGCCAGTGTAAATTCCTCTCCAATATGATTGCCATGTTCATCCACAATTACCAATCTGTCAGAATCCGGATCTACGGCTATTCCAATATCTGCATTATGAATTTTAACAGTTTCAGCTAAAACTCCAAGATTTTCTGGCAATGGTTCAGGTGTATGAGGGAAAATTCCTGATTCGTCGCAATACAACTCAATACAATCAGCACCTAAAATATCCAGTAATTTTGGAACAACAGTAGAACCAGAGCAATTGACAGCATCAACAACAGCTTTAAAATTTCTATTTTTCAATTTATTAACGAAATCTACCTGATTAATAATTGACAATTTTAAAACGAATTCAACATGATCCGATAAACTTGTCAAATCGTATAAAATACAGCCGCTGGTCGATGTAGAAAGCTTCTCCTCATCAATGGCATCAACTAATTCCCAAAATTTCTGATTTTCATGAATATCAAAAAAAACACCATCTGAATTTATAAATTTTAATCCATTCCATTGATCGGGATTATGTGAAGCTGTAATTGCTATACCTGCGGCTGCACCGCTTTGTTCAACTAAAAGCTGTACAGTAGGTGTTGGGACAACGCCGGTAATTATAACCGTTCTACCTAATGATGCAAGAGTTCCTGCTGCAATCATTTCAATCCACTTCCCGCTGGGGCGGCCGTCATTACCAATAACAATATCTCCTTCTGGAGCATATTGTGATAAAGCTGAAACATATTTTGCAATAACAAACGGAGTTAAATCGTTACCTATAGTTGCACGTAAACCCGAAATTGAACGAATAAAAGCCATTATTTAATATCGTTTTTTAATTAATTGAAACATTGTTTACGAATGAATGCAAAATTAAAAAAAATCAGTCAATTAATAATTATGATTAGTAAAATCCTATATAATCCTTATCTACAGCTTATTGCAAGACTTGCAATTGGTGTCCTTTTTATTTTTGCAGCCATTGGCAAAATAGCTGAACCTGCTCAGTTTGCAAAAGAAATTAGTAATTATCGCTTAGTCTGGGAGCCATTATTGAACATTATTGCGTTAATCATGCCTTGGATTGAATTGATAATCGGACTATTTATTTTGGTAGGTTTCAGATTGCGCAGTAGCAGTGCGTTAGCAAGTATATTGCTTATGATATTTATTGTAGCAGTAGGACTGGCAATGATTCAGGGCTTAAGTATAAATTGTGGGTGCTTTGCAAAAAATATGGCTGAAACAGTAGGCTGGAAGAAGATTGCTGAAAATACACTTTCAATCCTCGTTTGCTTTTATATTTTTAAATACCCAATTCAAAAGTTATCTTTAGAACAATTTGTACAAAGCAACTAAAATTCTTGCAACTAAAGCCTTTGAAGCGGCGAATGAATTTATTGCCCCAAGACATTGCGAAATTTGCGGACATTTAATAAATTCTTCGATTGAGCAGAGCAAATGGGTATGTTCAGAATGTGAACATCGCTTCATCATAGCACCCACAGCCGATGAAATTAAAAATAAAATGTTTAGAAATATTGAAAAAGACGAATCAGGTATTTCTAATTTTTATTGTTTGTATCAATATAATGATGAAAAAGGTTTTTCTGTTTTAATCAAAGATTTAAAATATTCAGGATTTACCCGCATTGGTAGTCATTATGGTAGTGTTTTAGGTAGAAAAATTCTAAGCGAATCTGATGTTATTTACGATTTTGTAATTCCAGTTCCAATCCATTTCGCAAAAAAACGTGAACGTGGATATAATCAGTCTGAATCTATTGCTACTGCAATTGCAAAAGAAATAAAGTCATCTTGCAATTTTGAAATTATTTATCGTAAAGTTTATACTCAAACTCAAACTTTGCTAAAATCGAATGAAAGACAAACTAATGTCGAAGGAGTATTCGATTTAAAAAAGAATCATCCAGAGTTAAAAAATAAAATTTTATTACTTACCGATGATGTACTGACTACAGGCTCAACTCTGAATGCTTGTGCGGTTCTTTTGCTAGAAAATGGTGCTCGTCAGGTCGATATTGCAACCCTTGCAATAGCAGTATAATTACTTAAAATATAAAATCATTTAAATCGTCTAAGAATACATAATACCTTGAAATTCATAATAATTAATAAATATGATACACAAAACGAATATAATTTTGTATTTCCTAAGTAGAAAATTTAAAATATTAAAAGAAAGTTATAAAGGCGAATAGATGGAAGGAAATTTTTCAAACAGAGTAAATGAAGTTATAAAATTGAGTCGCGATGAAGCATTGCGGCTTGGTCATGACTACATTGGTACAGAGCATTTACTATTGGGTATTATTCGCGAAGGCGAAGGAATAGCTGTCAAGGCTCTGAAAAATTTAGGAGTTGATTTGTATAAATTGAAAAGAGGTATTGAAGATACTGTTCGTTCAACGAGTACAACCATTTCAATTGGTAATATACCCTTGACAAAACAAGCGGAAAAAGTATTGAAAATTACATATTTGGAAGCAAAGTTATATAAAGCTACACTCATTGGAACTGAGCATCTACTGCTATCTTTACTAAGAGATGAGGAAAATATTGCAGCCCAGATTCTCGCACAGTTCAGTGTAAACTATGATGCAGTTCGACGTGAAATTGAAAGCATTGTTCATGGAAAACCAAGCTTTGCAAATCAGTATGAGAGCGGCAAAACAAAGCAACAGAAAGAAAAAATAAAAACGCCCGTTCTCGATAATTTTGGACGTGATCTCACCAAGTTAGCCACAGACGGAAAATTAGATCCGGTAATCGGCAGAACTAAGGAGATTGAACGTGTTTGTCAGGTACTTAGCCGTCGTAAGAAAAATAACCCAGTATTAATTGGTGAACCAGGAGTTGGCAAAACAGCCATAGTTGAGGGATTAGCCCTTCGTATTATAGAAAAGAAAGTCTCTCGCGCTCTGTTTAATAAAAGAATAATTACTCTTGATTTGGCTGCTCTGGTTGCGGGTACTAAATATCGTGGTCAGTTTGAAGAAAGAATGAAGGCTGTTCTAAATGAACTTGAAAAAGCAAAAGATGTAATATTATTTATCGATGAATTACATACACTGGTCGGTGCTGGCGGCGCATCTGGGTCTTTGGATGCTTCAAATATGTTCAAACCAGCCTTAGCCCGTGGAGATATCCAATGTATAGGTGCAACAACGCTCGATGAATATAGGCAGTATATTGAGAAAGATGGAGCTCTGGAGCGCAGATTCCAGAAAATACTTGTTGAACCACCTAATGCAGATGAGACAAGAAAAATCCTTGATAAAATTAAAGACAGATATGAAGAACATCATAATGTAATTTTTACGGAAGAAGCCGTGGAGACATGTGTCCGTCTAGCTGAACGTTATATTAGTGATAGAAATTTCCCGGATAAAGCCATAGATGTGCTTGATGAAGCAGGTGCGCGAGTTCATTTAGCAAACATTGAAGTACCAAAAGATATTATCGAAATTGAGGAAAAACTTGAAGACATCAGAAATGAAAAGAATAATGTAGTCAAAAGTCAAAACTTTGAAGAAGCAGCCAGGCTGCGAGATTTGGAGAAAAGATTATTAGCCGATTTGGAAATAGCCAAAAATAATTGGGAAAATCGATCACGGGAGCGCGTTTTTCCTGTTAATGATGATGACATTTCTGATATAGTCGCAATGATGACCGGAATTCCTGTGAATAGAATTGCAGAAAATGAATCACTAAAATTACTTCGTCTGTCTGAAGATTTGAAGAAAATGATTGTAGGCCAGGATGAGGCAATTGAGTCATTGACCAAAGCAATACGTAGAGCAAGAGCTGGTCTTAAAGATCCGAAACGTCCGATCGGTTCGTTTATGTTTTTGGGACCTACTGGTGTTGGAAAGACAGAGCTTGCCAAGGTTTTGTCAAAAGTTATGTTTGATAACGAAGATGCTTTGATCAGAATTGATATGAGTGAGTACATGGAGAAATACTCCGTATCCCGCTTCGTAGGCGCACCTCCAGGATATGTTGGTTATGAAGAAGGTGGACAATTAACTGAAAAAGTAAGACGGAAACCATATAGTATAATACTGTTGGATGAAATTGAAAAAGCACACCCAGATGTATTTAATATACTTTTGCAGGTATTTGATGATGGAGTACTAACTGATGGGCTTGGTAGAAAGATAGATTTTAAAAACACGGTAATAATTATGACCTCTAACGTTGGAACACGTGATATAAAGGCAGGTGGAAAAATCGGATTTAATATAGACTCGGTTTCTAATGATTATGACAATGTAAAATCTTCAATTGAAGAAGCTGTGAAACACCTCTTCAATCCTGAGTTTGTAAACAGAATTGATGACTTTATTATCTTTAGAAAATTACAAAAAGAACATATTCTTAAAATTATTGATATTCAGCTTGAAGCTTTGAAGAGAAGATTGAAAATTAATAATATGACTCTCACTCTGACTGATGAAAGCAAAGAGTTTTTAGTAGATAAGGGATTTGACGAAAAATTCGGAGCCAGACCTCTTAGACGAGCACTTCAAAAATATGTTGAGGATGAAATAGCAGAAGCACTTTTAAAAGATAATATTGGCTCAGGATGCCGTATTTCAGGAGAATTTGATAAAGAAAATAAGAAGATTGAATTTACTTTTGAAGGTGGTGTACGTCAAATTGATGAAAAAACACTTGATAAACCTATGATTCTTATTGAAAAAGAAAATTTGAATCCTGAAGAGGAATTAGATTTGGATTTAGACCATAGAATTGGAATGAACTAAATTAATCGCAATTTTTTTCATAATATTCCGAAGTTTTGTTTCCTATTGAATTAATGAGGGAATCATCATTTGAAATAAATTCGTAAGGGAAGCCGCTAAACAGCAGTTTCCCTTTTTTATAGGCAAGAAAATATGAAGAATATGTTTCACCTTTTTTTAATATATATATTTCAACAAAAACAGAACTATCGCCAAAAATATTGGTTCCGGCAGTACATCTTGGACTAATTTTATTGAAATATCTTTTGACAAGGGATGTATCCATGCCCGGTTTCAACACTATGAGCTCATTTTGAGAAATGTATTGCTTGCATGATGAAATTATGAAAATCAGTATTATAAAAAATATTATTTTTGCAAAATTCATATTCTCTTTTCGTTTAAATAATTATTCCAAATTACCATTGTTTGATTCATTATATTTATAATTTTGCTTTTCAATGTAAATGTAAATAGATTGACTGAAGAACTGATATATATTGATAAAAATATTAAACTTCTTAAACACTCTGTGAAAGAGAGCAGTAGCACTGTTTTATTTGAAGGAAGAAAACTGTCGAATGAAGAAATATTAAAAGGTCAATGTACAATTTTAATTGTCCGTTCAACCTGCAAAGTTGATCAGAACTTGTTAAATGGGACTAAGGTAAAATTTGTTGGAACAGCCACTACAGGAACCGATCATATTAATTTGGATTATCTAAAAAAAAATGGAATATCTTTTAAGGCGGCAACAGGAGCTAATTCCAATAGTGTTGCAGAATATGTTATTTATTGTTTATTAAAATGGTCTAACGTTAATAACAATCAATTAAATGAGAAGAAAATCGGAATTATTGGGTATGGGAATATCGGCAGGAAAGTAGCTCTGTATGCGCATAAATTAGGTATTGAAGTAGTTGTAAATGATCCTCCGTTGTTTGATGAAAAATTTAAATTTCCTGATTGGGTGCACCACAAATCAATTTCTGAAATATTTAAAGATTCTGATATAATAACTAATCATGTACCATTGCATTTATCTGGCAAATATAGCACTCACAGCCTTATTAACATTGATTTACTATCTAAGATAAAAGATAATTCTCTATTTTTGCATACATCTCGTGGCTCTGTTGTTGATGAATCAGCATTTTTGGAAACCATTAAAAATAAAAATATTGATTTTGTATTTGATGTTTGGGAAAATGAACCTAAAATAAATCTTGAAATAGCAAAACAAGCTATAATAGCGACTCCGCATATTGCCGGTTATTCGAATAACGGTAAAGTATTAGCTTCAAGAATTTTGGCAGAGGAAATTAATAAACAATATAAAATAGAAATCGATTATTCGGTTTTTGTTGAGGATAGTTGCGATTCAATCAGTGCAGATGAGCTCTCTATTAAACCACCCAAAGATATTTCTAAAATAATAAATAGATCCAGACAAATTGAATATGATAATGATAATTTTCGAAAATTGCTTGTAATGTCAGAACAAGAGCGAGTGATTGAATTTGACCAATTGAGAAAAAATTATCCGATTAGAAACGAATCTTTATTTATTCAAAATTAGACCAAACCAATTACAGACAAAAGCTTCCCCGTACTAAAGGTTTGATAATTAATCATTAATAGTTAACTATTAACCATTATTCCGGTTCCACTTCTTCTAAATTAGGCTTTAAAGTGTCTGCAGGAGCTGCTTTTTTCTTTGTTTCAGCAAGTTGTTGCTTCAAGGTTCCCGGATGAAAAAATCCATTCAACAGATCATGAGCTATCGGAGCTGAAATAGCGCCACCAAAGCCTGCATTCTCTACAAATACTGCCATAGCGATTTTTGGATTGTCTCTCGGAGCAAAACAGATAAACCATGAATGATCCTGCCCATGAGGATTTTGAGCGGTACCGGTTTTACCACAAACTACAATATCAGGAAGTTTAGCTGCGGAGGCTGTACCACCGGGAGTATTTACTACGTCGAACATACCAGATTGAATAATCTCAAATATTTTTTTATCAACGGGTAATTCTTTTTTTGCGTAAAAAATAGACTCGGTTTTATTAGTCAAATTATTTAAAACATTACTTACAACATGAGGTTGAACTACAATTCCTTTATTAGCAATAGTTGCAGCATAAACAGCCATCTGGAGCGGAGTAACAAGAATTTCACCTTGCCCGATACCGTAGTTGACTAATTTACCTTGAGAATATTTATCATGTTGAGTACTTAACCATTCGACAGTTGGAAGCCGACCAGAAGCCTCGTTTGGTAAATCTATATAAGTTTTACGACCGAATCCAAACATATCACCGTATTTTTCAAACCGCTCCATACCTAATTTCAATCCGATCTGATAAAAAAATACATTGCAAGATACATGTATTGCTTTTTTTACATTTACCTGTCCATGTGCGCTATGGCACTTGTAGGAACGTCCGGCAAAAGTAAAAGAACCCGGACAATACATAATTGTGTTCTCGGTGATTAATCCTTCCTGAAGTGCAGCAGCAGCCATAAGCATCTTCCATGTCGAACCCGGTGGGTACTGTGACATTAAAGCACGGTTTAGAAGAGGCTTTCCATCATCATTATTTAATTTCTCAAAAAGGGCTGTAGGAACTTTTCCACTAAATTCACGAGGATCATAATCAGGTTTACTTGCAAATATAATAATTTCACCAGTGGATGGATCAAGCGCTACGGCAGCTCCGCGCTTCCCTTCAAGAAGTTTTTCGGCTAATTCCTGTAAATGTAAATCAAGCCCAAGTTGCAAGTCAGAGCCATTATTGGCAGGAGTTCTAATTTTTTTCTGGTCAAAAGAATAAACACGCTTTCCATTATTTGTAACGGCAATGTATTGGTATCCTGGTTCACCACGAACAATTCTATCATAAGTATATTCAAGTCCGGTTTGCCCAATAACGTCGCCAGGTTTAAGGTAGGAGAATTTTTTAATCTGATCGGGAGTAACTTCTCTGGTATAGCCTAACAAATGAGCCATATTGCACTCAAATTCGTATTTTCTTTTTGATTCGACAATAACATCCACACCGTTTAAAAAGTCGCTGTATTCCTCTATTTTAGCGGTTTCTTCATAATTCAAATCACGATAAATTTTAATTGGTGTAAATCTTGGAAATTTTTTAGCATCCGTTGCAATTTCAAGTAGCAGGGTTGAATCAACCGGAATTATTGAGAGCAGAAGCGGAATACATTCGGATTTAAATAAATAAGGAGTTATGGTAATTGAAAATGATGGCTTATTATGTACAATTAGTTCTCTGTTCCTATCAAATAAATTTCCTCTGAATGGTTCGATTGGCATTTTCTTTATTGCCTGAGCCTCGCTTTCACTGCGGAATAAACTTCCACGAATGATTTGAAGATAAGCAAGTTGTAATAAATATATTGAAGTAAAAAGAATAATAATAAACCTGAAAACCTTCATCCTTGCTGAGGATCCGAAGTTTTCATTTCCGGTGAACAGACCGCTGACTTTTATATTTTGTGCCATTATTTGTTAAATTTCATTTTGAAATAATTTTTAAAATCATTTTCTGCATTATTAATAAGGGGTAAGCCCCTGTTGCCTTTATCTGAGCATCGGCTTCTGCCATTGCTTTAAAGGCGTTATCCAAGTCGGTCTGTGAATATTTTTTTAATGCAGACTTATATTCATTGATGAAATATGGATTGATTCCGGCTGCTGCTGCCAATTGGTAATCATTAGACTGCTTTTGAGATTCTTCATATAATTTCCAAAGAGCAATGAAATGCCTTGATATAACTGTTAAAATTAGCATTTCGAGACGCTCATGTGCTAATAAATGTTCAAGAATTTTCATTGCATCACTAAGATTTCGTGCTGAAATGGCTTTCTGAAGATCATAGACATTATAGATATGTGAACTTCCTATAAGAGAACTAACATCAGAAACTGTTACCGAATCGCGCTCACCGAGATAAGTAACTAATTTTTCGATTTCGTTTGCAATTTCCCTTAATGTTTGTCCTGATTGTACAAGCAAAAGCTGTATAGCTTCAGCAGAAGCAGTTTTACTGTGCTTTGAAAGTTCGGATTTAATAAATTCAAAAAAATTTGATTCATGTACCTGTGGGAATTCAATCCATTGATGTTCACGGATTAATTTATTAAATGGAGCCTTGAGTCCATCAATCCTCTTCTCTGCTTTTGCCTTTTTGGATGGATTCTTTAGTTCGGCAGCTAAACCGTTTATTCCGTCATAATCAGCAGTTAAAATTATAATTGTTGTTTTCTGAGGATTATCCAGATATTTTTCGAGTGAAATCAAAGAATCATTTTTTTTGGAAACCCGCCCTGAAAATAGTTTTTCAAAATGCTTAACTACAATACACCTACGGTCGGCCATAAACGGATAGGATAATGACAAGTTAAGAATTGTATTGATATTTGTATCATCGGCTTCAAGTATATGGGTATTGTATTCGGCGTTTTCAAACTGAAAAATATCGCTCGTTAAGCGCTCCAATGCTTGGGAAATGTGATATTCTTCTTTGCCAAATAATAGCAAAACTGGTGGAAATGTACCTGACTTAATAAATTTTTCAATTTTCTCATTCATGTTACAAAAATAACTAATTTTGGTATTATATTTTAATAGGCTCAAATCTTTGGCTGATTCTAATCTTTTACTTAATTTTATTAATTTGATTTATCATGGATCTCCTTTTTCTATTGTCGGATAATGCACCACGAATAATAAATGCTAATGGTCTGATTCAGTCAGATGTAAATGTGATTAAATTAGACGAGAAACAGTTGGTAACCTTCACCGAGATAAAAAGAATTATTAAGGGAAATGATTATTCAAATATATTTTTTGGCTGTACGGCTTTGAAATATCAAAGATTCAAAATTTTTATAAAAATTTATATTCTTATTTTTTCATTAGGTCGCGGAGCTATCATTGATGCTGGTGGGAATAAAAGCAGATTTAATATTTTTACTTTTCTTTTTATTGAATTAACAAGTTTGGCTCTGGAACTTATTTTAAGTTCAATTATTGTTGCATGGTTTTATGTGAAATTACCTTATTTGAAATGGAAATTAGCAAAAAAATAAAATTACTTTTTTGGCGTACCGATTTTTACGGAGCGCAAATTCTCGGAGGTGTTAACACCATGCATAATGGTATGGTGGAGGGTTTTCATAAATTGGGATGTGAAATTAGTTTCGTAAATGGGGGAGAGCCCTACTTGCCTGAATATGTGAAAAATATACATATCCCTTTTAATAAAATATTTATGAACCTACCGGAAGTTCTTTGTTTACCATATAACAGGAAGGCGATTAATGTTGTCAAAAAACTAATAAGGAATGATAAGCCTGACTTTATTTTTCAGCATCATCATGATTTTAACTGGGGTGGAGCAATTATCAAAAAGGAGCTTGGCATTCCATTTTTTTTACATTGCGATGGAGTTCAGATTTGGGTGAAAAAAAACTGGGGAAAATTGTACTTCGATAAGTTGCTTCGGATTGCTGAAGAAATTCAGTGGGACGCTGCTGATGCTATTTTTGTACCTTCTTCTGTAGTAAAAAGAATGATGATTGATTATGGGGTTGACCCAATAAAAGTTGTAGTTAATCCGAATGGCACTGATCCTGATAAGTTCCGACCCGATATTGATGGAAAGAGGATAATTCAGAAATACAAACTTGAGAACAAGTTTGTTTGCGGGTTTAGCGGAACATTTGGACAATGGCACGGTGTCGATGTTTTAGCAGAAGCAGCAAAAGCAATCATCTCGAAGATTCCGAATGCAATATTGTTTTTTATTGGTGATGGAATGATGCGGGCAAAGGTTGAGGAAATAATACAAAAAAGTAATGTTGGGAATAATTGTATAATTACCGGTTTTGTAAATCATTATGAAATTCCTGAATATTTAGCTGCATGCAATGTTTTGTTATCACCAACTGTGCAAAATGATGATAATAGTGAATTTTTCGGTTCCCCCACCAAATTATTCGAGTATATGGCGATGGGTAAACCAATAGTTGCAACGAGTGTAGGACAGTTAGGCGAGGTGATTCAGGATTCTGAAAACGGAATCTTATGTGAACAAAAACAGCCTGAAGCACTTGCTGAGGCTGTTCAAAAAATTTATTCCGACGAAAATCTTGCCATCAAAATATCTGAGGGAGCAAGAAAATCTGCAATTGAGAAATACGACTGGAAGGTTAATGTCACCAGAATTATCAATAAATATCAACAGTTATCTCACTAAAGGGAAGCGGAATTTGAATATTGTAAATTTTTGAAGTTCACTTTGAATCGTCATTTTACCACCATGCACTTCAGCAATCTTATTTAAAATAGCTAATCCTAACCCTGCTCCTTGCTGCTCATAAGTGCCACGTTCAAATTGAACATACGCACCTATAGTTGTTATCTGCTCATTGGACATGCCCCGACCGTGGTCTTTGATTTCAAGATGACAATCAGTTGAATCAAATTTCCCGATAATCACAACCTTTGAACCTGATTGTGAGAATTTCATAGAATTTTCAATTAATTCTTGCATCAGTTTAACGAAATAATCCTCACTCATTGCAATTGCACAGTCATCAATTTCTATTTCAAAATCGTCTCTTCTATTAAATGGTTTTGTTAATAAATTAACAAGATCTGAGATAATCATTTCAATCGACGGAGTTTTTTTAGAACGAGCTTTTTTTAATTCTTCATTATTCGATGCAATGGCTTCTAATGAGGCATAGAAAAGATATTGTTCAAATAAATTGCTGAGCCTTTCACCAGCTTCTTTGATGTTGGCAATCATATCCTTGAGATCGGGTTTACTTATCGTATCTACTTTTTTAAGAATATAATCAGAGAAGCCCATAATTATACTTATTGGTGTTCTGAATTCATGTGGCAGTGCTCGATTAATACTTGAAACTAAATTATTTATTTTGGTAGATTGAAGTTGTTGCGATTTTTCATGTTTGTTCAATCTTGTCCGTATAGCTGAAATCAGTTCGTTAATATCAAATGGTTTTGTTATATAATCATCGGCTCCTAACTGCATTCCGCGCCTGACATCCGATTTATCCGAAAGAGCAGTTAAAAATAAAAAAGGGATCATACTTGTTGAGCTGTCTTTCTGTAATTCTTCTAATAATTGCTTGCCGTTCATAACTGGCATCAAAATATCGGAAACAATTAAATCCGGTTTAAAGCTTCTCGCTATTTCAAGAGCTTTACCTCCATCAGGAGCTGATTGTACGTTATACTCATTTAATTCAAGTGCTTTGGAAAGGCTTACCCTTATTATTTCTTCATCTTCGACAATTAATATTTTCTTTTTCATTTTTTACTTATTATTGATCGTTTATTGGAATTTTAACTGTAAATGTTGTTCCAACTTCTAATTGACTATTTATATCCAATGTTCCGTTTAATAACTTCAAAGATCGCATTACTACTGTCATACCTAAGCCAGTACCTGAAATTTCACCGACATTTTTTGCTCTGTAAAACGTATCGAATATTTTTTCAATTTCATCATTTGGAATCCCAATCCCTGAATCTTTTATGACGAAAGTTGCAAATTTATCGGTTCCAATTACATCTATGTTTACTATACTTTTTGTTTCAGAGTATTTTATTGAATTGGCTAATAAATTTACGAGTATTAATCTTAAAATTGTACTATCGACATAAACATAATCAATTTCGCCTTGATATGAGAAATTAATTATTCGGCTTTTTGAAGAATATTTTTTCACATCATTGATTAATAATAAACAAAAATCCTTTAAACGTATCCACGATGGTGTGGCGATCTCATTTTCTATAGATGCTTGCTCAATAAAAACGACATTTTCCATCATATCTGTCATATTATCTACAGTTTGAGTAATAGTTTGCAGATAATTCAATTTTTCCTCTTCAGTTAATAATTTATAATATTCACTAATTAACTGAGAAGAGGAACGTATAATTGTTAATGGAGTTCTGAATTCGTGTGAAACCATAGATATGAAGCGAGACTTTAATTCATTAAGATCAATTTCCTTTTGTAAGAGCCTTCGTATTTCTATTTCCGCTCTTTCACGTTCTGATATTTGTTGTTTTAATTTATGTATAAGAATTTTATAATCCTCGGTACGTTCTTCGACTTGAAGTTCTAAAATTTCATTTGCCCTTTTGAGCTTCTGCTGTGCTTGTTTGATTTCAGGAATGTCATTAAAATTTTCGATTCTGAAACGAGCAGTTCCAAGATTAAAATAAGAAGTTGAACGAATTATCGGAATGATATTTCCGTTGGAGGCTTTTAAATTAGATTCGAATTTTCTAGATTTTATGGAGCCATATTCCTTAATAGAATTTTGTGGAAGATCATAGTCAAGATATTCTGTATATTTGGAGGACAGAATTTTCGATTCAATATCACCTATTATCTCCAAACAGCCGTGGTTAATCTTGATTATCTCTCCGGTATCGGAATCAATCACCATTATTCC
Organism: Candidatus Kapaibacterium sp.; assembly: GCA_026390695.1. Taxonomy (GTDB): domain Bacteria; phylum Bacteroidota; class Ignavibacteria; order Kapaibacteriales; family UBA2268; genus JAPLFL01. The sequence continues at coordinate 40,256 of JAPLFL010000070.1, read as the reverse complement.
ACAATGAGTTGCATCTAATATTGCATTTATTTCTCTTTTACTTTGAGACAATGATATAGTTCGTTCTGCTACCTTTTGCTCCAAAAGTGAAGAATTTTTATTGAGATCACTGATTAAAATTGAATTTTCAATAGCGCTTGTAAAAATTGAAGAATATAGAGTGAGAAATTGTTGAAAAATCAAACTTATATCTAATCGGGTTTTATTTGTCGAGATGAGTACAAGACCAAAGACACCGGAAGAAAAAATAATTGGAGAAATAAAATTAATTGAATCGAGATTATAAAAAATATCGGGATTAGCAATAATAACTGACCCCTTATTGATTGCGACTCCTATACTGCCTTGTTCAGAAAGACCGTCAAATGTTTTTTGTGCATTTTCTGAAAATTCTTCAGGTATAATAGATTTTAAAAAAAATTCTGCGTTTTTATAATCAAAGGTAAAAAATGCAACAAATTTTAAAAAATGAATTTCTTGAAATACTTTTAATCCATTTAATATTAATTCATTTACACTTTGAAAGTTGGATTTTTTTGAGATAAAAACATCTATAGCTTTAAAGAAAAATTCCCAATCTATAGATTCGTAATCATATTTATTGATATTCTCCATGAATTTATTTATTCAATAAAAGAGAAGCAGATTCTTCGTAATCACGAATTATTTGTGGATACAATTTTGAAAAAAATCCTTCGGAAAAATTAAATTCATTCCATAGATTAATATTCGGTTTTGGGATCATTCCTAAATTTGAAATATTGTATTGCATGAAATGGGCTATTATGTCAGCTAAATGCACACAATAAGCCGTTTCGTCAATTTTACCATCAACAAGACAACTATGATGTGAGCTAATAGTATTCTTAATATTTCTTGGCAATCTCCATTTTTCTGCTAACATTTCTCCTACTATAGTATGGGTAATCCCTAATTTTTCAGCTTCAGCTTCACGAAGACTTATTTTTTTTTCATTAGAATAGTTCACAACCTCAGAGTATTCAGTTGGTAGAAATTTATAAAACATCAATTTTCCTACGTCATGAAGAATACCGGCAATAAAAAAATCCTCCAGATGCTTGATCCCAAGCCCTTTTCCAATTAATCTGCTAATGACTCCCACTGCTATAGAATGCTTCCAAAGGTCAACAGGATTAAGGGTTTTTGACACTTTTAAACCACTAAACATTTTCATTATAGAAAGCGCGATTATTAAATTTTTGACTTCTTCAAAGCCTATAAAGAATATAGCTTGCGAAATCGTTGATATTTGACCTCTGATGCCGTATATTGATGAGTTTGCATGTTTAAGAACCTTAGCCGTTGAAGCTTGATCACGAGAAATTATATTTGCAGCATCCGATACTGTAGATCGAGGATTAGCCATCACATCCGAAAGAGCAGTATAAATTGTAGGAAGAGTTGGCAACTCGTCTAATTTTCTTATAAAATGTTCAACTTGAATCATTTGCTCAATCCTTTATTTTAATAAATTTTTAGCTGTGTATAATAGACCGAGCAAATATAGGTCTTCCTCTGCTGCGTTGCGTGGCTCCCAGTTCATTCTTAAATCAAGTTTTTCTTTAGCTTTTTTTCTAATGTCATCATTGATTTCAAAGTCATCTTCAGTGGAATCGCTTTTAATTGAAACAGTAAAAATATTCCAGGTTTTAAGAATTCGAGAATGTCTGTCAGATAGAACAGTTCCTGCTGGCACAAGGGTCTGACCAAAGTTGTTCACTAAGGAATCCGATAGAATCATTCCATCTTTTATTTCTTCAATTGGTATAGATTTCGGCATATTAAAAAAAATTATTCTAAAAACTTTAATTTATCAAGTAATCCATAATCAGTAAATTCATATTTTATCGGTGAAACTGTCACCCATCCTCTTTGAAGAGCTACAAAATCACTTCCCTCACTGTTGTCATCATTTGAAAAGTCGCCACAGAACCAATAATATTCCCTTCCAAAAGGGTCAGAACGCTTTTCATAAGAATCAGCCCAAATATTCTTACTTATTGAAGCAATTTTTATGCCTTTTATTTGATTTTGTGGTAAATTAGGAATATTTATATTTAATAATGTACCTTTTGGCAACTGATTAATTGTCAACTTTTTAACAATTTCCTGTGTAATAAGTGCTGCTACTGAGCAATCAACATTATGACTATGGGAATCAAGAGAAATAGCTAAAGAGTTTATTCCAACAAGAGCCCCTTCAGTAGCTGCTGAAACAGTACCTGAATAAAGGACATTGATTGATGTGTTTTGGCCATGATTAATACCTGATACCAGTAGATCAGGTTTCTTATCTAAAATGGTTGATAATCCGATTTTTACACAATCTGAAGGTGTCCCGTTTACAGAATAACCGAAAAAACTGCCATTATGCCTTACCTTGGCTATTCTCAATGGCTCTGCTACCGTCAAAGAATGGCCTACAGCACTTTGCTGTCTGTCTGGAGCAATAACCACTACCTCGCCGAGAAGTTTCATAGCGGCTGCCAGTGCGCATATACCTGGAGAATCTATCCCGTCATCATTAGTGACTAATATATAGGGTTGCAAATTTTCCATTAATTCCTTTATATTTTAGAAAACATTGGTAATTTAAGGAAAATTAATTAAAATATTATCATTTACTAAACTTTATTTTTAAATTTTAGTAAATGTTCAAGATTTTATTTTGGTTGATTGAATATTGAAATCAATATGGAAACGTCTTTAGGAGCTATTTATCTGGATATTGATCTAAAAAAAAAGCAAAAAAATTATAACTCAGATACTTGATTTAAGGATGTTTGGAAGCATTTTTTTCCATGTTTCATAATTATGCCCCCAACTGTTATTCCAAATATCTGTCTTATGGTTGATACCTTTACTATTTAATAAATGACTGAGATGATGGGTATTTTCAGGGAATTCATTTTCGCCTGAGCCTGACGCAAGATAAACATGTCTTTTGCTGACAAGAAATGACATCCAGTAATAATCCGTTAAATTGGGTAAATAGTGAATAGGAGAATTAAAATAACAATTTTCATCAAAAAAATCTTTAGAAAAGTGTTGAATATTAAAAGTTGAACTCATAGCTATTGTTCCAAGGAAAATATCAGGTCTTCTAAAGTATGAGTTAGCAGCTAAAAATCCACCGAATGATGCTCCACAGGTCATTATAGGGACAGGTCCACTGCACTCTGTGAAAATAAATTGTACAACTTCTTCTTCTATAAATTTATTATATCTGAAGTGTAAATCGGATTTTTCAGCATCTGTAATCGAATTGCTTAACCATGATTGATTCATTATTCCTTCAATGCAAAACACTCTGCAGAAGCCATGTTTAATAAGTGAAGATATCGAAGCAAGTAAACCATTCTGCTCATTTTCCTCGTGAGAATCAGTAAAAGTTGGGAATAATAGCAGACAAAAACCATAATGGCCACTTACACTTGCATTGACTTCCCTTTGCAAATTGTTACTAAACCAAGAACGTTGATTAGTCATAATATATCCAAGTTTTATTTTTTGTTCAATTGAAGACGCAGAATAATTTTAATTATTTCCGGTTAATTATAAAAATTTGGTGCCTTTAATAAAATTGAATTAATGCTTAAAAGATATTTGCCGCTATTCAACTTTATCGAAACTTTGGTTTTGATAGCTCGGTTTCTTGACCCTTCTCTTGTGCCAAGTTTCAGGGATTCGTTTTTAAGCTCCCATTGCAAGCCATCAGTATTCAAATCACATTCGGGCTGTGGTATAATTGAAATCATTTCATTTAATGAACAATGAAATTGGATACTTTTATTGATAGGCAGACAATATCTGTTCAGTTCAAATATTGTAAGATTTAAGGAATTCATATATTTTAATAAAACACTTACGTTATTCAGGCTATGTTCCATTTCACCGCCATGAAAGCCACAGATCAGAATATTTTCAAACCCTGATTTAATAGAAAAATTTAATGTTTTTTCAAAATCTGTAATATCTTGCGAACTAATTTCAATGATTCTGTTTTCAGGTATAAATTTATCTAATAAAGCTCTGATAGCTGAATCCATGTCACCAATAACATAATCAGGAATTATATTTATTTTGAATAATTTCGTGCTTGCACCATCAGAAGCAAGAATCGGAACATTTTTGCATTTTTTGAAAAAATTCTTTGTAGGAATTTTACCATTAAGGCAAATTATTGCATCGAATTCAGAATCAAATTTTAATTGAACAAATTTATCTGACATTGATTTGATTATTTTTACTTATGAAAAAAAACAAATATACCTGATATTAGATAATTCAAACAAATAAAGTATTAAATTTGGAGTTTTGCTGATTATCAAACTTAAACAAGAAAAGTAAATATTATGCTTCAGATAGTTCAACACCAAAGATCAGGGGAAATTCTCATAGAAGAACTCCCTGTTCCGCAATGTCCCGATGGTTTCATACTTGTAAAAAATTATTATTCATTAATCAGTTCAGGTACAGAAAAAACATCTGTTTCAAATTCTAATTCTTCATTACTGCAACGAGCACGAAAGCAGCCAGAGCAGGTCAAACTCGTAATGAATCTGATTAAAAAAGAAGGCTTAATCCCTACAATTAAAAAAGTCCAATCAAAACTTGATTCCTTCAAAACACTCGGCTATAGTAGCTCAGGAATGGTTGTAGAATCTCGTGCCGAAGGTTTCGCTACTGGAGATAGAGTAGCATGTGCAGGAGCGGGGTATGCCGTACATGCTGAATACGTCTGCATTCCTAAAAATTTAGCTGTAAAAATTCCTGAATCTTTGTCTTATAACGACGCTGCATTCACAACTGTCGGAACTATTGCTCTTCAAGGTATTCGTCAAGCTGAACCACGACTGGGAGAGACAGTAGCTGTTATTGGTTTAGGATTAATAGGCCAGATAACCGTGCAGTTGCTGAAAGCCGCCGGTTGTAGGGTTGTCGGTATGGATATTGATGAGAAACTGTTTGATTTAGCCAAAAGTTTTGGATGTGATATATGTGTTTCTTCTTCACAAAGTAGCATTTCAGATGTTAATGCTTTCACACGCGGCATTGGCTGCGATGCTGTGATTATTACGGCAGGAACTCAGTCAAATGAACCTATTGAAATTGCAATTAAATTAACAAGAAAAAAAGGTAAGGTAGTTGTTGTTGGAGCCGTAGGTATGGATATACCAAGATCACCATTTTACGAACGAGAAATTGATATACGCATATCGTGTAGTTATGGCCCTGGACGCTATGATGCGAATTATGAAGAAAGAGGGATTGACTATCCGGCAGGATTAGTGCGTTGGTCAGAGAACCGAAATATGCAGGCTTTTGTTGATCTTCTTTGTGCAAATAAAATCAATATGCAGGCTTTAATTAGTCATGATTTTGATATTGAAAATGCAAAAGAAGCCTATAAAATCATTACAGGAGAGCAATCAGAGCCATATATCGGAATACTGATCAAATACTCTGAAAAAGAGAACCTTCGAGACTCTGTGTTTTTTCCAAATAAAATTCATAAAACTGAAAAGATTAATATAGGATTTATCGGAGCTGGTAACTTTGCTTTAACATCGCTGCTACCGCCACTAAAAGAGGAGAAAGTTAATTTAATTGCTGTTTCTACTCAAACACCAGCAAATGCCAAGAATATTGGCTCCAGATTTGGCTTTTCATACTGTACAAGTAATTCGGATGAATTAATTTCAAATACTGATATTAATACAATATTCTGTTCCTCGCGCCATGATTCGCATGCTCATTATGTGATTAGTGCTTTAAAAGCCGGGAAAGCGATATTTGTTGAAAAGCCGCTTTGTACCGATGAACAGCAGCTTGAAGAAATAAAAGATAATGTTGAAAAATATAACGGGCGAGTGATGGTTGGCTTCAATCGACGTTTTTCACCTGTTTTTAAAGAAATAAAAAAATTCTTTAATGAGGTTCGTGAACCAAAGAACATGATCTATCGCGTAAATGCAGGTTTTCTGCCAAAAAATCACTGGATCTATGGAGAAGGCCAACGAGGAAGAATCATCGGAGAAGCCTGTCATTTTATAGACTGTATGTGTTTTTTGACAGATTCAAAACCTATAAAAATTTATGCTGAAAATATTAGTTCTTCAAATATCGAAGCATCGGATTATGAAAATACATTTATTACAATTAAATTTGCAGATGGCTCCAGTGGCTCTATAGCTTATTTATCCAATGGAGATTCCTCAGTTCCTAAGGAATATTTTGAAGTCTTTTCTGCCCGAAAAACTGCTATTATGAATGATTTCCGGACTTTAGATTTATTTTCGGGTGGGAAATGTATCCGTAAAAAATTCGATGGAAAAAAAGGTCATACCGAAGAGGTTCAAGCTACAGTCAAAGCTATTTACGAAGGTAAACCAATGCCAATAGATTTTAATATTATTTATAGTGTAACCAATGCAAGCTTTGCAGTTCTCGAATCTCTCGCAACAGGAGCTGCTATTCTTATTGATTAATTTTTCATAAAACATAAAAGGTTAATATGACAAGTTCCTCTACAACAAATGCAAAAGTTTTAAGCTTCCCAGTATTAGTGGCAGCTCTCGGTTATTTTGTCGATATGTATGATCTTCTGCTTTTTGGAATTGTACGAGTTCCAAGTCTTCGGGATTTGGGAGTTGCCCCTGAAAAAATGTTAGAAATCGGCACAATGTTACTTAATATGCAAATGATTGGAATGCTCTTTGGTGGCATTCTTTGGGGAATTTTAGGTGATAAAAAAGGAAGAGTTTCCGTATTATTCGGATCAATTTTGTTGTACTCCATTGCTAATGTAGCAAACGCATTTGTTCCTAATGTATTTTGGTATTCCGTTGCCAGAGTATTTGCTGGAATAGGACTGGCAGGCGAGTTAGGTGTTGCTGTCACATTAGTTAGCGAAATATTACCAAAAGAAAAGCGAGGGTATGGAACCGCAATAGTCGCTTCTGTTGGTATCATGGGTTCGGTTACTGCTGCAATTGTTGGTGATTACCTGCATTGGAACTGGGCATATATTGTTGGAGGAGCATTAGGCTTCCTTCTTTTAGTACTTAGATTTAAAATAATGGAATCTGGAATATTTTCAAATATGAAGAATGAAAATGTCAAAAAAGGTGATTTCATCGGATTATTCACCAATAAGAAAAGATTTATTCGTTATATAAAATGTATTTTAATAGGTTTACCGACATGGTTTGTAATTGGAATTCTCATAACTTTTTCACCGGAATTCGGGCGATTCTTTGGATTAGCACAACCTATAGCAGCCTCTAAAGCTATTATGTTCTCATACTCAGGCTTAGTGATCGGAGGAATAATAAGTGGCTTTGGTAGCCAAATGATAAGAAGTAGAAAAAAAATTCTGTGGATTTTCCTTGTTGCAACATATATTTTGACAATAGTATATTTATACCTTGAGCCGCTGACTGTAACAATGTTTTATGGTCTTTGTTTCTGTATAGGCTTGGGAATAGGCTATTGGTCTGTTTTCGTTACAGTTGGTGCAGAACAATTCGGAACTAATTTAAGAGCAACTGTTGCGACTACTGTGCCAAATTTTGTTAGAGGCGCTACTGTTTTGATAACTTCATCATTTACATTCCTTATTACAGGCTTTCATTTCAGTATGGCAAATTCAGCTCTCTTAGTTGGATCAATAACTTTTATCATTGCATTTATTGCTCTATCGCAGCTTGAGGAGACATTTGACAAAGATTTGGATTATCTTGAGGAATATTGATATATTTGTTTATACGTAGAATCTTGCTTAATTTTAATGTTTATAAAATTCGAATTTCGGAGAAAAAATGAATTTAAGAACAAAAGCCGAAGTTGAAGAACTTAATAGAATTCGACAACAAAAAATTTATCGTGAGTTATTAGATAAAGACACATCGCTTATATTTGATGACCCTTTAGAAAATGACATGGTACTCAATATGGGGCCTCAACATCCTGCAACGCATGGTGTACTGCGGGTTTTGCTTCGTTTAGACGGTGAAAATATAATTAAAGCAGTACCAGAACTTGGCTATTTGCATCGCGGCTTTGAAAAACTTGCCGAAAATCTGACTTACCATGAATTTATTCCACATACTGATCGTTTGGATTATCTTTCACCATTATCCAATAATGTGGCTATAGTTCTGGCAATTGAGAAGGTTTTCAACGTTGAAGTTCCTGAACGTGCAACATGGATCAGAACCCTTTTGTGCGAAATGGCACGTATTTCTTCCCATTTAATGGCAATGGGTGCTACATGTCTCGATGCAGGAGCTCTGACTGCACTTTTATGGACTTTTGTCGAAAGAGAAAAATTATATGATTTATTCGAGTTAATCACCGGAGCCCGCTTTACAACAAGTCATACACGGATTGGTGGCGTTTCTTTCGATATTAACGATGACATAATTCGTCGTATAAGAGAATGGGTTGCTCAGTTTCCCAAAGAACTTCAAAAAAATGAAAAATTAGTTCATAGAAACAGAATTTTTGTTGATAGAACTGCTGGAATTGGAATCCTGTCTGCCGAAAGATGTATTCAGCTTGGTTTAAATGGCCCAACCCTTAGAGGTAGTGGTGTTAAGCATGATCTGAGACGTGATAACCCATATATGATATATGACAAACTTGATTTTAATGTAATTACTTATAACGATTGTGATTGCTGGTCAAGGTATATGGTCAGAGTTGATGAAATGAAGGAATCAACAAAACTTATAACTCAAATCCTCGATCAGATGCCGTCTGGCCCCATTCGTTCAAACAGTCCAAAGACAACACTTCCTAAAAAAGAATCGGTCTATACCAGCATGGAGAGCCTGATTAATGATTTTATGCTGATTAATTTTGGTGGAACTCCCCTTGTAGGTGAATCATATACAGCCATAGAAGCCCCAAAAGGTGAATTAGGCTTTTTTATTGTTTCAGATGGAACTGGTCGCCCTTGGAAAATGAAAATCCATTCTCCATCAGCATCTAATCTTCAAGGCTTACCTGAAATGGCTGAAGGTTCCATGATAGCCGATGTAATCCTTGTGATTGGTTCAATTGATCCTGTGATGGGTGAAGCGGATAAATAATAATTAATCTTGAATTATGAATTTGGCATTTTGTAATCAAGATAAGAGTTTGTTAATCTTTTAAAAAAATAATTTTTGATATTAGTTGACAATAAAAGTTATTTAATAATATTGTTCAATTATGTGGCTTTGAATCTATTTAAATTGAAAAATTTGAGAAATGGATGCTCTGAATTATATAGACATGATCACACCTGAACGTTATCAGCGGTTGAAATATGTGATAGAACACCGTCAACCATCCTTAACGGTCGTGCTTGAAAATATTTATGATCCTCATAATCTGAGTGCTGTTCTGCGTTCCTGTGATGCCGTTGGTGTTTATAAAGTTTGTTTGTTATATCATTCAGGTCAGGTACCACCAAAACTTAATCAAACCAGTTCTGCAAGCGCTAACCGTTGGGTACAAACCGAATATTTTACATCAGTTGATTCTTGCTACCAATCGCTGAGGGAGCAAGGTTTTAAAATATTTTCAACTCATCTTAATTCTGAATCAATTTCTCTTTATAATATTGACTTTACTCTCCCATCAGCCCTTGTTTTCGGCAATGAGCATTCTGGTGTTTCCAAAGAAGCAACCGAACAGGCTGATGCTAATTTCATCATTCCTCAGGTCGGGATGATTAAAAGTTTAAATATCTCAGTAGCCGCTGCTGTTAGTCTTTATGAAGCTTTTCGTCAACGTAATTCATCATCGATGTATGACAGTCCAAAGTTTTCAGAGGTTGATCAGTGTAATATTTTAGGGCATTGGGCTTCATTCAATCGAAATAAAATTAAAAATATTACAGGATGAGTTTTCTTGTTTATGGAAAATTCATTATTTTTTCTTTTTTTTATTCCTGAATTTTAGAATTATATAATCAAGAATTTGTTTAAGAAATTAGAAATTTAAAATTTATCATAAGAGGCACGAAAATGGAAAAAGAATTTGGTAACAACATCTTCAGTATTAATGATCTGGAAGATGAAAGAGCATTGAAATATATGTTGACTGATGAAGAAGTTTTGGAAGAAGATTGGGATGAAGAAGAGGATGAGTGGGATGAAGATGATGAAGACTGGGATGACGAAGATGAAGATGTAGAAGATGATGAAGATGAAGATGAGGATTGGGAAGACATAGATGAAGACTGGGATGAAGATGAAGAAGAAGATGAGGATTGGGAGGATGAAGAAGGTGAATGGGCTGACGATGACGAAGATGATGACGACGAAGAAGAAGAAGAAGTTGATGATGATGATTAATAAATATTGCCTTTAGTTTTACAAACCATCTGTTTATGTTAAATTCAGATGGTTTTTTTATAATATTTTTTAATTTTACTCGTCGTTAATATATTGTTAAAAATCGAATAATAGAAAGATAATTATATGTTTAATCAATTGATACCAATGGTCGTAGAGCAGACCAGTCGCGGTGAACGCTCATATGATATATATTCAAGATTACTAAAAGAAAGAATAATTTTCCTTGGATCACCAATAGATGATTACATTTCAAGCCTTGTAATTGCACAATTATTATTTTTAGCCAGTGAAGATCCTAATAAGGATATTAATTTATATATTAATTCTCCGGGTGGATCTGTCAGTGCAGGACTTGCAATTTATGACACAATGCAATTTATCAAACCTGAGATTAGCACTATATGTATGGGACTTGGTGCATCTATGGCTCAAGTTCTGCTTTGTGCAGGTGCAAAAGGAAAGAGATTTTCACTCCCAAATGCAAGAATATTAATGCACCAGCCTTCAGGTGGCTCTCAGGGACAAGCTACAGATATTGAAATTTATACAAAGGAAATTCTTAGAACTCGCGATTCATTATACGGAATTATTGCAAATCATACTGGGAAAACAGTCGAACAGATTAAAACCGATTCAGACCGCGACAACTATATGACAGCTCAGGAAGCGCTTGAATACGGTATTGTAGATAAAATTCTTTACAATTCTACCGATATTCCAAGCGAAAAAAAGGATTTATAATTTAAGATTGATAGGATAATGGGAAAAAAAATAAAATCACCTTATAATGAGATTACATGCTCCTTCTGTGGCAGACATTCTTATGAGGTAATGACGTTGATCGAAGGGCCGAACGAAATATTTATTTGTGATATTTGTATAAATAAATCACTTGAAATAATTAAAAGAAATTCCGAGAAGGAATTCTTCTCAACCGGTGAAAATAAGCTACCAAAGCCTTCTGAGCTAAAAAAAATGTTAGATGATTATGTGATTGGCCAAGATTACGCAAAGAAAGCGCTTTCCGTGGCAGTTTATAATCATTATAAGAGAATTAATGCTGAGAATCTGGGTGGAGAATATTCCGATGTTGAAATTGAAAAAACAAATATTCTGTTACTTGGGCCTACTGGAACCGGAAAAACCCTTCTGGCGCGTACTTTAGCGCGAATTCTAAAAGTTCCTTTTGCAATTGCAGATGCAACAACAATAACTGAAGCAGGGTATGTCGGTGATGATGTTGAAACTGTGTTAGTGCATCTATTGCAGAGTGCCAATTATAATGTTCAGGCTGCCGAGCGCGGAATCGTCTATATTGATGAAATAGATAAAATCGGCCGTAAAAGCGAATCATCGAGTATTACGCGCGATGTTTCGGGTGAAGGTGTCCAGCAAGCACTTCTTAAGATATTAGAAGGTACAAAAGCAGGTGTTCCTCCAAAAGGTGGTAGAAAACATCCGGAACAGCCGCTAATCTTTATCGATACTCGAAATATATTATTTATTTGTGGCGGAGCTTTTGAAGGTCTGGAAAAAATTATTGCACGAAGGCTCAGAACTTCAACTATTGGCTTTACTGCTCCAAATATGATTACAATTGACGAAAATCACGAATTGCTAAAAAGAGCAGAACCGGAAGATTTACTTAAATTTGGCTTTATACCCGAATTAATTGGAAGACTCCCTCTGCTCGCACCTCTTGAAGAACTATCCGAGGATGCAATGCTTAGTATTATGACTCAACCCAAAAATGCGCTCGTAAAGCAATATAAAAAGCTTTTCTCAATGGAAGGTATTGGTCTTGAATTAGAAGAAAAAGCTCTCAGAGCTATCGTAAAGAAAGCACTTGACAGACATACAGGTGCCAGAGCATTGAGATCAATTGTTGAGGAAGTTATGTTGCCAATTATGTACAAATTACCAGATAAACAAAATGTAATAAAATGTACACTTACAGAAGGGTCGGTCAATGAAAAAGCAGAGCCAATCTATCAGTATGATGCATTTGAAGTACCACGGGAAATCGTTCATAGTGCTTAATAGAGCAGAAAATTTTAGTTTAATTTGGATGTTTTGAGAAAAAGTGTTAATTTACTTTTTCGTATTGAGTAAAATTATTAAAAGTATATAAGGTAATAGAATGTTTGCAGTAGTCGAAATAGCAGGAATGCAATTCGAGGTTGAACCAAAAGAAGTTTTGAATGTACCCCGTCTTGCCGGAGAGCCTGGTGATGGCGTTAGTTTTAACAATATTTTGTTAGTTGATGATAACGGTATATTAAAAACCGGAACACCTTACATTGAAGGTTCTATCAGTGCAAAAATTTTAGAACACGGAAAAGATGAGACAGTCTTAGTGTTTCATAAAAAACGCAGAAAAGGTCACCGTAAATTAAACGGTCATCGTCAAAAATATACTCGTATTGAAATTGGCGAATTTAGTTTATAATTTTGAAAAAATAATTTTAAATAGAGGTTAGTTATGGCTCATAAAAAAGGTGGTGGCTCGACGAGAAACGGCCGTGATTCCAATGCACAACGCCGTGGTGTAAAAGTTTTCGGTGGAGAAAGTGTGAACCCCGGAAATATTATCATTCGTCAGTGTGGAACTAAAGTTCATCCCGGCTTGAATGTCGGTTTAGGTAAGGATTACACAATATTCTCTTTAATTGATGGATCTGTCAAATTTGAGAAAAAAAGAGATGATAAAATGTTCGTTTCTGTTATTCCAGTAAACTAAATCAAATAGTTGAAAAATTAAAAAAGCTCCAAAATAAATGGAGCTTTTTTTGTTATAATTGTAATTTTTTTTAAATGAATTTCTCATGACTCTTAATTATCAAATCATAACTAATATCGTTTCCTACTTGAAGGCTGTCATTTGTGCGAATGCAGGAATCAGGAGATTCCAGCATTCGCAGGAATGACAAGAAAAGGTAGTTTTCACACACTCTCATGCGCGGGAATGACAATAATTCCTAATTCATTAAGGAAATGATATAATAAAACTAATCTTCAAGTGTTGACAAATTCCCCGGATCAAGGCCTTGAGCCTTAGCTTTCAGAACACGACGCATTATTTTACCGCTTCTCGTTTTAGGAAGAGAGTCAACAAATTCGATTTTCTCAGGTTTTGCTATTGGACCAACTTCATAGCCGACATGAGCTTTAAGTTGTTCAGCCAAACTATCACTTGCCACTACTCCATTATTTAAAATTACATAAGCATAAATCACATTTCCCTTAATTTCGTGTGGAATGCCAATAGCTGCTGATTCTGCTACGTCACGATGACTTCCAAGAGCACTTTCAATTTCTGCAGTACCAAGCCTATAGCCAGAAACTTTGATAACATCATCCACTCTACCTATTATCCAGTAATATCCATCTTCATCACGACGGGCACTGTCGCCTGTCATATAATAACCCGGAAAACGTGAGAAATACTGGCTTACAAGGCGATCAGGATCTTTATATATAGTTCGAAGCATAGCTGGCCAAGGTTTTTTTATAACAAGGTATCCTTCCTGATTTGCTGCAACTGGATTTCCATCTTCATCAAGTATATCCATTTCAATTCCCGGAAAAGGTTTAGTGCCGGAACCGGGCTTCAATGGCATACAAGGAAGTGGTGTAATCATAAAATTACCCGTTTCGGTTTGCCACCATGTGTCCATGATAGGGCAATGGCCTTTACCAACAACATTGTAGTACCAGCGCCATGCTTCAGGATTAATCGGTTCGCCAACAGATCCGAGTAATCTGAGCGAAGATAAATCATGCCTGTTGACCCAAGCTTCACCAAAGCGCATTAACCCACGAATAGCTGTAGGTGCGGTATATAAAATATTTATACCATATTTTTCAATCATCTGCCACCATCTGTTAGGATATGGGTAATTTGGAGCTCCTTCATACATAAATGAGGTCGCTCCGTTGAGTAGTGGCCCATAAACAATATAACTGTGTCCGGTTATCCAGCCAGGATCCGCAGCACACCAATATCGATCTTCGTCCTTTATATCAAACACATATTTTAATGTAGTGTATGTACCAACCATATAACCGCCGTGGGTGTGCAGAATTGCTTTTGGTTTGCCAGTTGTACCTGATGTATAAAGTATAAATAAAGGATCTTCCGAATCCATGATTTCGGTATGACTTCCATTTTGCATTGCAATAGGCAAGGCTGCAAGCTCATGATACCACATATCACGGCCGGATTCCATATAAACATCCTGTCCGGTGCGCTTGACAACAAGTACATGCTCTACTGTGGCAGCGCGTTTTAGTGCTTCATCTACTATTTCTTTAAGCGGAACTATCTTTCCTCTCTGAAAAGCACCGTCAGCAGTAATAAGTACTCTTGATTCTGAGTCCTCAATGCGTTCATGCAGGGCTTCTACAGAGAATCCACCATATACTACGGAATGGATAGCACCAATTTTTGCACAAGCCAGCATTGCAAGCATCAATTCAGGGATTCGTCCCATATAAATGGTAACTCTGTCACCTTTTTTAACTCCGAGGCTTCGAAGGATATTAGCAAATTTCGTTGTTTCCCGATGAAGTGAATAATAAGAATGAGTGAGCACATCACCGTTTTCTCCTTCCCAAACAAGAGCAAGTTTATTTCTCCTGTATGTCTGCATGTGGACGTCAAGACAATTATATGCAATATTGGTTTTACCATTTTTAAACCATTTATAAAAAGGTTTGTTTGATTCGTCCAAAACACAGTTCCAATCTTCAAACCAATGCAGTTCCCGTGCATGTTTTTCCCAGAAACCTTCTGGGTCATTCATTGCCTCAGAATTGAATGAATCCCAATCTTTTATATGAGCATTTTTAATTACATCCTCATTCGGATAATAAAAATCCGGATAATCCGCCATAATATACCTCAGTTGTAAAAAAATTAATTAATTCAATATAAAATTAAAATTATTACAGCTAACAATAAAATATTTTATTTTTTTAACAGTCATTTCATTCAAATCCTTGTTGTTTTGAATATTTTTTGTAAATTCGAATATGAAAAAAATCAAATATGCAATATTGCTTGTTTTAATCAGTAGCGTGGTACTTTATGCCTCTGATTTAATTAATTATATTAAGGCTGAATCAGACGGTAAAACCATAACTGTTGAATGGAAATCTAATGACGAATCAAACGTCACGAGATATGAAGTTGAAAGAACAGACGACCCGAAAGTTAATATTTACAAGCAAGTTTCGTTATTAAATGCCAAAGGCAGCTACCAGACTTATCAATTCGAAGATAAGGATGATGAATTGATGAAGGCTTCGGGCAATTCCTCTTCTCCACAAGCTAAAGCAAGTTATTGCTATCGTCTTAGAATTGTTAATTCTGATGAAACTGCGAACTATAGCAATGCTGTAAGTGTTTCACATAAAGCAAGCTACTTTAAACGTTCGTGGGGAATGATTAAGGAAATGTTAAAATAAGTCAAAAACATTTGAAATTTATTTATACTACATTGTGTTTTAAATTCTAAAAATTTAACGATGTAGTATTTTTTTTGGAATTATGAAGATGTTCGATTCAAAGCCATATTTCAAAGATTTGTTAAAGCGGATTCAATTTTTTGTTTTCTTGATCATAATGCTTTTTTTATCAAATCAATTGATAGCTGTTGTTCCCACTAATAACAAAATTGATATTAAATGCGGAACATTTGCAGATTCATCTTTGAAAAATAGAATAAAAAAGCAATTATTCCCAAGCTTGGCAGTTAATGACGACAGAAATAAATACGAACTCCCATTTTTTTATGATTCAAAATTAGGGAAATTCAGAATTCATTACAACACAAAGGGCGAAGACTCAGTCTCAGTCATCGATTCAGATAAAAATGGGATCCCTGATTATATTGATTCGGTTGGATTCTATTTCGATCAGGCATATTCATTAGAAGTGAATCAATTGGGTTTTATGTCACCGGTCGGTGATTCTGGCCTTGGTGGCTCTGAAGCTTATGATATTTATATAACAAATATTCGTGGGCCTTATGGTTTGACCTATATTGATGATTTTCCAATTTTGCAAAATAATCGCTATAGGAAATGTTATTCAAGCTTTATTGTCGTTGATAAATCATATTTGGAAATTGATACAATTATTTTTAATCGGGATACGCTTATTAACGGGAAAGATACTTCCGTTAAAGATTCTACAATAAAAAATCATTATTATTCAACTGGTATGGAAGGCTTGAAAATTACTGCAGCTCACGAGTTCTTTCATGCTCTTCAATTCAGGATGGGGGTTATTCCAAATAATGACACATCACAGCATTTCTTTCAACCATATTTCTCCGGATTTTTAGAAATGACGGCAACCTGGATGGAGTACCGCTCTTATCCTGATGTTAAGGATTATATAAATTATCTGCATGTAATTTTTGAGCAAAATGATCTTCATCTTTTTTCAGGGGACAGATCGGATTTATATTGTTGGTCAATATTTTTCCAATACACACATAAACTGTATGGAGACTCATTTTTTAAACGAATATTTGATTTGTTTGCAGATTCAATTACACCATATTCTGCTATGGATATAGCTTTCCGTGAACATGGCAGTACACTTGCAAACGCATGGAAGGAATTTTTACCTTGGATATATTTTACAGGTTCCAGAGCCATTCCCGGTGTATATTTTGAGGATGCTGACTCATTCCCTGAGTTTATAATATCAGATTTAATAAAAGTAAAAAGTGACACAATAGTTTATCGAAGAATTTTACCATTTGAACCGAAGATGGTTCGATTCGGATTCCCGAAGTTAGGTCATAATGTATTGGAAAATATTACTTTTATGTACACCAATACTGACTTATTCGCCACTAATGTACAGGCTCTCGAAAAACCATCAACTTTTATTTATCGTTGGAAATCAGGCCAGCAGGATAATATGAGGTTTTTTCAGTCAATAAAATATAGTGAAACCATAGATTCAGTCTCGAATGTTTCCATTTGTGATACTTTTTTTCTCACCAATTCGGAAAATATTAAATTTGCTTATCCAAATCCATTTAATATCAAGAAAGATTCTAAAATTTATTTCCCAGCATCGGATGAATCTATGTTTGACGAGAAAGTGAATCTTACGATTTACAATTCTGAGATGTTAGAAGTGTATTCCGGAGATAGAACAGTTTTTGCTGATTATACATCTGAAAAACCACCTTTTAAGGTCGTGTCAGTCGAGGGTTTGACTGGATTATCAAGCGGTATTTATTTCTTTGTGGTGAAAAATCAGAATAGTTTCAGTATTGGTAAATTTGCTGTAGTATTAAAATAGTAAGATATGCAACAGAACTCATTATCGGTAAAAAATTTAGGAAAAATCTTTGGCAAAGGCTTTAAAGTTTTTGATAAAGTAAATTTTGATTTGAATGGGGGAGAGGCTCTCGCAATCACCGGTTCCAACGGATCTGGAAAATCAACAATGTTAAAAATCATTGCAGGTGTTGTTAGTCCGACAAAAGGTGAGATTAACTGCACCATTAGCGGAGTTAAGATAGATTATGATAACATATCCGAGAAAATCGGCTTTGTTTCTCCATATCTGATCTTATACGAAGAATTCACACCTATTGAGCATTTTCAAGTTTTTGCAAAAATTCGCGGGATACATTTTTCAGAAGAAAAGGCTGTAAATCTCCTGAAACATTTTAATATATACAAGCGTCGCAATGACCCCATCCGTACTTTTTCATCCGGCATGAAGCAACGTATTAAATATATCAACGCATTAATTGCAGATCCTGCTATTCTTATGCTTGATGAACCGTCCACTAATCTTGATATTCAGGGAATTGATGCTGTTGATTCACTGATTGAAAGCCATCTTACAAATAACTCTATTGTATTGATAGCTTCAAATGATGAGCGAGAAATTCGCTTTTGTAAACAAAGAATTGAATTGACCAATTAAATTATTAATCCCTTAATGTAGTAAATAATAATTTTATCTTATTAACTTCTTTTTTCAATAATTGGATTTAAAAATGGATTTATTATACAAATTAAATGTGTCATTGATTATTAGCTTGATAATCTGCAGTAGCAGCCTCAATGCTCAAGATACTGTTGTTGTAAAAACTTTTACTTACGACTCTATTCAAACACGTCGCGGAATTTTCCCATTTCCAAATAACAGTGATACATATAGAAGGATAATTATGAAGTATTCTCTTAAATGTGATTCGCGAACGATGCAAGATATTTATAGCTGCGGAGAATGGGACTATCTTACTTACAATGTTGTTTATAAACCGACAGGTATAATGGATTCCAATCTGCAGAATCAACGTACTTATAATTGGAATTACGGAGATTCACCGGATACATTGAAATATCGCTCTAATCCTACGTTTAACATAAATCAAAAATATTCTGTTAAAACAACACTTATTGATAGCAGTGGAACCACAGCCAATTATATAATAGGGAGCGATACAAAATTTATTAGTTTGAATAATGTGCCAACTCGAATCCAGTTTCCAATTAAAAAAGTGGATTTAAAGGCAATAGGAGTCAAAAGCGGTCAGTATAACATGATGAAATTTAATTTTTCCGGAACTGGAACAACGATAAAAAATTTCACCTTGAAGTTATTCCTTAGCAATGATACAAGCGCTTTTTTCGCAAATAATTTTGAGACATATTTCCAGGGAGATTTAACTATTTCGAAAGATGGATGGATCAATATCCCGCTTTCAATGCCATTTACATACTCATCTTTGTTGGGTATGGTGGTTCAGATTTCTTATGACGGACTCAGCAATAATAATCCTGTTAAAATTATTTGTTCAAACGGCACATCTATAGCGGCAAATGACAAAGCATACTGCATGAATTTCGAAGGTGATGATTATGTAGATTGCGGATTAGTTCCTCAATTTGATGGATTACAAAAATTTACTCTTGAAGGTTGGGTTTATATATCGAATGGAGTTGACTGGGCGCGCTTTATGGAAAAAGGTGGGAAAATAGGAATTGAATTAACCGCGGCAGGTGACGTGTATTGTATTATGCGCAACTGGACTAACTCTTATGCTTATGCAAAAAATGCTCTCCCAAAGCAGACTTGGACTCATGTTGCATTAGTTTTTGACGGCACTCAAGCCAATGAAAATAACAGGTTAAGACTCTTAATCAATGGCTCTTCGGTGGCTCTGACAGTACGTGGAACACCTATCCCGCAATGGACACCTGATTTGAAATCTCCGTTCATAGTTGGTGAAAATCTTAATGGTAAATTGTTTGAAATTCGTGCTTGGAAAACCGATTTAACTGATTCAGTAATAAAAGTATGGATGCTCAAACCAATTGATAGCAGCCATCCTTCGCAAAAAAACCTTATTCTTTATCTTCCGATGAATGATACTTTAAATTATCTTAAAGATCAGTCAGGACTTAGTCAAAATGTAAAACCATTCGGATTCCCGTCATATAATAAACTATCCAAAGATGATATGCAATTCAATGTAAAGCTAAATAATATTCTACCAAACATGGCTCTCTTTGCCGGAACTTATAAAATTAAAAACGATACAACTATTGTTGCAGATACAGTTTTTGCAAGAAAATATTATATACAAAAATGGGCGATAGTAAATAATAAACCGAAACAGATTGATACAATTTATGCCTGCCAACCAGGCTGGTGCTGGGTTTACAATCCTAATTCGAATAAAATAGATTCTCTGTATTTGGATTTTCAAACCAAAATATCAAATTCCAGTAACACATATTATTCCGATCCTTATGAAATAAAAGAAGCTTATGAAATCGGGAGATTTATTACTCCTTATGGCAAGATGCTTGATCTTGGCCCTAATGGCTTTACATGGTTCTATGATGTGACAGATTATGCTTCTCTGTTAAAAGGAAATGTTGATTTTGAAGTAGGAAATCAACAAGAGCTCCCAGAGGTCACTTTTTATATGATCAAAGGCACTCCTCCGAGAAATGTCAAAAAAATTACTAAGCTATGGCAGGAGAATAATCATGGAGCTTTTTTAGATTTAAACTATGCCAGTTTATCAAATGATACCAGACTTAGTAAATTAAATGTACCTATCAGCAAGGATATTAAGCAATCTAAAATAATAACAAGACTCACTGGTCACGGTCATCAGAGTAATAATGGACAATACCCTCATTGCTGCGAATGGAAAGACAATGAACATTCCCTTCTGTTCAATGGTATTAAGGAATGTACTTGGCATATCTGGCGTGAATTCGATTGTGCTTCAAATCCGGTTTACCCACAGGGTGGTACTTGGCCAGGATCCCGCGAAGGCTGGTGCCCTGGCGATATTGTGCCTGATTTTGTTTTTGAAGTTCAGAAATTTATCAAAAATGACACTTTGAATATTGATTATGATATTTCAAAAGTTCCGGCAACCAATCTTGGAATGGGATCTGGGAATTATGTAGTCTCAATGCAGCTTTTCGAGTATGATAAAGCAAATAATGATTATGACGTCGAATTATTGGATATTATTACACCTAATATTACTCCATATTATTCTCGTAAAAACCCGATCTGTGCTAATCCTTCAGTTATTATCAGGAATAATTCGTCAGCAAATGATTTAACTAAACTGAGCTTTAAATATAGTGTGGCAGGCAGTATAGAGCAAACTTATGACTGGAACGGTCTTATTAAGCCAAATATGACCGAAACAATTTCACTACCCTGGGCTGATAGCCAACTGTGGATTGGTGATAGCACAAGAGTTTTTAATTGTATCGTAAATCTCAATGATGGCAATCAGGACACTTATTTAACTAATAATACTGCTCATTCTGTTTATCGGATACCTGATATTTATCCGAATAAATTCATTATTAATTATCTAACAAATCTACGACCTTTCGACTATTCTTTTGAGATTAAAGATGCAAATGGTAATATAATATATAGTCCAAGTAATTTGGCTACACAGACACGGATCACTGATACAATTAGCCTGAAAGATGGCTGCTACACACTTGAAATATTTGATCCATATAACGAAGGTTTTTCATATTGGGCTGATCCGAGCCAAGGGAGCGGTGCTTTGAGTTTTATGGGTTTGGATAAAAAGACAATTAAAGCATTCAATCCTGATTTCGGTCATTTGATATATCACTGCTTTACAGTTGGAGTTAAAAAATATGTTGAAGACTCAGGATTGCAGTACTTAGCCAACCTTTACCCTAACCCTGCCGATGATAAACTGACGATTGCGTTACCTTTGTTGGAAACTGAGATTTATGAAATAATGGTGAATAATCTCAGTGGAAGTGTCATCCATCGGGAAATGGCATTTTTGGGTGGAAATTCAATCAAGGAAATATCGACGGCAAACTTAGCAGTAGGAGCATATTTTGTGATTTTAAAATCACAAAATTATGAAATTAGAAAGCAATTTGTGAAGAGGTAAATAATTATGAGTTATGTGCATTATTATTAATTTACTGAATATTCTAAATCCATATTTTAATATAAATTTAGAAATTTCTAATTCTAATAATATCATTTCCTTAATGAATTAGGAATTATTGTCATTCCCGCGCATGCGGGAATCAACTTCCAATACTAATCAGGAGATTCCTGCATACGCAGGAATGACAGCCTTCAAGTAGGAAACGATATAACTCATAACTCATAACAACTCAGCTCTCCTCTTCGGAAGATTCAGTCTCAATAAATTCGTGAACTCTGTCATAACCAGCACCACGTCTTGTGATTAAGAATTCTTCATTGGTCATGTCTATCAAAGTTGATTCTCCAAGAAAATGATAGTCATCGGATTGAACAGCCACATCAACTAATTTTGTAAATGCTGCAAGAATTGCATCAGGACTATGTTCAACATCGTCATTTGAGATTTTTGCAGAAATTGAAATTATCGGTGATCCGAGATCTTTTAAAAGTAGTTGAACTAAAATATTATCGGGAACGCGGATTCCTGCTGTCTTTCGTTTGGCAAGTTGTGCAAATTTAGGAACCATTTTCGATGCTGGTAAAATAAACGTATATGGGCCGGGAATCAGACCTTTAATAGTCCGGTAAGCATGAGTTGAAACTCGTGCAAATTCGCTCAGATTGGTCAAATCGCGGCACAGGAACGTCATCTCTTTTGTTTCAGGAATATTTCGTATAGCTCTGATTCTCGAAATAGCATCTTTATTAGATAATTCACAACCAAGTGTAAAACCGGAGTCGGTAGGATAGAGTACTACTGCCCCTTGGCGCAGAGCATCGGCAACCTGTCTGATTTTACGTAATTCAGGTGTTTTTGAATGAATTGAATACAATAGAGCGCTCATATTAAATCCTTTGATTTAGTCCGAAACACATATTTAATGAACAACTAATTAACGTGTTTGTTCTGCTTATATTTGAAATATAAATAAAATGGAATACCGGTTGCACATAGTAATAAACCAAATAATGAGTTTATCAACTGACTCTTACCGCTTAGGTAATTATCAATATCGCAATATAAGGTAAATACTACAAATGCACTTGCTACAACAACAAAAATTATTGGAACATAAGGATAGCCCCACACTTTGTATGGACGCTCGACATTTGGCATTTTTTTTCGTAATACAAACAAACCTGCCGCACCTGCTGCGTAAAAAATCCAACTTACAAAAATTAACATATTTGTTAAAATATCGAAAGTTCCGCTTAAAACCAGAACAGATGTCCAGAAAGCCTGAATGGCAAGGGATTTACCGGGAGTATTATTTTTACTAATTTGAGCAATCGGACTAAAAAACATTTTATCTTTTGCCATTGCGAAATGAACTCTGGCGCTAACCATAATAGTACCATTTGATGTTCCGAAAGTAGAAATCATCACTGCCATTGCAACAAATGATGCTCCAAGCGATCCAATGGAAAGCTTTGCTACGTCGGCGGCGACGAGTGTGGATTTTGCAATTATATCAATAGGAAGAACATACAAGTATGCCAGATTAATTAATATATAAACCGTAATAATAATAATTGTACCGAATGTCAGAGCCAGTGGGATATTCCGTTGAGGACGATCAATTTCACCTGCTATATAAGTAATATTATTCCATCCGTCATAAGCCCAGAATGCACCTGAAAGTGCCATTACGATTCCGAAGAATATCTCTTTCCCACTATGGGAAACTGAAATTGCTGATGCTGTGAAATTGGCAACTGTTCCACCTGAATAAGTAAATGCAAAAGCAACAAGGATAAGAATGGCTGCAACTTTTAAAGAAGAAAATATATTAACAATTACTCCACCGAACATTATTCCGAGATAATTAATGTATGATAATCCACAAACAACAGTAATAGTTAATAATTTAACTCCTATATTCTCAAGGGGAAAAATATAACCTATCATCGGGAGATAGATATGGTATGCTTTTTCTATTTCTTGTGGGAATCTTGGTAGCTTAATAAAATACTGGGTATATTCTGAAAAAATGTAAGTAATTGAAGCAATTGAGCCTGTTTGGATTACTGCAAAAATAGCCCAGCCGTAAAGAAAAGCAAAAAATCGACCATACATTTTTTCAAAGAACTTGTACTGCCCACCGGTAGCAGTGATAATACCAGCAATTTCAGCATTGGTCAACGCTCCGAATAATGTAATAATTCCTGCAATAGCCCAAATTGCAATTAGGAGAGTGGGATTGCCAAGTTCGGAAGCCATCAGTGCTGGTTTTTTAAAAATACCCGATCCGATTACAGCTCCGACTACTATTGCAATTGAAGTAAATAATTTTAATTTTTTGTATGTATTTGAGGAATTATTATTTTTATTCAAAAAAGCTCCGAAATTATCAATTGCGAGATATTATTATATTTATAGAAAATAGTTTGAATGCAAATTTGCTTAAAGTTTGGTTTAATGATTTCGCTATTCATGCGGGTTTTAAATCATTTAAATTTTATAGGACTAACAAGATTTACTTTCTCACTAAAATAAAATTATGAAAAACTTGTGATTCTTACAAGTATTTTCCCAAAACATGTAATATTTTCAATTTTGAACTGTTATTACTGTTAAGTGTTGTAACTATTTTGAAAATTAGATATTTTTAAGAAATTGTAATGGTTTGGATAAATTGTAAATGAGAAATAGAATAACTGATAGGTCTGATGAAGAGCTGTATTTGCTGATTTTGGATAAATCCAGCCAATCCAATAATGCTTTCGAAGAGCTGTATTCTCGTTATTCGACAAATTTATACACTTATTGTTTCAAGATTCTTAACGATCGTCAGCTTGCAAACGATATTTTTCAGGAAGCTTTTATTAAACTTCTTGAAACTCAAAAAGCTACGAGCAACATGACAAATATTGCTGCTTATCTTTTCAGAATTGCGAGAAATTTATGTTTGAACGAGAAGCAAAAAAAATATCATGCGTTTGTAACGATTGAAGACTTGAATTTATCAATTAACGAAGATATTTATGAGCAAAAAGAACAAACTATGATAATAGAATCTGCATTGGATGCGCTTCCACCAAAATTTAAAGAAATTTTAATTCTGAAGGAATATTTGGATAAAAGTTATCAGGAGATTGCAGACATTCTGGAAATATCCGTTTCTTCGGTAAGAATCAGGATATATAGAGCTAAAGAAAGATTAAGGCAAATACTTCAACCGTATTTTCTGGAAAACAATCAAGATTAAATATGAAAATAAATTATAGGTATATATTATGAATCAGGAATTATTTACGGCATCAGAACGCTTATGTGCCTTTTTAGATGGCGAGCTTCATGGATCTGATGTGGGTAATCTTTTTTATGAACTTGCCCAAAACTCTGACTTGCAGGAGGAGATGCGCCAACACATTAGTTTACGAAAAATGTTTAAAGGAAATGTGGTTGCTCCACCTTCAAATCTAAAAAATAAAATTTTAATTGGTGCAGGCATTGGAGCAGGATTGACAGCCCCATTTGTATCTCCAACATCTTTTGGAGTTGCTGATTTTTTCACAAAATTTCTGGGATCAAGAATTTTCGCAATAGTTGGATCTACTGTAGTATCGGCTCTGACTACAGCTTTGATTATTAGTTCGGTCGGGAAAGACGATAAAATTTCGAATCAGATGGTTCAGAATAATGCTTTGCCCAACCAAGAATTGGTAAGCTCTATACCTGTAAAAAAACTTGCCACTGAAACAAAACCAATTACAACCAATAAAATCAGCAAGAGTACTCGTAAAACATCATTCTCATTGCCATCTTATCTCTTTATTGCAGGAATTCCATCCATTCCGGATAATGTTCAGGCTCAACCAGTGCAGCAGCCTGAACCTGAATTCAATTCAAATAAAAATTTTAGTGAAATTAGAACAAGTAACGTAAATTCGGTTGTTCAACCCTTGAAATCTCACGAAATATTCAGTATTGTAACTCAGACTAATAATTCAAACGATAGATATTTAAAAACTAAGGCCCAGAATTACTCTTTAAATATCAGAAAAATGGCTCAAGGTTCAATCCCTGATGTTAATATTGTTCCTTATAACGAACCAATCATTAATAATCTCGCTATAAATTTAATGTATAAAATTAATGATAATCATTCGATGGGAATAGAAATAGGCCAGGAAGATCTGATGCAAAAATTTCATGGTAAAGAATCCGATGGACATGAATATGGCTATAATCAGGCTTATGTTGCCTTCTGGACTGGCTTTTCTTATCAATATACAGGAAGTCCGGTTAAACCTTATGATAAATATTTTGACATGCGGCCATTCATTCACGCATTGATTGCAGGAACAAGAATTGGGCCTTATATTAAGGAATCGGTTGGTCTGGAACTGTTCATTTCCGATAATTTATTATTTTCCTTAGGGATTGAGCACGGCTTATTATTGTATAAATATCAAGAGAATTATTTTTCGACTAATAAACTTGGTTTGACTTATGGATTTTCAGTTAAATTTTAATTTGATTAATTGAAGAATATGCTAAAACAGCTAAAAAATATATTAAAATTTAAAAAACCAATTAATAAATCAGGTTCTCTTTTATATTTTATGAATACTTTCATTCGGTTCCAAAACTGCTGTGGCATTGAATGTAGTACTTGTAATATTCTCATTATATTTCTGAGTTTAAGCGGTTATATTTTATTAAATTCCTGTGCATCACCAACCGATATTAATGCTTCACGTAAAAAAACTTTACTTGATCCGGGTTCGGGAACTGGTTCACAAATATATTTCAATCTTGATCACGATACTCTTGATTTCGGCCAGGTCTCGTTGACCAGCTATAAGAAGCATTTGTTTACAATAAAAAATATTTCTGATGAAGTGCTTATCATTGATTCTATTCATTATGCAGATAATCGTAATTTTCAGGTTTTGGAGAAAATGCCAATTGTAATTAATGCTGCAGGTTCGTTTGAGTCAAGTTTACAGTTAAGCGCCTCATTCGCTCCGGTTGATACTGTGGGTATCTATTACAGCCAAATTCAATTCGGACGCTTTAAAACCCCTATTCTGTATCTAAAAGGCACTGTTCCTTGTATCGAAGTTCCTGATCTTGATTGTGGCCCTACAAAAATTGGGCATCCTATTATTCGGAAAATAAGTTTGATTAATAATAGCAGAAATGCAATTTCTGTTTTAGGTTTTAAATTAATAGATCCTGATTCTGTGTTTTTGATATCTCCTGATCAGTTACCAAAGATGATTTATCCTAATATCAATGGTTCAATTGAAGTTCATTTCCAGCCTAATAAAGCAAAAATATTTAATGCCACCATAGAATTTTTTCTTGATTCCTCTACTTGCAATATTAATCCTACCTGTTCATTGCGTGGCAGAAACGATTAAATGAGTTAATAAAGTTTATCAAGTTTTGAAAGTTAGATGTTCATTTTTATTGAATTATGGACTCTGATATACGTCATATTTTTATCATTCTACTTTTTCAGAAGGTTTCTCAGAGCACTGACCACGAGCTGGTTTAATGAGAAATGGTCTTATCAGGATAATTCTGATTCGATAAATAATATCGTTTCCTACTTGAGGTCTGTCATTTGTGCGTATGCAGGAATCTCCTTATTGGTACTGGAAGGGGATTCCCGCATGCGCACAAATGACAATAATTCCTAATTCATTAAGAAAATTATATAATGTAAATTAAAATGCAGTTCCAAAGAATAGTGTAAAGAAAAATGTACACAATTGTAAAGATTTTTATACGTCTTTATAAGAAGTACATTTTTTTTATTTTTTTTCTAAGTATCTAATTTCTTGATATTATTAACATTTATAACTATTCCTAAAAAATAATTTGCTGTATGAAAAAGAATTAATTTGCTGAGTGAGAAAAAAGATGTTAATTGCAATCGTTAAAAGTGTACATTTTGTTACACATTGTTTTTTGAACTATATTTTTTAATCAAAATGAAACTGTCCATTTTGAAAATCGAATGCACCGAACAATACTCAAATTTACATTTGAGCGGTCATTCGCTGTTGGCCGTCCGCACTCACATAGCTTTGCGCAGACGAGAATTACTTAAGCTATGATTTTGTTTAACCTTTTCAAGGAGCAACTATGGTTTACAAACCAGCTACTTCTATGGTCAGGATTTCAGTTCTAATTTTAGTTACTATGAGTCTCTTTTTCTTTGGGGGTACCTACGCTGAAGGCGCAGCAAAGAAAAAAACGACTACAAAGCACAAGGTTTCTAAAAAGAATAAGAAATCCTCAAAAAAAAGGAATTATAAGCCAGATGTGACAAGAGCACAGGCTATTGAAACGATTCGGACTAATTCCGAAACGATTTCTGAACTTGCAGGACTTGAATCATATAAATATGATCCTACTAAGTCTGCAATTACTCCTTATAATGATTTAATCGATGAAGGTGAAGATATTTCCGAACTTCAAGCTGAAGATGACGTAAATGTTGATATCGAATCCTTCCGCAACCTTTGGTTTTCCTACGTTGATGAAACACCTAATGACGTAATGGAAAACGGTCTCAAAAAATCTGATTTAATGGGCACGATAATGAATTGGCTCGGTACTCCATACCATTTTGGTGGATCTTCCAACAGAGGTATTGACTGTTCAGCCTTCACAAGATTTATTTTCCAGTCCGCATCAAATTCACTTCTTCCTCGTACAGCTCACGAACAATACACAGTAGGCAAACCAATCACAAGACGTGGTCTTCAGTTTGGCGATCTTGTATTTTTCAATACCCGCAGAAAAGTTTATGTTTCGCATGTTGGAATATATCTTGGCGATAATTTGTTTGCTCATTCAAGTTCAAGGTATGGTGTTACCGTTTCATCGCTTGAAAGTACATATTACGGCAACCGCTTTTTGGGTGGTCGTCGGCTTCGTACCGCAGACATGGCCAAATTCGGTGCAGCTACAAATCCTGACGACGAAGAATAATCTTTTATTATCTTTAGTTATTCAAAAAAAGCTCTGATTTTTCAGGGCTTTTTTTTTAGTTATCGAGTAGGAAACGACATAAGAATAGGTCAAGTTATTTTATCAATTAAAAAAATGATTAAAAACTTTTTTGGAGATGTTTTGACTATTTTTGTGTTATTGTATTAAGGAGATATAACGAATTTGAAAAAACATTAAATTTTAATCAGATTCGTGATGGAATTAATAAATTATCTTTATATGTATGCGAATTTATTTGTATTTATTTTGTAAACTGTTTCGTGTGTCGTTTGTGAACAATTTATTTGAATGAATTGTGAAGAATAGACAATTTGTAATAGTGTTTTTATTAATAATTCTTTATTTAAAGAAATGAAGTTAAAAATGTGTAAGATTGGTTAAGAAGACATGCAAAATAATTTATTAAATTGGTCAAAAAAAGTAGAATTTTTACATTTGCAGTGCAAAATATGCAAAAAACCCGGAAATCAGCAGTAGCAGCAGTAAAGGAACATCAGGTTTGTATCTGATTTTGATGTCATAAGTATGCAGTGGTATGCAATCGTAAATAGCTGAAAAAAGTGTGTAATATATTTAAAATCAATTAATTGGTGTTTGGAAATAATTTATGAAGAATGTAAAAGTAGAAATTGATTTTACAGATTGTACGAAAGGGATTCCTGCATTCGAGACTGTGTGAAAACACGAAATATTCACGTATCTGTCATTCCCACGAATGCGGGAATCCCCTTCCATGGCGCAATTGGGGAATCCTGCATTCGCAGGAATGACAGATTAAAAATTAAGGGGAATCCTGCATTCGCAGGAATGACAGGAAATAATTTTTTTGAACAGCCTAATAAAAATTAGAACAATGTTTTTTTGGAATTATGATTGATTTTTTTTATTTTATTTTATAAAAGGAGCAAAAAATGAAAAAGATTTTAAAATGGCTAACTTTGTCTATTGCAATTATTGCGATAAATAAAATATTTCTTCATGCTCAAACTCAGTCTGATCAATCTGACTCAGTATGGTCAATCGTCGCTCCGCTGGCTACATCGAACGATATAGATATGAAGCAATGCCTTGTGGGGAAAACAAAAGATTCAATTATAACAACATTCATTAGCAATCCAAGTACTTTTCCTATTCGCATAGATACTGTTTTTTTTGTAGGAAATGATGCTGCTTTCTTTAAAATTTTAAATAATTCATTTCCGGTTTTTATAGCTCCCGGTGCAATTCTTAGTGCTGAGTTCCTCTTTTTCCCTTCATCGGTTGGGAATAATAAATCTTTGATTAAAATAGTTACTCAGACAGATACATTGATAAAAAATATTATTGGTGAAGGAATCGACCAGACTCTATCTGTCAGTGCTACTATTATTAATTTCGATTCCGTTCGGGTAAGAACATATAAAGATTCTGTTTGCACGGCAGTAATTAAAAATACAGGATTATCGCAAGTTGACTTTACTGGAATCGAGTTTCGTAGCTATAGTGGTGATTTTACTTTATCATCCGGTTCGGTTGACACTGTATTTACTTTGAAAGGTGGGCAAAGTGCCGCATTCACACTTCGTTTTGCACCAAAAGCTGTAGGACGCTCATCGGCAATGCTTGCCTTGAAATATAATGGTCTTGGCTCTCCTGCGCTTGTTCAGCTTTATGGAGTTGGTTATGCAAAATCAATTCAGGTAAATAATGTTTTTACAGGTAACCTAAGGGTTAAATGCTCTCAAACATTGACTGATAGCGTCGAAATCACCAATATTGATAATCTTGATATTAATGTTTTATCCGGTGACATTGGCGGTCCAGATGCCTCGAGTTATGGCTTTGCACCTGCATTTTCACCTTTCACACTCCATCCCAAAGAAACACGTATTTTACCGATTACTTTCAAACCTACAAAAGGTGGTTTAAATACAGCATATTTGGATATCAAATCAAATGCCGATCCGGATTCAGTCTATTCTTTTGATTTTAATATTTACAATGAAGAAGTTTCTCAGCAGTTAAATACAACGATTATTAAATTTGATAGCGTCGGAACAAACTTTTCTAAAGATACAACAATTACCTTGACCAATAGCGGCGAGTCAGCTATGTCTTGGAAAATATCCGCAACATCCAACATTGATGTCAAACCAAGTTCAATAGTTCTTCAGGTTGGAGAAATAGGAAAAATAAATATTCATTACAAAGGTTCTAAATTTTTTGGTAAAATTGATGAAAAAGTGATTATAACCGATAACCTTTGTGGGCGAGTGAGTGAGGTTTTAATCAATGGTAAAATTGACGGTAGAATTAGTGCTCTGCTTGCTGTTGGATCCGCTGAAGGCAATCCTGGGACGATTATCAATATTCCTATTAAATTAATGAATGCAGAAAATATTCTTCAATCAAAAGCAACCGGTATTTCAGCAACTTTGAATTTCAATTCTTCGATATTATATCCCCTTGATTATCCTGCAAGTACTGTCAAAGACGGCATCAGGTCTATTTTACTTTCTAATTTACCACTGGATTCATCGGAATTAGCTAAAATTTGTTTTATTGTGGCTTTGGGTAATGCTGAAGAAACAAGAATGTGGCTGACTGATGTTAAAATAATCGGTGATACTTTTGCAATTGATACACTTAATGGAATTTTCAAACTAACCGGTATTTGCCGAGAGGGTGGAACAAGGCTGATCCTGACAAATGATGGGCAAACAGGTATAATTTCAGTTTCCCCAAATCCCGGAAATGATGAGATTATTATTAAATGCAATCTTATAGAAAAATGCGAAACACGGCTTTCATTGTACGATCTGAGTGGAAGAATGTTGAAGTTAATTATGAATCAAGATATGAAAACTTTCGGCGAATTTAACTTTAATCTTTCAACAAAAGATATACCAAATGGGGAGTATATTATTTTATTAGAAACACAAACTCTTCATCAAACTGAAAAAGTGAAAATTGTCAGATAAAGAGGAATTCATTAATGGCTATAAATTAGCTTTAGTCACATCATTAGCAGATTTAATGATAAGATGACCTTTATAAAAAGAATAGCTAACGATGAAAAAAATCAATAATAAAATCACAATCATCGTTCCAAGAATAATAAAAGGTATAAACCTTGGTGATGAAATATTATTGTACCCAAGTGATTTATCTAAAATTTCAATAACTGGTAAATCCTTAGCTTCTTGAATGGCTTCTTGATGTTTTTGAGTCTCAAGATAAATCAGTACTTGCTCAAGGATTTTTCTTTCCCTGTAAATATCTAAATATTTTCTTGTTATAGTAGGAATATCTTTAAATGGCAAAGAAAATTCATTAGAATAAACGCCACCTTTTTGAACGGCATCGAACTGTTCTTTCAATATTTTAAAATTATTTTCAAGAGAGTTTAGAATAGCGGATCCCGGTTCATATTCAATTTTGGCAAGATTTAAATCAACACTGGCTTTAGCTAAAGCAGTACCTGCTTCAACAGCTTGTGAAACTAAAGATTTTGATTGATCTTCGATTGAAATGAGTTTATTTTTAGATTGGAAATCAATAAGAAATGATTCAATAGAATCCAGTTCATGACGGTAATCAATTAATTGAATCTCGATATATTTTTTAGACTTTCTTGTCATATTAAGGGAGCGGTTTCTGAGATAATAATCAAGTGCCTCAGCGAGTGTATTGGATACCAGACTTGAAAATGCTGCCACTGAATCTTTATCAGCTTTAACTGGGAATACTTTTGTTTTAAAAGTAAAATTAATACTTATCAGACCGGATTTAAGAATCTCGGCTTTAGTATTATTGTGAATAATGTCAATTATTTCGTTATCCGTATAATCGGTAAAGTAAGTTGATTTTCTCAAATTGAGTTTATTGAAAACAAATTCTGAGCTTGCTCTGCTTTCTAAAATATCGACATACATTTCTTTCTGTTCACTCTTGCTACCTCCGACGAGAGCGCCGATTCCAGAGCCGCCGGCTGATTGTAAAAATGCTGCTAATCCACCGTTGCTCTCATTAAGTTTTGTTGGCAAAAGTGAAGTTGAAGCAGTTGATGATTTTGGAATCAGTATGTAGAAACAAATAAAAATGATCCAAGAAATCAATAAACAAGAAACAAATAATTTTCTATTGTTTGAGATAATAGTCCATAGATATCCGATAGAAAATTCTACCGGTTCAAATTTTTCTTTCATTCTTTAGCTTATCTTAATTTAACCATTGTATAAATAACATATAAGAAAGTCACAATTTGTGAGCCAAATGTTGCATATTTTGTAATAGTTTCAAAAGTATCTTCTCTTTCCGAAGGTACCAGAATATTATCACCAGGTTCAAGGATATAATCTTTATTTGAAGCTAAAAATTGCTGTCCTTTTGATTTTACAACCAATACCGAACCCTTATCTGCTCTGTATCCATATCCACCAGCGAGGTTAATATAGTCCTGATAAGTTAAGTTTGATCTAAAGGTAATTAGTCCTGGACTATTAACTCTACCTTGAACATTAATAAATTCATTTTTAAGAGGAACGAAAATTGAATCTTTATCATATAAAACTATGTTCTCAACTGAATTAGGCTCTTTAATTAATTTTTTAAAATTGACTGATAATACTCCGCGTCGTTCACTTATTCTGGCTGTAAAATACTGTTGTTCAGAGACAGAGCGCTCAATTTGAGGAGTACGCCACAATCTATCCATTTCCATATCTATTTTTTTATATTCATTCTGACGAAGGAAAATAATATTTTCGATACTTGCTGATTCGGTAAAACCACCGGCTCGTTCAATTAAACTGTTGATTCTTTCATCTTTTTTATAAAGAGCATAATAGCCTGGATACTTTACTTCACCTTTAATACAGACTTTATCTATGCTTTTCATTTCTGAATTAATTCTTATAAAAACTCTGTCATTCGGTTCCAAAGGAAAATCATTTGGTAGCTGAGTATTATTCAAATATGAAAAGCGCCAGGATTCTAAATTAATAACTTTACGTTTCGGTTCAGCTCTGGGATCCTTTCGAATTATTTCAATAGAATCTAATAGAGCAAAAGCTGTGAAACCATTTCCAAATCTAACTAAAGTTGAAAGGGAATCACCGTGAACATATTCATACGAGCCGCTTTTACCAACCTCACCGGCAATTTCAATTTGGTTCTCTTTATCCATATTCGGAACAATAATTAAATCACCACCATTAACAAAAGGATTGCTTTCCTTGTCTCCTGCCAAATAAAATTTGAGAACATCCACATTTATTATTTGGGAATCCCGAATAAGTTTAATATGTCTTAATGAAGAATTCTCAAGAAAACCACCGGATTTAATAATTAGCTCGGAAACTCGTTCTGCTGCTGAAGCTTCAATTATCGATGGTTTACGTACTGATCCACTGATGGTTACTTTAAATTTTCTTAATTCTTTGAGGGTAACATAAATTTCTTCTGTTTTATAGATTTGTTTTACTCTTTCAATTATGATAGAATCTGTCTGAGCCAAAGTCTTGCCTTTAACGTTAACCATTCCCACGCCAGGGATAACTATTTTACCTTCAGGAGAAACTGTTAATTCAATACTTCTTGGTTTTGATGAAATAATCAATAAAGAAAAAATATCGTTTGGCCCGACTAAATATTGATTTGGATTCACTTCTTTTTCGAGAATTCCGATGCTTTCTTTTATATTTTTTTGGGCAGTCTCAAGCGCAAGAGTATCTAATGATTTTTCGGATGTACCGGTAAATTTAGAATAAATGAAACTGTCTTCTGCAAAAAGTTGAATTATAAATATTTGGCAGAAAACTGCAATCAAGAAAAGTAATCTTTTATTTTTAATCATGTATCCTCAAAATTGAATCAATTCATATACAAAATTAATAATTTATGCTCATAATTCAATAAAGTTTTTTCGATTGAATATTTTAATTTAAATTTGTAATTTTATTTAATGATGTCCGATACTAAAAATGAAATGAAACAGCAGGTTCAGCAATTTTGGAATAACCAGGCTTGCGGAACCCAATTTACTGATAAAGAGAAGTATTCAAAAGAATATTTTGAAGATATTGAAGACCTAAGATACAGGCAGGAACCTGAAATTTTTTCATTCGCCCAGTTTACTCGTTTCAGAGATAAAAAATTACTCGAAGTCGGTGTCGGTGCAGGCACAGACTTCTTGCAGTGGGCTCGAGCCGGTGCAGTAGTTTATGGAATTGATTTAACTCCAGAAGCAGTCGAACACGTACATCACAGATTATCACTTTATGGATTAAAAGCGGAGGAAATAAAAGTTGCAGATAGCGAAAATATCCCTTTCCCTGATAATTTTTTTGATATTGTCTATAGTTGGGGTGTGATTCACCATACACCGGATACTCCCAAAGCCATGAGAGAGATAATCCGCGTTTGTAAACCCGGTGGTACTTGTAAAGTAATGATCTATCACCGACATTCATTATTATCTTATTTCTTTTGGATTAAATATGCATTGCTTAAGGGAAAACCATGGATGAGTCTTAGCAAAGTGCTGTGGAATCACATGGAAAGCATCGGAACAAAAGCATACACAATAAAAGAAGTTCATCAAATGCTCAAAATGAATACAATTGAAAATTTAAAAATTCAACCCGTTTTAACATATTATGACAAAATGACCCGTTTTAATAAATTATTCCGTTTATGTGCGAAATTAGTTGCTAATCTGTTTGGATATAATAAGGTCGGATGGTTTTTAACAATAGAATTTAATAAAAAGTAATCAAAATCAAATCCTTTTTATTTATTAATTTTTAACATTTATGAACAAACCAAGTCTTAAACCACTATTCTCAATAACTGTCATAGTTGCTGCATTAGGCTATTTTGTCGATGTGTATGATTTAATACTGGTCGGCATAGTAAGAATTCCAAGTTTAACTTCATTAGGTTTTAGTACAGATCAAGCATTTCATTATGGAGTAATGATAATCAACTATCAGATGATAGGTATGCTCATTGGTGGAATAATTTGGGGTGTTCTTGGAGATAGAATAGGACGAGTTAAAATTTTATTCGGCTCAATAATTCTATACTCATTGGCGAATATCTGTAATGCATTTGTTCAAAATATAGACCAGTATCTTTTATGTAGATTTTTTGCAGGACTTGGTTTGGCAGGTGAGCTGGGCATTGCCATTACTTTAGTACTTGAAATATTACCAACAAATATCAGAGGATATGGTACTATGCTAGTTGCATCAATCGGAGTGAGCGGCTCAATAGCAGCAAATTTAGTATCAAAAAATTTTAACTGGCGATATGCATATATTATTGGTGGAATTTTGGGATTAGCTCTAATTTTTACTCAAAAATTCGTCCTTGAATCGGGGACGTTTAATAAATTAGAACAGGGTAGAAATACTATGACTGGCTCCCAGTCAAAAACATCTAATTTTATTTCTTTTTTTACAAGTTTTACCCGTGGAAATTTTTTCGCTTTTTTCACACACAAAAAACTATTTTTTAAATATTTATTCTCTATACTAATCGGACTGCCTATCTGGTATAGTTTAAGTGTGCTGATCAATTTTGCACCGGAGTTTTCAAAGGTTTTAAAGATTACAGGTAAAATAAATGGCGGAGACGCTATCATGTTTTATTACATCGGGGCTACAGCAGGAGACATTTTAAGTGGAATGCTCAGTCAGATTTTACACAGCAGAAAAAAAGTAGTTATTTTATTCATCAGCTTTTTAACAGTGATGATCGCAGTTTATTTATCACAATCCGAACTTTCCGTGACTTCATTTTATATTATTTGTGCTTTAACAGGATTGCCAGCGGGATATTGGGCTGTTTTTGTAACTATGGCAGCCGAACAATTCGGGACAAATCTGAGAGCCACAGCGGCATCTACAATTCCAAATTTTGTAAGGGGATTAGTCTATCCCACAACATCTCTGTTTTACTATCTTATTCCTTCAAATGGTGTAATTACATCAGGAGCCTTTTGTGGCTTGATTTGTTTATCACTTGCATTCATATCAATATTTATGTTGGATGAGACCTATTCTAAAGAATTAGATTATTCGGAGAATTAAATATATCTAACTAACTAACTAACATAAATTGTAAATTTTAATTTTTGTTGATTCCAGCTTTAACTTTTATGATTTTCAATACTTTCATTAAATCCTGAGATTTAATTTTTATGATAAATCCTCTTTTACCGCCGTTAATATATATTTCATCAAGATTAAAAATTGTATCCTCTGCATAGACCTGTACAGACTTTCGCATACCAAAAGGGCTTGTACCGCCAAATTGATATCCTGTAATCTTCAAAGCAGTATCCTGACTGCAAGAATCAATCCTCTTACAATCAATCTGCCTTGCAAGTTCCTTTGTCGATACTTCCAGATTCCCATGCATTAATACAATAAATTGCTCGCTCTCAGACTCCATTACCAAAGTTTTTACCACTGTATATTCGTCAACGTTAAGTTCCAAAGAAGTCTGATGAGTTCCCCCTTTTTCCGTATATTCATAAAAAAAGGGGGTGAATTCGATGTTATTTGCTCTCAGAGCTCTGATAGCTGTTGTAACAGGAAAATCAATTTTGCTCATTGTTTGGCTTTGATATGATAAGTTACACCAAAACTAAATCCTATGACACTACTTGTTTGATTGCCGGGTAAATTAATTTTATCATTATATGCTTTCAAATCTAATGTTTTAATATTAGAAGCGTCAGTGCTCGTTCTTTCTTTACCACTAAGATATTCGGCTCCTAATTCAAACTTGATATTCCCTATTTTATAACTTCCACCGGCTGTAAAAGCATTATAAGAAAAACTTGGGAAAAGAATATTTACAGTGTTCTCAGGTGCAGTTGCAGGTTCATTGTAATATCCAATTCTTGCAGTTATATTCTCATTTACCTGATAAACTACACCCACTTTGATTTGCAAAGCATCTTGCCAATTTAGTACAAATTTGCGATTCATCAATGCTGTAACTGAATCCCAACCTGTTTCACTATATTTACTAATCAATTTGTTCTCAGTTTTAGACCACTGGCTATAATGTACATCTGCACATAGTGTGATGTCAGGGGCGGGATTAAACGCAAAACCAGCTCCGAACCACATTGGCCAAGCAATATCACGATCAAAACCGCTTGACTGAGTTGCGAGAGAATCAAAAGTAGCACTACCACTGAATTTGATTGAATTTTTCGTTTTAAAAGATAATCCAATAGATAAGATTTCACTGTGTTTATAAAGAATTCCTAATGTGATTCCTGTTCCCCAGCCACTGCTTGTTTCTGAATATTGGGAAAAACTATTTTTGAAAGGCAAAGGCATATTAAGTTCACAGGATCCTTTATCAAGGTTTAATGCCGCACCAATAAATAAAATGTCGTGATAATTATATGCAACCGTTGGACTGATTTGATAAACACCAATACTTGATTTCCAATTATATACATTAGATCCTGAAATTTCTTTTATATCAGAGCCATCCCACTCCGTGATTATATTCGAGGGTTTAAATATACCTATTCCAGCGGTTAATTTTCCTTTTAGGAATGGCATAAAAAAATTAATGGATGGTGAGATAGACATTGCCGACTTACTTGTTGCATTGACACCGGGAAGAGCTTCGCCATATTCACTAAAAATATTTAATTTATATGTCGAATTGGGTTTATTTGTATTGAAAGATAAGGCTATTTCTGTTTCATTAAGCTGGGCAATTCCTGCAGGATTCCAATAAGCAGCAGAATAGTCATTTGCTAAACCTAAACACGCACCACCCATTCCGAATGATGCTGTCCCAATCGAATTAAGTGTGAGCCCATTTGAATAAACAAAATTGAATAAACAAAGAAATAAGATAGCTGTAGTTAATATTATTTTTTTCATCCGGTATCCTTTATGTTTGTTTTTTTATTAAATCTGAATATTTATTATCATCAAATTTAAGAAAAAAAATCATTTCAATTTGTAATAATTTATTTTAAAACCTTTGCAATTAAATTTCAAAGATGAATTTATTAAAAATGATAGAAAAATAATTGAATCTTAATAATTATAATTATTTAAAAGTCATTATATTTTGAATTCGAATATCGCAGTAGATGCGGCTTCCGGGTGATTACTATTGCTAATATATTTATTTATAATATACTTTAAGAAAATTTCTTAAAAAAAGAGGAAAAAATATTGTAAAAAAATCGAAATTTTTAAGTAATTTTACCTATTTAAATATTGAATATTTACATATAATTTTGCTTGTTGAGTAATGGTAGAAATAAAAAATTAATATAATTGAAAAGATTTAAATATAAATGATGGTATAATTTTTGCTTTTGATATAATTTTAAATACTAAAACACCACGGAAATAATGAATTTTATGAAGATAAAGCCCAATAAGAACAAATTTTTTTTCGATCAATCGTTAGCAATTACATTTGTTGATGAATATACATTTAACTTTTTGAAAATGACTAGTATGATGCTTTATGGGTTGAAACTTAAAGATAGTTTGAGTTTATTTTATTATGGATTAAAAAAATTGAATTTGATTGAGGATAAATAAATGAAAAAAGTTTTTTTAATAATTTTATTGTTAATGGGGATGAAGCTATACTCACAAAATGTGATTATCAGCGATCAGACTGATTCTATACCTGATCCTTCGTCAGTATTAGAGTTGAAAACCGTATTGCGCGGATTTTTAATGCCTCGTTTGACTGGATTACAAAGGGATGCTATTGGATCTCCAGCTCATGGTTTGATGATTATTCAAACCAATATGTACCTTACGGATCCGCCAGGAGTCTATTATTACGATTCATCTCAAACAAAATGGATAAATATCAATTCTGCTTATACACCTTTTAATAAAATTTTAACAGGATCAAATAACTCTTCGACAATGACCGTGGCAAATGGAGCATTTATAATGGCTGGAGGCGGTACTATTCAGGCCACGGAATTCTATGGCACCGGTTCAACAACAAGCATGGTAGATCTTGCCACAGGCGAAGTAGCAGGCATATTACCTGTAACCAAAGGTGGAACCGGAAGCAGCAATACATTTGGCCCGAATACAATATTAATCGGTACAAGTGGCGGTACAATAACCAGTCTTCCTTCAGAGAATAATTCAACATTAGTAACAAATTCGAGTGGCAGTGTCTATTGGTCAACTGTAACACCATCATCAGTATCGTTTTCAAACATCACAACCGGCTTAAATAATTCAGCCTCGATGACAGTAGCCACCGGCGCTTCAATTAACTTGCAGGGTACAGGTCAGGTACAGGCATCGGAATTCTACGGTACAGGTTCAACCACGGATATGGTAGATCTTGCCACCGGTGAAGTAGCAGGCATATTACCTGTAACAAAAGG
>JAPLFL010000111.1 GCA_026390695.1 Candidatus Kapaibacterium sp. | reverse complement strand
TTTGCCTTGATAGTGGCAATGAAAGTATCTTTTCAATTATTTGCTTAACCGTATTTTCCATCTTTTCTCATTTCTGTATAATCTGTAATTACAAATATACGAATTATTTTTCAATCAACAATATCTTATATCAAAGCCATAAAAAATTAAAAATCTATTCTTTTTATATGATTGAATAGTAATGAAAGATTCTACAAATGGACTCGGCTTCTTATAGCGAGTCCATTTTGTTTTATATACATAATATTCATTTGCAATAGGAATTTCTCCTCCAGTCAGAGGTTTCTTCTGACTGGAAAAGAAGTCAGAATGAAATACTGAGTTTAGGGAAAAACCTTCCGAAGGTTCCCAACCTGCGAAAGGTTGAAGAAGGAATGGTGCAGAGATTCATCCGGGGTGGCTTCGAGACATCGGATGAATGGTGGGAAGAGAAGAAAGTATCGTATATAGAGGTAATACTTATCTTTTAAATAAAATATTAAAAAATATGTAACTTTTTTTTTGTTTGATGTGTCTTATGATTTGGAAACTATTAGAAATATATTATAGGATTTTTTATGAAAAAATTATTTACGCTTCTTTTTACAGTAATTGTCTTGACAAATTTCTCAAATGCTCAACATGTCGAAGACTGGCATGTTCTTTTCAGCGGAATATCCAAAAATAAGAATGTACAGAATACTTATATTTATAAAATTCAAATTTTGAATAAAAATTATATCGGATTTATAAATAATGATCTTTATATTTCCAGTGATGGTGGTTTAAGTTTTTCCAACACAACAAATTTCAATAAAACTGATAGTATATCAAAAAATATTCAGGATTGGGTTTTTGTTAGTGCAAATACCATTTTAACACTCGTTGATAGTAGTATTTATACTGGAACCGATGGGATGAATTTGTTATATGATTATAAAACATGTATTTATAAAACAACAAATGGTGGAAAAAACTGGGAAGTTATTCCAATTAATTCCAATTGGAGATCCAGACAATCTAAATTTTTATCAATGGCTGACTCACTGAATGGTATTATGATTCAATATCCTTCAAAGTATGATGCAGCTGAAACGACTGATATTCTATGGATTACAAACGATGGTTGGAAGACAAGGAATAAAGTGAAAGTACATCCTCAATTGATAGGTAGTATCAAAATTAAGTTTTTCCCTCCTTCAACGATTGTAATTGCTACTGCTGCAAATACACTTTACAAAACCATTGATTTAGGTAATAAATGGGAAAAGATCCAAATTTCAAAAGACCTGATTCTAAATGGAATTGATTTATATTTTGTTAACGATTCATTATATTATTTCGTAACTAATGCAAATACTCAAATAACATTTAAAGCCCATTCCAAATTGTACAAAACAATTAATTCTGGGAATAAATGGAATTTAATTTACGATAAAACCGGAGCTGATTCTGCTATTTTGTCGTTATCATTTGTTAACGACAGTTCTTTCTATATGAGTGGACCGATTTTAAGATATACTTCAAATAGTTGTAATAGCTATAACGAGCTATACAATGCTTACATTGATAACAATGAGAACATAATATCAAATATCCGAACTTTTTCTGATAATACAAAAATTGCCTTGGCTTCTATATCGTACATTATCAAATTTAGTGGGAATTATACTCTCTTGCCACCCAAATTTTTCAAACCCGATTCAATGTACAATAATTCCCTGGATTTTGAGCTCAAATGGAATCCTATTATAGGTGCTAATCGTTATCATATCCAAATAGTTGAGCGAGAAGAACTACCGCCATTATCACTTCGGCCTCCGACAGATTTCGATACAACCTTGTTTGCAAATGATTCTATTATTTCTGGTACAAGTTACAAATTAAATGGTACTCGGTATCAAAAAGAGTATTCTTGTAGAATAAGAGCGATAAACGAGACTCAGTTATCCCAATGGCTGATGAATGAGTATAATACAGTATATGAATCATTAGTTGAAAATACTAATAAATTTGATAAGATAAATTTTTCCCCCAATCCAGCCAGCGATTTCATAACTATAACTAATAACCAATTACAAATTACAAATGTGGAGATATATAATGCTTTTGGGGAGAGAATGAAGAACCTCACTCCGACCATCTCCGAAGGAGAGGGCGTTGGACAGAGGATAGATATTTCTTCTCTTCCTTCGGGGATTTATTATTGCTGCATTTCTGCGGGCATACAAAGGATTACGAAGAGCTTTGTGGTGCTGAAATAAAAAAAATATTTCTTGCTTTTAACAATTCTTTTAATTAATTTTGTTAGATGTTGTTCTTTTAAATTGATAAGTTATGATAAAAATATTTTACTTCGTATTAATAGGTTTATTTATCCATCAGACCAATCTCTTTTCGGAATGGTCATATATTGGCCCGGACGGCGGTGATTGCGCTAAAATATTTTCAGTAATTAATAAACCTTTCTTATCACTCAAAGATGGTTCACTTTATTCAAGCGACGATAATTGCCAAACTTGGAATCTATTAAACATTCCATTCGCTGCTGATTATTCCTGCTATTTTACCAAAATTGTTGCTGATGGCAATAATTTTTGGGGAATAACCAATATCGCCGCTAATCAATATTTTAGCTCCAACGCCGGACAAAACTGGATAACACGAAATTCCGGATCAATTAACTTCATTGCTAATGATATTGCCTTTTTTGATCAGAAAGTTTATGCCGCAACCAACAAAGGACTCTACTATTCTACGAATCAGGGGCTTTCCTGGATTAATGAGATATATTTCGGTATTAATCCCGTTTATTCTTTGCACACTACACAAACACAATTATTTGCCGGAGTTCGGGGTGCAGTTAATACTTACACAAAAAGTACTGGAAAATGGACAACTTCCAATAGTCTTGGCGCAAATAACATTAGTAAAGTTGTTATGAGCGGAAAATTATTATATGCCATAAGCGGAAATACCGGAATTCTCACAAGTTCTGATAATGGAAAAGTCTGGAATTTATTAAATAATCTTCCTACGACCGTAGTTTCGGATTTCACAACTTTCGGTGCAAATTTATATTTCTCAAATTCCTATGAAATTTTTTATAGCTCAAATGCCGGAATTGATTGGAATTCCGCTTCTAAAAGTTTGAATAACGAAATTATTTACGGCTTATATTCAACCGATTACATGGCTTATGCTATTACCAACTCAGGAATTTATATTTGCGAAAACGGTCAGGAATGGACTAACTCAAGTTTCGGTGTTCGCAACAATGATATTAACTCAATCTGCCAACACAATGGGAAATTGAACTTTACAACTCGCGGTGGATTATTATTCAGAGATTATCAAGAGCTTTACAAGTGGAATAATGTCAGAAAACAAGCATTTGCAGGAGTTATAAACGGAATGGCTGCCGATTCCCTTTATTCTTTTATCTCGACAAACCTTGGACTTTTCAGAATCTCTACTCTTGATGAATATATTCAAATGTTAAAGAATAATTCCTTCACTGTTATATGCAAATCCGCTGCTAATGTTTGTGCGGCAACCAGTTCACGTGTCTTTTACAGTTCCAATAATGGCTACACATGGGATTCATCATACAAAGTAAACTTAATTCCAAGCACCTGCTACGATATTCTT
The DNA here is from genome assembly GCA_026390695.1 of Candidatus Kapaibacterium sp. Lineage (GTDB taxonomy): Bacteria > Bacteroidota > Ignavibacteria > Kapaibacteriales > UBA2268 > JAPLFL01. The sequence goes on along the minus strand of JAPLFL010000111.1, from coordinate 1,539 downwards.
TACTCCTATAACAAAATATTTATTGCCGACTCCAAAGGTCTTTACTGGAAAAAAGATTCTGTTTGGATTAAATGCAAAGATTCACTCGTCAGCGTCGGAATAAGGGCTATTTCACGCTATAAAAATTATTTAATCACAGGATCTTCAACGGGAATTGTTTATGCAAGTTCCGACACAGGAACTACTTGGAAAAAAATACGAAATAACGATTCAACTTTGATTAATAAAATAAAAATTTGTGGCAATTATATAGCATTAGCCACCGATAAAGGCCCAAAAATGAGCTCCGATCTGGGGCAAAGCTGGCAAAATGCCTTCTATAAATTAAATGGATACAAAATCTATGATATTTTTGCAGATTCTCTGATGATTTATGCAGGCTCACAAAGCGGATTATTCAAATCGCCATTAGATAAATTTGCAAATCAAGTGCCGCAAATCACAGGAATTCACGATCTTATAACAGATGAGAATGTTCCGGTTTCAATCGATTTCAAAGTAGCAGACGATGACCTTGCCGGACTTACTATAACCACAAAATCAGATGACAATATTTTGATAAAAAGCTCAAGTTGCGTTATTTCAGGTGCAGGAACTGACCGTAAACTAACATTATCCCCTGAATTTAATCAATTTGGTAAAACAAAAATCACAATCAATGCTTTCGATGGTTTAAGCACAGGTTCCGTAACTCTAAATCTTACTGTAATACAAACAATCAATGTCCTTGAAAATTCAGATGATAAAGATTTTCAATTAATATTAAATTCCGAAGCTAACTCTCTACTAATAAAAACTTCCGAAACTGATTTTTCATTTTCACTTTACAACCAAATGGGACAAGAATTAATCAATAATTCAAATAAAAATGAAATAGAAATTGCAAATTTCCCAAATGGTATATATTTCGGAATGTTAAAAGCAGGAAACAGAACTTTTTTAAAGAAATTTATTATTATTAAGTAGTTAGTTCTGATTTTAATAAGCAAAAAGTTTCATTTTAATATTAAATTAATTCCATTCAATCAAAATAAATGAGTGGAATTGAAATATTCTTCTTCCATATTTCACGTAGTGATTGAGATTAACCTTCCGAAGGTTGCGAATCTTCGGAAGGTTATGGCTTTCTTTCATGTAGTGAATTGATATTGGTAGCAATGGAGACTTCTTCAGCTACGAAGTAGCGCAATCTTAATAACCATGAATCCCAATTGAGGCAAAAAACTCCGAAGGAGTGACATATTTCTCCCCTTTTATTATCGGAAAGATGTCGCTACTACGTAGCTTTGGATCATTAAGGGAATACAGAGTTATTAAGATATAACTCCTTCGGAGTTCTGGATACAAAAACCGCTCTTTGAAAACAAATCTTCTTCCATATTTCACGTAGTGATTGCAATAAACCTTCCGAAGGTTGCGAATCTTCGGAAGGTTATGGCTTTCTTTCACGTAGTGAATTGATATTGGTAGCAATGGAATATCTCCCCACACCCTCTTTATCCCGTAGGGATTACATCTTTTAGCATTAAATGGGAAAAT
>JAPLFL010000128.1 GCA_026390695.1 Candidatus Kapaibacterium sp. | reverse complement strand
CTGGTCGTTGTCATCAATCTTCTTTCATTATCGGTTCCATATATAAATTCTGCACTATTCATACCTTCGGATATTGACGAAATTTTGTCAAAAGAAGTGTATTGGATGTTTTGTGTTTCTTGAGAAATTTGCGAAGTATTGCTTCCATCATCAATCCCACTTACTGCATGTGTCTTGTTAGCGATATTATAAGAATAGGTTCCAATACCGCCTTTAGAAAGAATATTTCCATTATCATGGTAATTAACAGCTTGGGTAGTTACACCATAGGTGATTGTTGTTAATCTATCTAAATCATCGTAAGTGAATTCCTGTTTAATACCATTTCCTTAATGAATTAGGAATTATTGTCCTTGATGCGGATGCAGGAATCCCATTCCAGACTCACTTTAGGGGATTCCCTCATTCGAGACTGTGTGAAAATTGAGAAATTTGGTTATGTCATCCTGTACGAAGTGAAGGATATTTCCGAAAGTGACTGTAAGAGAGAGCCTTCGCTTCGTTCCGTATGACATCTTTGGACAACCCCCCTAACCCCCATTAAAAATGGGGGACAAAGACTGAGGTTCTTATCCCTCATTTTTCAAAGGGGGTTAGGGCGTTTAAATTATCTTGTCATTTTCACCACTTTAAAAGCGTAGCGTTTATAATTGCCTCCAGATGACAATCCAAGGATATTGTTAGTTTTGACAAAGTCTCTCGTGTTTGGGAAGGTCAAGAGCTAATCAGAAACTCATTCCGACGGTTGGGGGAATTTTGAGTTCCACTTTATGAACTTTACGAACTTATATTAAGTCTAATAATTAATTACAATTTTGTCAGACGAGGACGTATAACCTACTTTGCAGTAAAACAGACGTCCTCGTCTGTTTTGTTGTAAATATTTATTTGATATTATATAATAAACGTTATAAACTTTCAACTCATCTGGCGCTTCTCTCGTATTTGACATCAATATCAAGATCGGAAGCACTTGCCGCGGCTTTTGCCAGCTTATCGCAATTTTCGTTTTCTTCAATTCCTACATGTCCGTAAACATGAATAAAATCAATATTTCTGCCAAGAATCAGATTTGCCATTTCGTCCCATAAATCAATATTTTTAACTTCACCGGCTTTTCGTTTCCAATTATTCTTCTTCCATGACCAAAGCCAGCCTTTTGTCAATGTATTAATGCAATATTCAGAATCGCTATATAATTTTACTTTCAATCCAGTACGCCACTTTATCGTTTTCAGAGCTTCAAGGATTGCCATTATTTCCATGCGGTTATTCGTTGTACGCCTGAACCCCTGCGAAATTTCCTTTCTACTGTCACCATAAATCAAAATTGCGGCCCAAGCCCCTGGCCCGGGATTGCGAAAACATGCACCATCAGTATAGATTATTAATTGTTTCTCGTCGGTTTGTTCCAAATTTTTTCCTTTTTTCAACTTTATAACATTTTGATTGTAAAACTTTAAACTCAAATTATATATTGTATTAATAATGCTATATTCAGCATTGTAACAATAATACCGATTGTCCAGAGAGCATACTTCTCAAAACCATGATTGGCATGAGTTCCCATCACTTTTTTTGAAGAAGTCAGATAAATCTGAAGGAATATAGTAATAGGCAACTGAATGCTAAGTATCATTTGAGAATAAATTAATGCAGAAAATGAATCGGTTATTAAAAAAATAATCAAAAGAGCTACCACTAATGTGATACCAACACCTGTTTTACTATGTCTGTCCTTAATATCGTACGGTTCTGAAAATATTCCGGCAAAAATAGTTCCGCCTGCCATACCTGCTGTTACAGATGAAGCAACACCCGCAGCAAGCAAAGCTATTGCGAATATAATAGACGCAGCATTTCCTAAAAGAGGTTTAAGAAGCTCTTGAGCTTGCTGCAATTCCGTGACGACTACCTTGTTTTTAAAGAAAATGGCAGCAGCAACCAAAATCATGGCGCTATTAATAGCCCAGCCAATAATCATCGAAACCAATGTATCGGTAAATTCAAATTTTAATTGATGTTTGATGATTTTTTCATCTGCTAAGTTCCACTGACGGCTCTGAATGATCTCAGAGTGAAGGAACAAATTATGCGGCATTACCACTGCGCCAAGAACGCTCATTATCACCGGTAATGAACCCGTAGGAAATGCTGGAATAAGCCAGCCACGAACAGCAGCGCTCCAATTCACATCAGCAAGCCAGACCTCAATCACAAACGAGAAACCTATCAAAGACACAAGTCCGATTATCCATTTCTCGATATTTCTGTAAGAATTGGAGTAGATCATCCATCCTACAAAAAAGGTAATTATTACTGCACCAATCTTTATCGGTATATTAAAAATCATTAGCAGTGCGATTGCACCTCCCATGATTTCGGCAAGAGCTGTTGCCACACCTGCAAGCACAGCACTTGAAAGTACAAATCGAGAAACGACTGGCTTTAAATGCAGAGTTGAAGCCTCTGATAAGCAAAGTCCGGTTGTAATACCAAGGTGAGCGGCATTGTGCTGCAAGAAAATCAACATGATGGTTGAAAGAGTAACCATCCAAAGCAGATTATAACTAAAACCGGCACCAGCAGCAACGTTCGATGCCCAGTTCCCGGGATCGATGAAACCAACGGTCACCATCAAGCCTGGGCCTATGTATTTAAATATCTCAAGACCGGTGGAACGAGCCGAATGCGGCTCATTTTCAAAGAAAGATTTTATTTTATTTATTATACCAAACACAATTTTCCAAATTAAATAACATAAATATAAGGAAAAAAAGTGAAATTAGATTCATAGAGTTTTTAAAATATAAATATTCATTAATAAATTATTTAAATGCAGTTTGATTACAGTTATCTTCCTATCATAGCTTTTACAGCCCTTAGTGCAGCTCCATGCCTTACAACAATAAAATATATTCCATTAGGATTGTTGGAGCAATCCCAAATAATTGTTCCAGTATATTCCCGCATGCGCGGGAACTGTCATGATTATAGAAATCACAAATTAGTATGAAAATATTATTGAGGCCGTCTCAAAAGCCACATATTTAACAAAAATGTCATTCCTGCGAATGCAGGAATCTCCTTCCAGTGCCACTTTAGGGGATTCCTGCATTCGCAGGAATGACAGAAATGAGGCTTTTGAGACAGCCTTAATTGATGATGTTCGGAAGAATGACATTCCATTGGAATTTCATAGTTTTCACACACTCTCAGGAGCTTGGGAACAAAGGGAAAAATTATTTTACAACCATAACTTGTATCGGTTCCAATCTCCCTAAATAATTTATAACTATAAAATATGTACCTTCCTTGACAGAACTGCAATCCCATTGTAAATCCGCTGAGTATGTCTGAATATTATTTAATGTAATATTTGATTTGTTTTGTATGTTTACGCCAGTTATATCATAAATATTTATATCAGTATTTGTTATGTCAAATAAATCTCCCCAATATAACTTGACTTTTATTTGGTTACTTGATGGAATCGGATATGGTGGTTTGGCAAGAAATTTTCCTGAATAAACTTCTATCTTTGAATCGTTAACTTCTTTTTTCTTCGGTTTAAGTGTTAATTTATAATAATTATTGGTTCGTAAACTATCTTTAAGAAAAGCAACTGCTGTTTCACCACAGAAATTTAATGCAAAGAAGTTTGGTTTACCATAATCCCATATCGCAGTCTGCCATTTTGTTAAATCACTTCTGTCGTTATTTTCAAGGAATACGTCACTCCCCATGATATAGAATTTATTTCTCATTCCCATGATTTGGAGGAATGTTAATGTTTTGGAATCTTCCTTATAAACTGTGTCAAAGCGATTTGTTACTCGCTCATATAGAAAAATTCTATTCGGATTGATTGAAACTATGAAAATTGAATCTTGATTGTATTCATAGACTTGTAGAATTTGTAGTTTTCTATCTATTGCGCAAATTTGTTTGAATGACTGTCCGCTGTCATTGGTTTCATTAACTTCAAAAACATGCAAATCGCCATATTTTTTGGAAGACATATAATCAAACATATAAAAATGTTCAAGATTTTTTGCAGAAATATGATGTGTAAAAATTGATGTATCGGTTTTAATCAAGCTTATATTGAAATTTTTGAAGTCCATTAAATAAACTCTGCTGGAATCTTTGTAATTTTGGGAAAAAATTAGTTTATCACCAAATCTGCTAATATCGGAAAAATTTGGAGTCGTAGCAGTCTGCCAAAAATTCGACTTTGAACTAAATACGAATGACTTACCAGAATCCAAAGTGACTGCAAAGTTATTTTTATTGTTGTCAGTTTTTTTGGCTCCGGTAACGAATCCTTTTCCATTACTACCCATATAAAACAGAACTGGATCTAAAAATTTACATAATGAATTGATAGTATCGGTCAATGTTGAAGGTTTAAATGTAGAACCACCATTATTTGTATTATAAACTGCAAAGGAATATGGCTCAAGGCAATAAAAAACTGTGTCATTTAATATTATTTTTGCAGGACTGTTAGAGTAAGTTGTTACTAATTCCCAAGTTTTTCCATAATCTCTTGATTGCAATAGCTCTTTGTTTTTTCCATACCATATTATTAACGAATCACCAATGAAATTCAATTTACCGTAATTTAATCCATAAGTTAAATTGTCAAAACCATTTGAACCACCTGTATAATAATTATTATTAAATATTGATTTGAAAGCCTTTAATGAATCAATTGAATCATCATACTTCAAAATTCCAATGTTTGAAGTCCAAAAATCTTGCCATGCAATTGCAAAATTTTCCTTATAATATCCGATATATATCTTATCATTTTTTATTTCCATTGAATTTTGAACTAACCACCCAAAATCGGATTTGGAATGTAAAGAATCTTTCAATAAATATTGCCAATTTGTAAGATTTGAATCGCAGGTAAAGGGATGCCATGCTATCATAAAAATATTTTTTCCTCTATATTTAAAATATCCTCTAAATTCATTTGCAGCTCTTCCAAATTTGCTAGTGTCAATATAATTTTTTAAATCAATAATTTTTACTTTTTTTAAAGAATCTGATAATACTAATATTGAGCCGTCCATTTCATATCTTTGAGATGTTGTTGCTATAAGCAATTGATTATCGATATAATCCATAAAACTAAAGTATTGGTGACCTGATAGATTGAATGTTTTATTGATTAGAGTATCGGAATAAGTGAATTTTAAATCAATATCTTTATTAAAAGCAAGAATTTTATTTATTGTTCTAATATAAAGGTATTTATCATTAAGTGCAAAATAAATAATTTTATCTCCACTATCCAAAAGATAAGGGAATTTTAACCAAGATTGTCCACTATCCTGTGATCGGAAAATTAAACCATTATCAGTTATTCCCCAAATCGTATCTCGTTGATTACGCATCAATAATATATTGCCATTAATGTTTAAAGAGAATTGATTCCAAGATAATCCCTTATCAGTTGTTTTTAAATAATTTCCATTATTGGAGTAAGCAATAATATTATTTCCGGAAGAAATGAGTCCATTGAAATCCATCCCGAGTGGTTTAATTTCAAAATCAGAAGACAAAGAACAATAAATACAGATTAAAAATAATGTCGATATTTTAAATATTGAGCTTTTCATAATTCATAAAGATTAGTGAATAAATTAAGGGGAGGTAATTCCTCCCCCGATTATTTAGAATGAAGAACTACATTCAGTAGGTATATGAAAGCAAGTTCCTAATTGCAGATCAGGTTTCCATTGATTCTGCTTGCAATCATAACCTGGGTTACCAAGTAAAGTTACAATATGATTCAATACTGTTAATTGTCCACCATTCCAACAAACAACTTCTTCAGTTAGACATCTTGAGTCATCACATGGCTTTAATGTTTGATAATTCAGCCATTGCCAACAAATTGGGAAATCAATATAAATTACTGAATATGATGTCCCATAAGGATCACATGGTTGCCATGTACCACTACAAAGGTCAGGATAATTATTGAGGAGATAGTTTGTTATAAAAGGTATATAAACGTTTGGATCAGGATTGTTCCCACATGTCGTATTAATTTCCAACAATGAAAAGGTTGCACCAGGATGTGAAATGTCCCCACAATTAATACAAACAATAGCGTTTGTATGTGGACAGAAAGGGTCGGGAAGTACAGTTGTTTGCTGCACAGTGCCAGGAGGGCAGTCCGTTGCTAAGAATTGATTAAGGCAACATAGAACTGCTATTGCAGATACAGTTAAAAAAAACGATAATTTCTTCATAATTTGTTCTCCTAAGTAAATAAATTTACTTATATTTGTTATAGATAAACCGACAGTTTGAAGTTGCTTGCGGTTTATCCGAATGGCTCTTTCGCAACTTGCGAAAGAGTTTTATTTTATTTTTCTTGATCATCTTTTCGCATAGATCAATTGCTGCATCAGGAACGCTTTAGTCAGTCAAAACAGTATTTTAATGATTATTAGTTCAGTACCAGAATGTTTAACTAATTGAAAGCACATCAAAGCTGATGATTCACTCTATTTGAAACCGCCATCAGTGCGGATTTTCCATATCTCCATATTAATCCTAAAAATTTAAATTTACAAAGTACATTTTTCCTCATCAAGCTTAGTCTTAGCAAATCATTGCTGATGCTGATGCTGATGTTGATGCTGATGTTGATGCTGATGCTGATGTTGATGCTGATGTTGATGCTGATCGAAATATAACCAACGCAAATACAAATTATACAAATTTTTCAATATATGCAAGAAAGAATAAAAAATAAGTTTTCCACAATCTGCATGGTGGCTCTGGCTGCTCATTTTCAGAGTATTTTTTATTCAAATGTGAATGTATTATAATTATTTGAGATTCACAAAAAATAGTTCAGTAATTTTCATGTTATTGAACTTCAGCTTTAGCCACCAGATTCAAAGAAATTACATTAATCTCAGATAATTCAATAGAAAAAATATTCAATTGACAATAGCCGTAGTGGCGGATTCAGAGCCCACCAATACAAATGTATATCTTACACAAAAAGGGCACGGCAAGCCGTGCCCCTACTTTCTAATGCTTAATCTGGGTTAATCACTTTAGGTAAATTCCGCAACGCCAATGGTAAATAAGATATAATCCCAAATTGCTAATTAGATAATAGAAAATTATTAAAATTAGCTTAGATTGTACTCAAATACCTAAAAAAATCCCTGACTACTTAAAATCAGGGATTTTCTTCAACTTTCATTTTGAGGCTGTCTCAAAAACCTCATTTCTGTCATTCCTGCGCATGAGCCTGTGTGAAAACTTCAATTTCTTGTCATTCCTGCGCATGCAGGAATCCCCTAAAGTGGCACTGGAAGGAGATTCCTGCATACGCAGGAATGACATTTTTGTTAAATATGTGGTTTTTGAGACAGCCTCAAGTGAATTCAACTTCTTCAACTTTATAATCTCATTTAATGCAGCTCATGCCAAGTTCAAAGGCTTCTTTATTAATCGGAACAAGTTTGTGGTAGCGCTCCGGAAGCACCTTTTTCAAGGCTGATATACATGTTTCTTCTTTCACTGTCTTACGAGCTGCAATAAAAGCACCCAAAATCAACATATTTAAAACTTTGATATTTTTCAACTTTGCAGTAGCAAGCTCACTACCCGGCACTGAATATATCGTAATATCTCTGCGTGTCGGAGGATTCAAGATATTTGTACTATCAAAAATAATTGTACCACCTGGGCGAACCTGACTCTCAAATTTATCAACCGATGGCTGATTCAAAGCCACTACAGTATCGAAAGTGGAAATAATAGGTGAACTGATTGGGCCATCGGAAATAATTGTAATGCAGTTTGCAGTACCACCACGCATTTCAGGGCCATAAGACGGCATCCAGCATACTTCGCGGTTTTCAATCATTCCTGCATAAGACAGAATCATACCCATCGAAAGGACGCCTTGTCCTCCGAATCCTGAGAAAATTGCTTCTTCTAACATATTATTTACCTCCCGGAACTTTAATATCGCCGAGCGGATAAAATGCCAGCATCTGCTCTTCAACGAATTTATTCGATTCGAGCGGTGTCATTTTCAAGTTCGACGGACAATTTGTAACAACTTCAACTAAACAAAATCCTAATTTCTTCTTCTGATATTCAATAGCCTTTTGCAAAGCTTTTTTCGTTTTACGCACTCCTGCCGCATTATAAGCAGTCTGACGAGTTACGTAAGCGACTCCGGGCAGATTTGCCAAAAGTTCACTTATTTTTAATGGATAACCTTGAGTTGCAATATCTCTGCCATGAGGAGAGGTAGTAGTCACCATTCCTTCAAGTGTTGTAGGAGCCATTTGTCCACTGGTCATACCATAAATTCCGTTATTGATAAAAATAACGAGAAAATTTTCGCCGCGATTGGCTGCATGAACAGTTTCAGCAGTACCTATTGCTGCTAAATCTCCATCACCCTGATAAGTAAAAACTAATTTATCAGGCATAACACGTTTAATACCCGTTGCAACGGCGCATGCACGGCCATGAGCGGCTTGCTGCATGTCAACATTCAAATAATGATAAGCAAATACGGAACATCCAACAGGAGCCACTCCTACTATATCATACTGAATTTCCATTTCCTGACATACTTCCATAAAAATTTTATGGACGGTCGAATGAGCGCATCCGGGGCAGTAATGGAAAGGCACATCAAGTAATGTATCTAAAGGTTTTTCATAAACCATGCAATCATCGGTGCGAATATCCAAACGATCAAAATTCATATCACTCATTTTGCACCTCCATTGATAAATTTTTCTTCAAATGCGTTTAAAATCTCATCCGGTGATGGGATCATTCCGCCCATACGGCCATAGAAGTCCACTTTGGTTTTTCCTTCGACAGATAAACGAACATCTTCGACCATCTGGCCTGCGTTTAGCTCGACATCAAGTATTCCTTTGACTTTGGAAGCCATTTCATTAAATATTGTGGTAGGGAAGGGGAATAATGTGATAGGCCTGATCAACCCGATTTTATATCCTTTTTCTCTTCCCATTTCCATTGCTTTCTGGCAAATACGTGCACCTAATCCATATCCGGTAAAGATGTACTCGCAATCATCAAGATGGAAGGACTGATAGCGAACTTCATTTTCAATCATTGCTTGATATTTAGCCTGTAAGTTCAGGTTTATCATTTCCATTTTTTCAGGTTTAATAAACAGGGATGTAATATAAGTTCTGTCTTGTCCGCGTTTACGTCCAGTAGTAGCCCAATCTGGGAATTCTGTCTTACGTGGCATTTGATCGAATAATTCGACTTTTTCCATCATCTGGCCTACAGCTCCGTCTGATAAAATCATAACCGGAGTTCTGTATTTTTCGGCAATGTCAAAACCTTCGCGAACAAAGTCCACCATTTCCTGAACACTTGACGGCGCTAACACAAACAAGTGATAATCGCCATGACCGCCACCTTTCACAGATTGGAAATAATCTCCCTGAGAAGGCTGAATTGTACCGAGTCCCGGGCCTCCGCGATTTACATTTGCAACCACGCATGGCAGACCAGCACTGGCTATATAAGAAAGTCCTTCTTGCATAAGACTAATTCCCGGACTTGAGGAAGTTGTCATTACTCTGCGTCCGCATCCGGCAGCTCCATAAATCATATTAATAGCTGCAACTTCGCTTTCAGCCTGTAAAACCACCATACCGGTACGTTTTGTTGCGTCTATTGAAAGATACTCAAGAACTTCGGATTGGGGAGTAATCGGGTAGCCGAAGTATGCATCGCATCCAGCTCGTATCATGGCTTCTGCTAATGCTTCGTTACCCTTCATTAATCTAATTTCACCCATTAATACTCCTAATTCAATTTCATTTAAAAATAATAAAAAAAATCATCTGGTAATAGCCACAGATGATGGTTAAGCTGATTTCTTCTCAATTTTTCTATAAACTTTGATTATACCTTCGGGGCAAACAAGAGCGCAATTGACGCAACCAGTGCAGGTTGAGTTAATTGTAATCGCATAATGATAACCTTTCGAATTAATCACATGTGTAAGTCCTAAAGTTTCCTCAGGACAAGCTTCGATACAAAGTTCGCATCCCTTGCATCTTTCGATATCGATAACTACATCTCCGATAGCTTTTGCCATAAATTTCACCTAATTATTTAATTTTGTCAAAGACCAAGCCACAAAATTAATAAATTTTCTGAGATTATTTGGCATTATTTATTGAGATTGTATTTGAATCCTTTGTATCGCCTTAAATTTTCTTGTTCCTGTCATAAAAGTAAAATATTTACCAAAAATGTCATTCCCGCGCATGCAGGAATCTCCTTCCAGTGCCACTTTAGGGGATTCCTGCATGTGCAGGAATGACAAGAAATTGAAGTTTTCACACAGTCTTGCATGCAGGAATCTCCTTCCAGTGCCACTTTAGGGGATTCCTGCATGTGCAGGAATGACAAGAAATTGAAGTTTTCACACAGTCTTGCATGCTGGAATCTCCTTCCAATAACATTAAATGGGATCCTGCACTGGCAGGAATGACAAAACAAGGCTTTTTCTGATCTCAAGCTCCTGCTTGCGAAGATGGACTCTGATGGCAGTTCCAAGGCAGGAGCTTCGGAGTGAGTATATATATTAAATTAATTGTTATTAATGTATGAAAAAATATAAAAATAATGTTTGTTTTTTCAATAATTATTAGTAAATTTGTTTGATGAAAAGTTATGTATGTGTAGTTTCATTATACATATATATGCATTTCATAAGGGTTGGCTATAGGAGCGACTTTTACTCCTTTTAGTTCTTTGAATGAAGATTTTTTATTGAATTTATTAGGAAAAAAATATAATTTTTATTAACAACTTATTGGAGTTTAATATGTCTAAATTTTTAAAAACTGCTTTGGTTCTAATTCTTATAGGATTTGGAGCACTTAAAGCACAAACATTTTTATCGCAGAACTTTGAGGGAGGCGCGTTCCCATCGGGCTGGTACAATAGCTATTCTACCTCTTGCCAGATTACTACTTCCGGGTTCTCTCCAAATACTGCTTCTCCACATGGCGGTTCTTATATGCTTGGCTGGTATAATTATAATTATGGCAGTGCTTATGCTATAACCACTGCAATGGATTTTACCGGTTATGGCGGTAGAGTTGTTGTGGGTTTCTGGATGTATCGTGATACTTATGTAAATGATGTAAATGACCGGATGGAAGTTTATGTAAATACTTCTCAGGCTGCCGGTGGAACACTGCTTGGTACTGTTTATCGCAGGAATGACCTTTCACCTGCAGTAGCGAGCGCTGGATGGTACTATTATTCCTTCCCTATTCCTTCAAGTTATAACGGTGTTGCTTATGTTAATTTTTCTGATGTTTCACCTTCATATTGGGGAAATATTTATATAGACGATATATCTATATATGTAGCTGCAAATGAAGCTTACGCTTCATCTGCAGGAGCCTCTGCATCGTCTGCTGTTGTTGTACCAGGTGCTACAGGTAAGGCTGTCGTTCAGGCACAAATTAATGTGACAGGTGAAGTCACACCAATTAGCGTTACTAATTTAACTTTCAATACAAATGGAACAACCGTTCCTGCCAATGTTACTTCTGCAAAATTATATTATACAGGTACAAGTAATAATTTTGCTACTACTACACTTTTAGGTACTGTTGTCAATCCAAGTGGTGCAATTAGTTTCACCATCAATCAGGCATTAGCCGGTGGACCCGGAACAACAACAAATTACTTCTGGTTAGCTTATGACGTAAGTGCCAGTGCACCGTTAGGTAATTATATCGGCGGAACATTCAATAGCGTCACAGTTGGAGGATCAACTTATTCTCCAAGCAATCAAGGTCCATATCAAAGGTTGATAGCCGGTCCGATGTCAGGAAATTATACAATTGGATCCGGTGGAAATTATCCTAATCTTACCGCAGCTATTGCTGATATATTAGGAAGAACTCTTAGTGCTAATACTACTTTGACATTAATTAGTAATGTTACAGAGCCAACTACAGTCACCATTACCAAAATTCCTTATACTGGAGTAGGTCCTTATACTTTGACAATTACCACAGCTGGCTCCTATACTCTCGATGCAAACGTTGGAAGTACAACCAGTGCAAGTGCAGCGTCAGCTAATGCTGTTATCTATCTTCAAGGATGTTCTTACATTACAATCGATGGAACTCCAAGCAGATTACTAACTATTAGAAATAATTCAAATCCTGCATCTTCTCTTTATTATTATATGTATGGTATTGCAGGATATAACGTCTCAACTACTAATTATTTGACTAATATCACAATTCAAAATTGTAACGTGACTACTGCTAATACAACTACGTATAATTATTGGTACCCTATCTATCTTTATGGTTATACTGCCAGTACATTAGCACCATTTAATAACATAAATATAATAAATAATTACATCACAGGCCAAGGAACATGGTCAAGTGGATATTATTATTATGGATATGGTATTTATTTATATTCTTACTATTCAAATAATTGCAATATTAGTAATAATACACTTTACAATATTGGTTATTATGGTATTTACTGGTATAATGCTTCTACATCTACAAATCTATCAATAAGTGGTAATTGGGTGCGTAATACATTTTATTATTCTCTATATTGTGCTGCTAACAGTATGACTAATTTGAATATTACCAATAATACAATTGGTGATATCAATGGTGGAACAAATACTGCCGGTTTCTATGGAATGTATTTGTCAGGTTCATGGATGGGTACCACAAATAATGTCAACTATAATACTATTAATAACCTCGGTAATAATTGGTACACTACAACCGCACCAAGAGCATTCAATTTTCTTGCATCTACGGCTTCAACAGTCAATGGTACAACAATTGCTTTTAACAAAATAAATAAAATATGGGGTCAATATCCAAGTTATGGTGGTGCTCATGGTATGTATATTGCAGGTGGATACGGAACCAACATACATGATAACTTAATTACTGATATAACCGGTATGAATAACGGTGGATCTGCCATCAACGTTTCTTACTATTCCGCTCAAGGAATCACTCTTGCAAGTGGTTATGGAACAAAATTGTACAACAATACTGTCAATATGGCTACTGCAAACCTTAACTCAGGAACTACTGCATCTGCCTCTGCCGCTTTGTTCATATATTCATATTCAAGTACTACCTATCCTTATGATATTAGAAATAATATTTTCCATAATACAATGACTCATTGGGTAGCCGGATCAAAATCTTATGCTGTTTATGCAGCCACAACTAATACAGCATGGACAATTTGCGATTATAATGATCTTTATGCCGGCGGAAATTATCCGGTTTTATCGTATTATATGACATTGTATAATGGAACTTATGATCAATTAACACTTGCAAATTGGCAAGGATCAACTTTACGCGATGCAAACTCATCAAGTGTACCAGTTACATTTATGAGTGGTACTGACGGTCACTTAAATGGCTCATCAGCTGTTGATTATCGTATTGCAAAATGCCCCGTACTTGCTGCAGCTCCAACTGATATTGACGGTAGAGCAAGAAAAGCTATCACAAATATGGGTATTGACGAAGCTTATCCAATGGGATTCAACATGTCTCAGAATTTAATGGCAGTACCGAACAGTGCTGTATTTTGCACCCCAAGTGCTGCAAATTTAAATTTCGTTATCAGCTATACCGGTTTTGAAGATGGTATCGGAAGATCAGCCGGAACACCTGTTTATAATACAACATGGTATAAAGGTCAGCCATCAACCGGTATATACAATCCAATAGCTGGTCAGACACAATCAACTTTGAGCTTCCCAGCTATTGCTCAGAGTGACTCTGCAAACTATTATGCTACTGTAAAATATGATATGACCGGTTTCAACACCACAACTCAACAGAGATTTATGAAAGTTGAAAGTCAAATGAGCTTTTTATCTCATCCAGCATCTGCCGAACAATGCTCAACCAATCCTACTTTATTGATTAGCTCTACTTATGCAGGTACGGTTTATGGTATGCAATGGCAAATTGAAAATCCGGTTGGTTCAGGAAATTATACTGATATGGCAGGTCAAAACACTACTACATTAAATCTAACGTTCCCTGATCCACATCAGGCTGCTGGTAAATACAGATTAAAAATTACAGGCCCTGGTAATTGCGGTTTAGCTACTATGTATTCAAATGTAGCAACCATAGTCATTACAGATCCGATAGTTAATAACAAAATTACACATGATATTCCTTCTGACCCTGGTCATGCTTGTACCGGTACTGATTTCCGTTTCACATGCAATGCTATTGGTACAATTTATGCTTACGAATGGCAGTATAGACCGAATACATCATCGAACTTTGCTACAATGGATCAGTCAATCAATCCAAGTGCTGCAACAAAAACTCTTTATACATTCAATCCTCAGATAACTCACAGCGGTCAGTACCGTTGCTTGGTCTATGGATCATTAGCTTGCCAGCCAAATCAGTTTTCTGATACTCTTACGGTTAAAGTTTGGAATCCGTTCACTATCGTTAATGAGCCTACTGATTTCATGGTTTGCCAGAATGTAAATCCTGCAACCAACAGAATAGATATGTTCGTCGTTGGCGACGGTACTATTTATAAATACCAATGGCAGAAAGACGGAGCCGATATCCTCTTGACAACTAATCCTACGGCTAATAATTCACACTTTATCACTAACTCAGGTTCGTTTGATAACGGTGGCGTATATCGTTGCAAGATTTCAGTCGAAGATTGCCGTAATAAAGTTGATGTATATACTCGCGATGCAGTTATCTTTATTGAACGCAAAACTCAGATCACAACCCAACCGGTAACAGCTAATGCTAATATAGGAGAATCCATTTCGTTCCAAGTCGGTGCTCAGGCAATTGATGACTGGATGGCACGCCCAACTTTACCAGTTACTGTTCAATGGTACAAAATGAAGAATAATGTTGCAACTGCAATGGTCGATGATAAACGTATTGCAGGATCAAAATCATCATTATTACATATTCAGAATATCGTTGCTGATGATTATACATATACATATTATGTTGTTGTTGTCGGATTATGCGGAACAGACAAATCAGTTTCCGTCAATATTCAGCAAGGCCCTGGCGTAAATATCAGCGGTCAGCCCGGTGATGTTAATAGCTGTGCAACAATGCAGGCTTCATTCAAAGTAACAGCTGCTACAACCGGATCTGGTAAAATTCTAACCTATCAATGGAAATTTAACAGTAAAGCAATCAGTAACGGTGTTAAATATGCAGGAACAACTACAGCAAATCTTTCGATCAATAATGTTGATCCGACTGATGTTGGAAATTATTCTTGTGTTGTAACGGTTGATGGTGTCAATTCTGTAGAATCTTCAGCAGGTAAACTTGCGGTTAATATATTACCGACAATTACTACGCAGCCACCTGCAAAATTGGACGTACAAACCGGTAAGGATATTACAATCACAATAGTTGCAGCTGGTACAACTCCTCTTACTTATGTTTGGTCACATAATGCAATTCCAATGCCTCTTCAAACTTCTGCAACTTTACAAATAACCGGTGCAACAGCTTCCGATGCTGGTGTTTATGGTTGTAAAGTATCGAATATTTGCGGTGATGTTCTTGCAACTGAAACTCAAGTAAATGTAACTTATGAAAATAAACTCAGCGTAACAGATAAAAATTTGATTCCTCATTATGTAGCACCAAACCCAATTAATGAAATTGGATATATCTACGTATGCCCAACTGGAACAAAGAAAATCAATGTTCGTTTGTTCGATGCGCTTGGCAAGCAGGTTGCTGAGTTATTTAACTCAGTTATTGAAAATAATCAGATGATACTTGTAAATGCGTCTGTTTTGAATCTGACGAACGGTGTTTATTTCTATACAATATCTGACGAAAACGGATTCACTGTAACTGATAAACTTGAAATTATCAGATAAAATAGCCGTTTGATTTATTAACATAGCTGCTCTGTCGCTCCAAAAGCGGCAGAGCAGTTTTTTTGAAATAGAAGAGCTTAAAGAAGGTAGAAGAGTAGAATGTAGGAGCGAAGATATTTTTAATTAAAATATTTGTTCCTGTAAAATGTAATTCATTCGCATGAGACTGTGTGAAAACTCACAACTTCTACTGGATTGTCATTCCTGCGAATGAGCTTGTGTAAAAACTCACAACTTCTACTGAATTGTCATTACCGTGCATGCGGGAATCCCCATCCAGTACCAATCAGGGGATTCCTTCATGCGCCGAAATGACAGAAAAAGATAGTTTTTACACAGGCTCGAATGCAGGAATCCCCATCTATGGCAATTAGGAGATTCCTGAATTCGCAGGAATGACAGCAATAAAGAGTTTTCACACAGTCTCTTTCGCAGGAAAGACAAGGAATTACTGTTTTCACACAGTCTCATGCACAGAAATGACATGCACGAAAATTATGAACTCTAATAACAATTCCAGTAGAATAGCAGCGCTTGATCTTGCCAGAATTATCGGAATGCTGATGATGATTCAAGGGCATGTGATAGATTCTTTGGCTCCGGTTTCAATTGCTAATGTAAATGATTTTCCATGGAATATTTGGCATTTCTTTCGTGGAGTTACTGCCCCTATATTTCTTATTGTATCAGGTGCCGTTCAAGTTTTTGCCAATAATCGCGACCAATCCGGTCTTTTGAATCGGTTGACTATAAATAAAAGAGTTTTTACAGTTTTTAAACTATTATTTATCGGATATTTTTTAAATTTACCGGTTAGGAAGATTTATGATCTGATATATATAGATTCGTCGCTCTGGCAGTCATTTTATCAGGTAAATATACTTCAATTACTGGCAATGACTTTAGTGATTGTTTTGCTGATTTATTTCTTTACACGAACTGATTCTCAGCTTGGAGTCATTTCATTAGTTCTTGGAATTATTTTTTGTTTTGCCACACCTCTTGTTCAATCGCAGCCATGGTTCGTTAATTATCCTGATTTTATCGGTGAATATTTTTCATTGGAGCATGGTTCACATTTCGCAATTTTTCCATTTTCCGGTTATATGCTTTTTGGGATATATTTGGGGACTACTATAAAATCTGTCAGCAAAGAGAATCGCTTAATATACTTAAAAACAAAACTACCTGTTTATGGGCTGCTAATCGGGCTTTTAGGAATTCCTTTGTATTATATTTTTTTGAAATATCCTTATAATTTCCCGAATGTAAATAACGCTAACCCCGGAATGGTGCTGATCAGAACTGGTATAGTCTTGGAAATAATTGGAGCGGTAACATTTTTATATTCAAAGTTTGAAAAATACTCTGAAATATTCTCATTTTTTGGTCAGAGAGCCCTTTTTGTATATATCGCACATATAATAATCTTGTATGGATTATTGGATATGCCTTCGATAGGAAGAGTATTTAATAAAAATCTGGAGATGATTTGGGTTTATATTAGCGTGGCAGCAGTTCTTAGTCTATCGTTGCTTTTTGTATTGTTTATTGGTAAAACCAGTCAAAAATATTCATTTCTTAAACCGGTTTACAGATCTATCATAGTATTTTATATTTTATATATTCTGTTTTATTAAAAGAATACACAGGCTCCTACACCTATATTTGAATTAGACCAGCAATTTTTTCCTAATAAATCTATATCAAAATTAAATTTCATAACAAATGCTTTGTTTACAAATAGTGAAAAATTTGTACCGGCATTGAGGGTTTCCGGAAAATCAGGATATCTGAAAAAATTCATTTTAGCTTTATCAACTGAGTCTGAAATTGTTCTGTAATATTGCAGGAAAAACTGCAAATAAGTGTCCGGTACTGTTTCAAAGCCAATGTTAGCGCGAATTTTTATTGCATTAGCCCAATTATCTGATCTGATTAAATAAGTAGAGTTGAGGGATATTCTGGATTTTTCAAATTTATACCCTATGGTTAAATTTGGTGAAAACTCAAAAGGTGTTTTACCTGCAAGAAATTTATTATCACTTGTATCCACAGGAAATCCGTTAGTATCAGCCGCAGCAGCGGGTCCGGCTGAAAAATTATTCGGAAATTTTACATCAGCCGAAAAATATGAAAATATATCGGCTTCGTATAAACGATATCTTAATCCAATTAAAAGTTCAGAGGTTGTTCTATAAAATATCTTTGAATTTAAGGTTGTATATGAACCTTGATATAAGCCGTCAGGCGAATGATAGGCTCCACTTAGTTTTTCCTCAAGCTGATTAAATTTTATACCGAAATCAGAATAAACTACAAAATTTTTTAAAAAAGAATAACGAATTGAAAAACCGATTTGATTTGAAGTATTATCGTATAAATTTCTGTAATTAGATGTATCCGTAGCTCGCTTTGGCAGCGGATAGTCTGTCACATTATTCCCGGAATTATCGAACAATTTGGAAGCAGATTGGTGACGATAAAATAGCCCAAACTGTGAAGTGAATTCATCTGAGAGTTTTTGGTTATTTGCAGATAAATTAAAACTTGATCCTAATAGTAAAATTATAATTATTGTTTTTTTCATGTTATTCGTTTTGTGTAATTTACATTTTTATTAATAACGTATTATAAGCAGAAATATTTATCAAGAAAACAGAAATATAATGATTGCCGGATCTTCGATTGATTGCTTCTGCTGCCAATTTTACAAATTTCATTTTATGAGGAGAATATGTTAGCAAAAATAATTGCTGCTTTAATTATATTTTTATCAATTTCGTCACTTGATTTAAAATCTTCGGATGATTTGCGCCAAGCATGGAATGCATTTAAAATTAATGATTTTAAAAATGCAAAGCAATTATTCACAAAGGTTGCCTCTGCTGCCGAACCGGATAAATTAGAAGCACTACTTGCACTTACTTTGATTGCTGATTTTGAAGGTGAATCCGAAGCTGCACTTAAGAATTTCTCTCTATTCTATAAATCAAATCCCGAACCTAATCCTTACTTAATGGCTCTTTGGTCGAGCAGAGCTATAATGTCCTATTCAAATGATGATTACAGAAAAATGTCAGATTTTCTACAGGATATTATTGAATCGAATAAAACTAATGGAATGATAAAGACTATGGCTCATGACTTTTTATCCTCAGCTTATATTGAAAAAGGAAGTTATTCCGATGCCGAGAAAGAAGTTTTAAAAACCGGCTCAATTCGTAAATGGTCTGCTGTCGGAACGTTTGAAAATATTTCTTCAAGTGGTTTTAATAAAAATTATCTGCCGATTATTCATCCTGAACCGGAATTTAACTTCAAAAATAAATATAATGCCGATGTAAAATGGTTTGATCTGCCGGAAAATAACAGTCATGGCTGGACTTTTCTCTGGAATTTTTTTACCGTAACTAACTCAATTGTTTATGTTCAGACTTTCTGCGAAAGTTCTGTCGAGACCGAGGCAGAGCTGCGTGTCGGGACAAGTGGATCTTTACGGGCTTGGTTCAACGATCAGGAACTTATCAGTGAACCTGAAGAAAGAAATAACGGGCTTGATTGTTATATTGGTACGATTAAAATTCATAAAGGCTTCAACAGAATACTTCTCCAATTAGGGTCAAGCGAAATACAGAACATGAATTTTTTGGCAAGAATCTGCAATTCCGATGGCATTAACATCAGTGGATTAAAGTTCTCAACCGTTATCTCTCAGTATCAAAAAGAGATGAATTTTGCAACTAAGATGATTCCCAATTTCGCAGAAAAATGGTTTGAAGATAAGCTGAAAGCTAATCCTGATGATTTACTCAATAACATTCTTCTTTCAAAATTATATGCCTTGAATGATAAATCCAAAGAAGCGAGAAAAATCGGGAAACAAATCCTTAAAATAGCGCCTAATTCTATCTTTGCCCTTGATAATCAAATGCAACTCTATAATAGATCAAATAATAAAACTAAAACCAGTCTCTTGCTCGAATCTATAAAGCAGCAGGCACCAGAAAGCCTTATTTCTCTTACCTCTAAATTCGAAGAAGAAATGAAAAAGGAAAATTACGAAGAGGCTCAGGCTATTCTTGATAAAGTTGAAAAATTCGAAAGTACAAGAAATAACAGAATTTTATTTCTTAATTTGAAGATCCAGCTCATTGCAGCTCTCAAGAAATTTGAAGAATTATACAAATATATTAATCTTGCATATAATGAATCCCCAAATCAATACACTTTTGTTAATTATAAACTCATTCTTGAAAAAGATATTAAAAAAAATATAGACGGAGCCGTTACTGTTCTGAAAAAGTATGTTAAATCGCATAATAATTTAACTATCAGGGCGAAATTGGCTGCCTTGATGATTGAAAAACAAGATTTGGGAGCATATTTTGATCTCATGCAGGAATTAATCGACGATGAACCTCTTCGCGTGGATTACATCTCCGAAATGGCCGGTAAATATTTCGATGCCGGTAGTTACGATAAAGCTATTAAAAACTACTTGAAGTGTATTCAGATTGCTCCTTATGAAGCTTTTTATTATCAAGAGTTAGGCGATTGTTACAAAGAAAAAGCTAACTATGACCTTGCTCGCTCTTATTATCAAAAAAGTATAAAATACAATCCTTTCAGCTTTAATACACGTAATAAATTGCGCAGATTGGACAACAAAAAGCCGCTTTTCGATATTTTTCCTGAACCTGACTGGTCCAGATTATTTAAAGATGCTCCAAACGAAACCGATTATCCCAGCGAAAATTCCATTATTCTTTACGACGACACAAGACGCATTGTCTATAGCGGCGGGGCAATGGAAGAAAAAGTTTACTTGATGGTAAAAGTTCTCACAAATCAAGGCCGCGATGATTTCAAGGAATATTCTGTCAATGTTTTCAGAAATCAGGAATTAATTATCGAAAAAGCTGAAGTTTATAAAAAAGACGGCTCCAAATTGAAAGCTGAAGTTAATGATAATGACATTGTCTTTACCAATTTAGGAGTCGGCGATGCTATTTTGATTATTTACAAAATTCATACTTTCCATTTCGGGTCGCTCTCGTATTATTTCTGGGACAAACAGCACTTTACTTTATTTATTCCATCATTGCGCCAGCGATACTCCGTTATTGCCGCAAATGATATGAAGTTTGATTATAAATTATCTAATTCTAATATGAAACCTGAAATAAAAGAAATAGATGATTTTACCGTTTACACATGGGAAACTCAGAAAAAAGACGGTGTCAAACCCGAATCCTATATGCCTCCTATCGTTGATTTTGGTGAAATGTTAGATATTTCTTCCATTCCTAACTGGGATTTCGTCTCTAAATGGTATGTCGATTTGACCGAAACCAAAATGAAAAGCGATCCTGACATCAAAGATTTGATAAATGAATTATTCCCCGATGATAAACGAGCAGGTTTATCTCAGTTGGACATCATTCATAAGATTTATAATTATATTGTCGAAAATATCAGATATAGCAGCGTTTCGTTCAGACAAAGCGCAATCATCCCTCAGAAAGCATCGAGCGTGATTTCCACTCAAATCGGTGATTGCAAAGATGTTTCTACACTTTTTGTAACACTCTGCCGCGAAATGGGAGTTAAGGCAAACCTCGTTTTGGTTTCCACCCGCTTCAATGGCAGAAACCTAATGCCCTTGCCTTCAATTGACTTCAATCACTGCATTGCCGAAGCTGAAGTACAAGGTAAAAAATACTATATTGAACTTACCAGCGATCTCAATCCCTTTGCCGCAATTTCAAGCGGACTGAAAAATGCCTTCGTTTTGGAAATCAAAAAAGATGAAGTATGCAAACCTTTTTACCTTGACCCCAAAGATCGCAAATTGAACTTTATCACTCGACAGGCTAAAATATCTTTCAATATTAATCAAATGTCCGCCGAGGTAAAGACAAAACGCTTTGGCGGCGCCACAACATCCACACGAGCTTATTACAAAGATAAAAGTCCCGAGGAACGCCGCAAAAACATGACCGAATCAATTGCAAAAGATTTTGCCAAATCAAAATTGATTAATTTGTCATTCGATGATAATTTGAAAAATACCGCTGATAGTTTGTCATATATCTATTCTTACACAGTCGATGATGTGTTTCAAAAAATCACTGATCTGCAAACAATGAGACTTCCTCTTACCGATGATATACGTAGTTTTGATGCAATTGCCACCGATAACCGAAAGCTTCCTATTGATGTTGGCAGGTATGATCAATCCGATTATACCGAAGAGAATATCCAGGTTCAGATTCCAGAAGGCAAAGAGTTAGCAGAACTTCCCGTAAATGTGGATATTGATTGCGAGCATGGTTTGTACAATCTACATTTTGAATTGAAGGATAGAATATTGAACATTTACAGGAAATTTGCCTTCAAAAAAGATTATGTGCCGAGTTCTGAATTTCAGGAATTGAAAAAATTCGTTGAAAATGTGATAAAAAGCGATGGAAATCAGCTTGCATTTCGAGACAAAAAGCCCGAAGCAGCTCCCAAAAAGAAAGGGAAGAAGTAGGAAGCATCTTTTTAAAGAAAATCTCCCCAACCCCTCTTTTACAAAGAGGGGTATTTTATTGTATTCTGCTGTAATTTCTTCTTCAACCCCTCTTTGAAAAAGGGGGGCAGGGGGGATTTTCTTCATTCATTTATAAATTAATCACTCAAAACTATTTCTGTGATAATAATCTCACTCTTTTACCTTGTCAAAATAATAGCTGACATTGAAAAAAGTATATCTTAAGCTATCAAAGATATTTTTAAAGCTATCAATAATATTATTGAATATAAATTAATAGCAACTGGAGATAATAAAACTATTTCTGTCATTAACAAATATATAACTGAAGATGAAAAATAGTAAACTAAGGGAGGAAAATGTATTTCTGGCTCGCCAGTGAACTATTATCCAACGCCAGTGAACTATTTTCCAACGCCAGTGAACTATTTTCCAACGCCAGTGAACTATTTTCCAACGCCAGTGAACTATTTTCCAACGCCAGTGAACTATTTTCCAACGCCAGTGAACTATTATCCAACGCCAGTGAGCTATTTTCCAACGCCAGTGAGCTATTTTCCAACGCCAGAAATAGTATTATCAATGTCAAAAGCAATGATGACAAGGTTAAATAATATTATTCTAAGGTCTGTGAATTATTTTATAGGGTCTGAAATGTATAATATATAGGGTAGTTCTAAAAACTGTCATTCCTGCGAATGCAGGAATCCCCTATTGGGCCATGGAAGGGGATTCCTGCATTCGCAGGAATGACAATATAGAGTTTTTAGAACTTCCCTATAATCAAAAGCTGTTTTATTTTATTTAAACTCAAATTTGTCATCAATAATTCAAAAATCGCCATACTCATTTTTTCATAAGATTATATAATCCCAAATATTTCATTAGGCAAGAGAAAATCCCCCTACCCCCTTTTTCGGGTGGGGGGGTACAATAGAATTCCCCTCACCCGCAAAAGAGGGGCAGGGGAGATTTAAGAAAGCTCTTTATTCGCATATAATATTTCAATTACGTTAAATCTTAATGAAATATTTGGGATAATAAAAATCCCCTCTTTGCAAAAGAGGGGCAGGGGAGATTTAAAAAGGTATTTTATTAGATAGAAAAATATTATTTCGAACAAATATTAATGGAAAATCAGAGTAAAATTTCTTTATGATTTCGATTGAAATAATAATTATCCCCTAATTTTATGAACTTTAAAAACCCGATAATCTTTCAACTCAGGTACAAATCTTTGGAATAGTGAAATAAAATGTACTTCCTTTTCCTTTCTCACTTTCCGCCCAAATCCTGCCACCTAATAAATCAACATAATTACGGACAATTGTTAAACCTATTCCACTGCCTTCGTAAGAACGATTTAAAGCAGTGTCTTCCTGACTGAATAATTCAAAAACTTTTGGTAGAAATTCTTTAGATATACCTATTCCAGTATCCTTCACGAAAAATTCAAATTCATTTGATAATAAATGATAACCAAAACTAATGCTGCCGTTACTGGTAAATTTAAGTGCATTGCTTATTAAATTTGATAATATTTGAGTAATTTTGTCTTCATCGCTATTAATATTTGAATCATCATCTCTTAATTCAATTGAAACATTTAATCCAATTTTATTTTTATTTGCTGATTCCAAATAGGTGGAATAAACTTCGTCAATGAGATTATTTAGATTGAATTCACTTAATTCTAATTCAATGTGACCTGTTTCCAATTGAGATGTAAGTATAATATTATTTAAGAGATCTAAAAGCCGTTTACTGCTTTTATTCATTTCTTCGGCATATTCTTTTTTCTCGTTTTTTGATAGATTTCCTTCGCTAAGAATCCTTGAGAATCCTATAATTCCAATCATTGGAGTGCGTATTTCATGGCTCATATTGGCAAGGAATGCTGTTTTTAATTTATTAGCTGCTTCAGCTTGCTCTTTGGCGATCATTAGTTCCACATTCTGAGCTTCTTGCTCCTGATTTTTAATCTCAAGTTCATGAGCTAAACTGATTGTTTCGCTTATTTTCTTGTTTAATTCTTTATTGATTTCCTCTACTTCCTTTCTTGCTTCATCTGCATCTTCCATCATACTCATTGCAGCGATTTTAAAAGAATGTAATTCTTCTAATGTACGTTTATGTATCTCGATTAAATTCTCCTGTTCCTTATTAACTTTAGTTAGTGCGACCATTTTATCTTCAAGTTTTCTAATCAAAGTTTCGGAATAATTCTTATAATACTCAAATTCATTCATTCTATCATGATTATTTATTGCTAAATCCCCAGATTTAAATTTTTGAATAATTTCTTGAATTAGCGAAGAAAAAACATCAATGTCGGTATCTTTGGGAATGAACTTATCAGCTCCGATGTTTAAAGCAAACTCAATATTTTCAGGTTCATTATAAGTAGCGGAGAAAAATACAAAAGGAATATCCTTTAAGTTATCGTCTTGATGCCATTGGTGGCATAGTTCAAAGCCGTCCATAACCGGCATTTGGATATCTGAAATGATTAAAACTGGTGGCTCATTACGCGCAACCGTCAATGCCTCTTCACCATTAGGTGCATAATTTAATTCATAACCTAAATTATTAAATAAAATCCTTAGTGAAGGAATGAAGATATCTTCATCATCAACCATTAATATTTTTTCCATATAAAAATCCTTTCTTTATTTAAATTTTAGACATCCATCTCTCTTTTTAGACATCCAATGTCTGGAAGACATTGGATGTCTCTCTCTTTTTTAGACATCCAATGTCTGGAAGACATTGGATGTCTCTCTCCTTTTTAGAGATCCAATGTCTGGAAGCCATTGGATATCTCTCTCTCTTTTTAGACATCCAATGTCTGGAAGACATTGGATGTCTCTCTCCTTTTTAGAGATCCAATATCTGGAAGACATTGGATCTCTCTCTCTTTTTTAGACATCCAATGTCTGGAAGCCATTGGATGTCTCTCTCCTTTTTAGAGATCCAATGTCTGGAAGCCATTGGATGTCTCTCTCCTTTTTAGAGATCCAATGTCTGGAAGCCATTGGATGTCTCTCTCTTTTTTAGAGATCCAATGTCTGGAAGCCATTGGATGTCTCTCTCCTTTTTAGAGATCCAATGTCTGGAAGCCATTGGATGTCTCCTGTAATAACTTTTAAATCATTTATACTTATGTTATCAAGAATTAGTTTCTTATTAGGTAATGTTCCTTTTCGAAGATCAATATAATCCAGATAGCTTGAGAATTCCCATTCATATGCTTTGTCAACTAACTTGCTTCTTACTGGGTTTTGATGAATATATGTTGCCAAATTAATTAAATATTCTTGTTTTTCAATTAGTATGGATTTGTAATTCTGTTGAAAAAGGCTGCCATTCCTATCATAAGCTTTATTAAAAGCTTTTGAATAAGAAATTAGAAATTTTCTAAAATTAACAGGGAATAGTAATTCGTCATTAATATATAATAAAAAATGGAAATGAGTCGGCATTAAGCAATATGCAATCACTTCGCAGGCATCAATCATATAAAATTTGAATTTCTTCAAGAAAAATATATAATTATCTCTCGTTCTAAAAAGAGCTTCATGATTATTTGTCCTATTAAAAATATGATAGAATTGATTATTATATACTTTCATAATTCCTCTTTTCTTTAGACATCCAATGTCTGGAAGACATTGGATGTCTTCTCTGTTTTAAACATCCAATGTCTTCCAGACATTGGATGTTTTCTCTGTTTTAAACATCCAATGTCTTCCAGACATTGGATGTTTTCTCTGTTTTAAACATCCAATGTCTTCCAGACATTGGATGTTTTCTGAAGACATTGGATGTTTTATTTTCTTTACTCATCAACATTATATTTCTTCGGTTTCCCCATTTGTTTTAATAACCCATTTATTTGCTTTTTAAGCTCAATAGTGCGCATTTCTCTTCCTAAAGATAGTTTATAGAATTTCTCAAGTTCATTAGCTCTATTTTTTGTTTCTTCTTCCTTTTTTTTACGATCAGTTATATCCTCGCCAGAACTTAAAGACCCAATTATTTCTCCGTTTTCATCCTTCAATATATTATTGTGCCATGCAATTATTAGTTCATTGCCGTTTTTATGAATAACTGTATTTTCGTAAAAATTCAATAGTCTCTATTTCTCCTGCGATGATTTGCTTGAATACTTCTTTAACTTCATCAATATTATTATTCGGAAGAAAATCATCGAACCAATTTTTACCGATGAGTTCATCTTTTGAATAACCGAGAACTTCTATCCCTTTTTTATTTATTTGCGAAATATTCCCATTTATATCAAGAATCAACATTATTACTTGGGCTGTATCGAAATATTGAAGAGCTCTGTCATGTTCGATTTGTAGGTTTATTGCAGCTCTCTTCTTTTCCGTAATATCATCAGAAAGAATGAGAATTCCTTCGGGAACGGGTTCTACTGATAATTCAAACCAACCTATTGTTCCATCTGGAAATGTAAATTCATTATCCATTACACAAGATATTCTTGATTCCATACACTTTTTAATCATCCTGAATACTTCTGTATCTTCGATTCCCGGCCACATATCCATATATATTTTGCCGAGGAGTTCTTCAATTGGTCTTCGATTCTGCTGTTCTGCTGTTTTATTAATGAAAACAAAGCGCCAATCAAAGTCAATTATTTGGCAACCCTCCATCATATTATTTAATGTCGAGCGAAGACGATTCTCACTTTCTTTTATAAGTTTCTGTTGCTTTCTCTTCTCTGTTTCATCCTGAAAAGTAACAACAATACCTGTGGTAGAGCCATCTACATCAAAGATGGGAGCACCTGTATCCATAACCGCAATTTCTTTTCCGGTTTTTGATAAAAGTATTGTATGATTGGCAAGCTCCTTGACTATCCCATGCTTTATTACTTTTTCAAGAATATTTGTTTCAATCTGACCCGTTTCTTCATTTCTAACATAATAAACCTCAGATAACGCTCTGCCTCTTGCTTCTCTGTTGTTCCATCCGGTTAATTCTTCAGCTCTGTTATTTAGATAAATAATATTTCCATTAATGTCAGTGGTGATAACGCCATCAGCAAGGCTATCTATTGTTACTTTAAATCTCTCTTCTTGCAGCCAGAGTTCTTTTTCTTTATTGTATAATTCCATTACAATATTCTTTTGTCTTGATTTATAAATAAATGCAAGTCCTGTTCCGCAAATAATAATCAGGAATGCTGTAAAACCAATTATTATATAAGCGGAAATTCTTAGAGGGGAAAAAATCTCACTCTTGTCAACCTTAGACAGCATGATCCAGTTTATTTCCGGAATAACTCGTATGTCGGAAAGAACTTCAATACCACGATAATCTTTTCCTTCAAAAATTCCTATCCTGCCTAAAGCAGCTTGGACGGCAGGAACTTCAGTATCTGTCAATGGGATTTTTAATTTAAGAGCTGAAATTTTTTTAAACCGTAATTCATTAAGAAAAAGTACGCTATCTTTTTCAACTCTAAGAATTGCTGTTTCGGAGCTTTGGCTCGGAGTTGGCCACGATTGAATTAAAGGATATAAGAATAAATTCGGATCTCTACGAAACAGCAACATCGCAATGGGTGCATTTCTTCCTAAACTGATTGGAGTGATGATATCAAAGTGAATCTTTTCTTCTTTTTGACAATAGTATAGGTCGGTAAAAGAAATGCATTTTTTCTGGTATGACTCGGTGATTTTTTGTTTTGTGATAGAATCGAACTCCTCTGATTCATCTACCGCGGAAATAAGAATTTGTCCGTCAGGAGTTAAAAGGAAAATGTTTTCATAACTGAGCTCATCGTGTAATAACTGAAGACGTTCTTTAATATCTTGCTTTAATTTCTTATTGTTTGTATCTTGCAGCCAGCGGCTAATACCGTCTTAAAAGAACGGAGATTTGATAACTAAATTTACATCTTTTTTCTTATCAATAATCCAATCTTCAATCTGTTTAGCCTTTAAATCGGCTATAGCTTTGAGTTCGCCGTATTTTTCCTGCCGAATGATGTTTTCTTCGTATCTGTAAAAGAAAAAGCCAGCAGTGGCTATGACTAAGGATGCAACAATTATTAAATAAATAATTATCGACTTTTGGCTGATTTTTGTTTTGAATTTTTCGATCATCGTATATCCTGATTTTATTTATTAAGTCCATGAAGGAGTTTTTCATCTTGTGCCGTAAATGATTGTCCTACTCTAATTAAAACTATCATCTTTGCTTGTCTGAATTTTTTTTCAGCTTATAAATTTTAAATAACTAAACTAAAATTAACATATTTTTTCAAAGAATCCAAATTTAATTGAAAAAAAAATGAAAATAAACTTGCATTATATGAAAATGTTTGTTAAATTGCATCTGGAAATAATTAATATATTTTCATAGTTCTTTAAAAAAATGATTTTTCATTTACTAATTTAGGAGATTTACATGAAGAAAAACATAAGTATATACGCACTGATTGCGATGTTTGCAATCATTTTGGTTTCTTGCGGAACTGAAAATTCTACTAATCCTTTGAACAAAAGTTCATCGCAAAGTTCATCATACTT
This sequence comes from Candidatus Kapaibacterium sp., assembly GCA_026390695.1. Taxonomy (GTDB): domain Bacteria; phylum Bacteroidota; class Ignavibacteria; order Kapaibacteriales; family UBA2268; genus JAPLFL01. Next base: position 207,357 of record JAPLFL010000128.1, on the reverse strand, counting down.
AGTGGTATTAGCTTCCACATCCTCAAATATCATACAAGGCTTTGCAGGCTCTGAATCTACTGTTCGGGAGATTTTGAAAGATCACTCAATATCTTTATATAAAGTAACAGCCGTTTGGACAACCGTTATACATGGCTTTGCGGCTAATCTCACAGCCCATGAAGTCGAATTATTGCGTACAGATAAACGAATTTCATTAATTGAGCCGGATAATACGATTATTTTGGATGATAAAATCGTTAAAATGAATCAAAATACTCTTCAGGCACAGACAACCCCATGGGGAATTACCGCAATCGGAGGAACTACAGCCGCTTCCAGTACAACCGGTGTAGCATGGATTGTTGATACCGGAATTGATTATACACATCCTGATCTTAACGTAAATACAAGTTTGAGTAAAAACTTTGTGAATACACAAAAGAATGCAAACGATGATCATGGCCATGGCTCTCACGTTGCCGGAATAGTAGCAGCAAAGAATAATACTGTGGGAGTAGTAGGGGTTTGTTCAGGAGCAGCAGTGATAGCCGTTAAAGTACTTGATAAAAACGGATCCGGTCAGATTTCATGGATAGTTAGCGGTTTGGATTATGTTGGTAAAAATAAAATTGCCAATAAATGCAATGTCGTGAATATGAGCCTTGGTGGATCTCCTAATACAACTCTTGATAATGCGGTAACAGGTTTGGCAAGTCTTGGCGTTTCAATTTCACTTGCCGCGGGTAATAGTGCAGCCAATGCGGGCAATTATTCACCTTCAAGAGTCAATGGCTCAAATATATATACAGTTTCGGCTTATGATGCAAATGGCGCCTTTGCTACATCGTTTTCAAATTACGGGAATCCACCTGTAGATTATTCAGCGCCAGGTGTGTCTGTATATTCTTGCTATAAGGGAGGTGCTTATGCAACTATGTCGGGCACTTCAATGGCAGCTCCACATGTAGCAGGATTGCTTTTAGTAGGGAACGGCTCAACCACTTTCAGCGGTTACGTGACCAACGACCCGGACGGAACAGCAGATAAAAAAGCGCATAAATAATGGTGAATGGTTAAATTTGAAACATCCGAAGTCTTGGAGATTTCGGATGTTTTATTTTGGATTTACGATCCAGTCAGGGGTAGAACTTCTGCTGGTAGAAAATCATGAGAATACATGGAAATAGAACCTATTTTACCGCATCTGACCAAATTTTAAGTCCTGTTGTGGCAAAAGCATTACCGGCTTGCAAGCAACTGGCATCCAAATCTATAGAGGAAGTTACATATAAATTTGTTACTTTGTCTCTGACACGCATATAACGAGTTTCTTTATAAGTTACTTTTGAGCTTATCAAATCTTCATAAGTTAAATTAATTAATTCTGCCGTTCCATTTGAGTTCCACTTTGATGACCTAATAGGAGAATTTAATTTGATGTCATACTCAGTCCAATATAGCCCCGGATCCGCACCGGAAGGTGTATAACTTAAAACAGCTTTAAATTCAAAACTTTCTACCATTTTTGAACTTGTATTGTATTTTAAATTAAATAGCCTGCAATAGTGAGGATCACCTTGATAATTAGATTGGATAGAATCTTTTTTGCTTATTATGCTTTTAGTTGTAAAATCACAATTTTCAGGTTTTAATTGGAAATTTGAGAATTGGTCATGGTCATAAGAGTTGTACATTGGTGTTTTCCAAACTAAATTGGAATATATAAGCACATAATTTAAATTAGCGAGTGTTTGCTGGCCGTTAGCACCTATAGTTGCTTTGGATGTAGCGCTTACTATCAGTTTATTTGTATTATCATCATAAACATTAAGGTTAATATTATAATTCCCGACAGTGGAATAAGTATGTTTAATCTGGTTTGAATTATTTGATATTTGAATTGGAGTTTTATCTCCAAAGTCCCACTCGTACCTTATATTGCTTAATGAAGTAATTTTACTATCAGCTGTCCATGAATATTCTATCCCTTTATCACCAGTAAGATTATCAGGGCTGATTTGGATTGTTAGATGTTCAATCTTTACATCTACCTGAAAACCATCCATATAATTAGTACCATCATACACTTTTGCAATAATTGAATAATCTTTTGAACCACTATTTTTCCTGAAATCAGATAAAGGAATTGTTTTTTCGTACCAATAAGTACTAAAACTGTTATTCGGGATGTTTTCAAGAGATTCATAAACCCATTTAGGTTCGTCGGCTTTCAAAATAACAATCTCTACTTTTGGACAAACAGAACTCGACTGATTTGCATCAAATAGTGGCAGTTTTAGGGTTAAAGATGTTGCAGTATCAGGAATACTTGTAAAATTCTTCCTATTCCATATCCATGAGTAACCCTTTTTATCAAGGTGATTTTCATCTAATATTATATAATATTTAGCAGGAGTTCCATCATTTTTGGGCACTTTAAATGAGATTTCGCCAGCAGTACCTAAAGGCATACCAATAGTTAATAATGCTCTTGATGGGTGCGGAGGATCAGTAGGATATAATATTTGAATTGCCACTACTGATGATTTATCCTGAAATATCCAGTTAAAAGGATGAGTTGTGTACATAGATTCAGTTCCGGTTCCTTGTGGATTGTGAATCATTATATCAGGATTAATATCCGTTGGTGATTTGCATTTATAACCGATAATCATAATTACATGAGCACCAACACCGGGATAATCCAATCTGACAATAATAGGGTGCTTCTTGTCAAGTTCTTCAATAATTTTTTCTCTAAGAGCACTAAGGCGTAAATAACTGGTTGAGGCAGCTCCAGCTCCTGTGAAATAATGGAATGCATTTCTAAAATCATAAAGAAACATATACGGCCAAAAGCCAGCATCTTTTACAACTCCAAGATAATGAATATAATCACAAACCTGTACAACTTTAGTTGTGCTTGTGTATGGTAAATAAGCCTTTGCGAGCATCACGCCACAAGTTGGGCCACATGAATTGCCAGGTTGTTCATAAAATGGCATTTGAATTAAAACTGCTGTTTGTCCCGGAAAAATATCTTTATCCCATTCATAAATCCATCTATTACCATCTTCACTCGCTTGTATGACAGGGGACTTTGATGAATATGCCTTAGAATGATAAACAGCTTCCTGACTTGTTACTGTTCCCGAAATACTATCATAGTCAAAACTCACTGCTTTACTTGTTACATTCGAATCAACTTTTAACGGATTATATCTAAATACACTGATCTTCTGAGTAGTTAAATTTTTGGGGACCACAACTTTTACAATCACATTTGATAAATCTCCGGTAGAACTCAAATCATAACTTAACTGATTATCTGCAGAGAAGAAATTATCTTTATTCATTTTTTTAACAGTAAGAGTTACTGCCTGCAGAGTCACACCTGCAGCAACTGATACTTCAGTTCCATCACTTAATATAACCGAACCTCCATTCTTATCAATATTAGCAGATTTCGATTCAGCTACTGATTCAGTGCCATTATTCAAAGTATCCACAAGAGTTACAGGTACTCCTGAATCGCATGAAATAATAATTAAATATAGAGATAACAAAAACACAACCCTTTTAAGAAGAGTAGAAGTGCTATTTGGGAAATATGAATATAAACTTTTCATAATGACCTACGATTTATTGTTACTATTTTTCTTCTAGTTACTTAAAACTTATATGGAATCATCCACCCAATGCAGATTTGTACTGCATTGTTTTTCAAATCAAGTTGAATTTGACTGGCATTATGCACAGTGGTCAGTCCCAGACTGTATCTTGATGAAATAAAAAAGCTATTATTAAATATTTTTAAATCAAAACCCAGCCCTGCGGCTATTCCATAATCTATTTTTTTAATATCACTAAACATAAAAGTTTCACTTGGAGTTATTTTTGCTGCATTGAAATTATATCCAATATAGCCTCCCACAGCAACTCTTATAATTTCTGTATATGGAATTTTAATATTTAAAAGTAAAGGAATCTCTATATAATCAAATTTTAAAAGCACTTTATTGGTATTTTCAATAATATGAGCACCTTTGTTTGAATAAAGCAGGTCAGCTTCTAAAAAAACATTATCGGAAAAATGATTAATGAAAATAGCTCCTACAACAAGTCCTAATCTACTTGATTTATCACTTGGGGCATCATTACCATTAAAATCGGAAATTGAGCAACCAGCTGTAAAACCGATATTAAAGCCGAGATTGGATGATTCTTTAACAGGATTATCAGGGACTTCATTTATGGTAATTTCCTTTGGGAGCTGCTTGGGAGTTTCGACTTTCCCTGTTTTAACCGGAGCCGGTTTCAGATTTTCATCAGTTTTATCGGAAATTTTCGTGATTATTTCGATGTTCGATTCTTCGATCCATCCTGTTTTCTTATTAAGGGAAATTCTATACCAACCGTTCGAATATTCAAGTACTTGAACTTTAGTATTCTTAGATAAAGTAATTTTATTACTGGAGCCTAAATCAGGTTTTTCATAAACCTTAACTGATTTTTTATTAGTTTTTCCTGTCCCTAATTTGTCCTGAGAATAGCCCGTGCTCTGGAGAAGAGTAAGAAAAAATATAATACCAAATATTAAAAATATTTTCAACTTAATCCATTTATATATTACATTAAAATTCACTTTAAAGAATAAACAAAATACAGATCAACACAAAATCAATTTAACTTAATATTTTATTAAAAGCAAGTTAAATTTTTATTTTCATGAAAAATAATTAGCACAATACTTCTCTCATCTAACTTGTTTTTGGTAGAACAGACATCCCTGTCTGTTTGTTGTTTTATATGCTCAGACAAGGATGTCTAAGCTACTGATTTACTAAAGTTAGCTGTAATTTGCATGTAAATTTTTACATGGGGTCTTAGTAAGGAGTGGAATCTTAGAGCGAATCAGTATGGTTCTAATTCTCTGCTAAATTAAGTTAAACCTAAAAATTCCTGTTAATTCTAACTTTTGAGGGAAAAAAAAGAGCAGCCAATATTGCGGCTGCTCTTAAATTCTTCACATTAGTAATTAACCATTAATCACTAATAATTAAGCAACGGTTTCTTCTTCGGCTATAACCCAAGTTTTGACATTTGCTATAACGCTTGCATGGAGACGAACTTTTACGTCAAACACACCAAGTGTTTTGATAGGATCATCAATAATAATGTTTCTTCTGTCAACTTCAAAGCCAAGTTTGGCAAGTTCGGCAGAAATCATTTGCGGAGTAACAGAACCGTAAAGTTTGCCTTCTTCGCCCACTTTCATTGCAACGCTAATTTGAAGTTCGGAGACTTTGGCAGCTATTTCTTCGGCTGAAATTCTCTCTTTTTCAAGGCGTTTAGCAAAACGTTTCTTTTCAATTTCAATGGCATTCAATGCGCCGGGAGTAGCCAGATAAGCGATGCTTCTCGGAATGAGAAAATTGCGGGCATATCCGTTTTTAACTGTTACAATATCACCCATACGACCGAGCGAGGGATATTCTTGTCTAAGTATAACTTTCATTGTTTCCTCTAATAATAAATATTTTAAAAAAATTAAACAACAGCAATATCTGCTGTGGCTTCTTCATCTTCCGGTGCAGGCTCAATTGGTCTGCCGTCGCCGGTAATTTTTTTAGCGCGGTAGTCGCGTAATTTCTGAGGAAGAATCAATGTCAAATGGCGCAAAATTGTATCTTCGAGCACTAAAAATCGCTCAAGGATAGGAATGGTATTGGTGAGTGCCTCAAATATTATGTGCACATAAAATCCATTGAATTTTTTATTAATAGGATAGGCCAAGCGGCGGCGACCCCATTTTTCAACTTCAAGAATTTCACCACCGTGGTTTTCGATGTAAGTGGTAATCTTGGCGACTACTGCGTCCACATCTGCATCTTCCAATGCTGCGTTCACAATTACTGTGGTTTCGTAAGTACGGCGTAAACTCATTTAAAAACTCCAAAAATATTTCAAACTTCTTATAAACAACTTTTTTATAAGAACAAATTATACAGAAAACAAAATTACGGAAGATTTCGGACATAACAAAACTTTATTTTAAAAGATGTGAAAAAAAAATAAAATGATGCTGTTGCCGCTGGAATGTTCGATGGAAGGTAAAAAGAAAAAATGATTTTTTATTAAATCAATGACTGAATGATGAAAATTATTATTGAATCACATACATTGAAACGGGCAGCTGAAAGGGTCGCCAGTGAATCTTTGAATTTTAATTCAATTTTACCTTTTCATTATTTTATAAACACTGAAGAAATGAGAGCTATTGCATAATCTTAAGAACTATTTGCAATCTCTTTATCTTTTTCGTAATTTTGCAGTGGATTAATAATAAATTTTATCATGGAAAAAAAATGACTTGAGATAATTTAAATATTTTTTAAATGTAAGATGAATATTGAACCATTAGAAACTCTTCTCAAAAATATTTCCTTCCCTTACTAAATTCCTCAAATTAAAGACGTCTTTACTTCCAAGAAAGATGTCTTCTTGGGACACCTTTTAAATGCAGCCGCGCTTTATTCATAAAGCAATGCTTTGATAATCGCAAAATCATTTTGCATTTAGAAAGTCAGCTCCGAATATATTCTATATCAAGCTTAATAATAAATTTCAATTCTGTCAGACGAGAAGGTCTGACCTACCGTGCAGTAGAATAGACATTCTCGTCTGTTTAGTTGTAAATATTTATTATATCGTTTCCAACTTGAAGGCTTTCATTTCTGCATTCGAGACTGTGTGAAAACACGAAATATTCACGTATCTGTCATTCCCGCGAATGCGGGAATCCCATTCCATGGCGCAATTGGGGATTCCTGCATTCGCAGGAATGACATTCCATTGGAATTTCATCGTTTTCACACAGTCTCATTCACAGGAATGACAAGAAATTGCAGTTTTCACACAGTCTCATGCACGGGAATGACAATAATTCCAAATTCATTAAGGAAATGATATAATTCCCCTAACTTAGTGACATTACTCCTGTGGAGAGGGTTGGGGTGTGGTTTCCAAAGGATTCTATATTACACATTGATAATTTTGGTTATTGAATATTTTGCTTGGTTTCAAAAATAAATAAATTTTCATCTTATTCAGATCAGATGCGGATTTTGGGTAAATAATAGGTAAATAATAGGTAAATATTCTAAAGAATTATTGTATCTGTGAAATAATTTATTTGGAATATATTTTTTTTTGTCTTATATTTGTGCTGTATGAATTTAACGATATATAAATATTTATTTTAATATTTTATATAATCAGGATTTATGCAGAGTTTTGCTCATTTGTTTGTTTGGTAATTAATGATTAATGTTTCGTATAGCGCTGCCAGACCTATTATGATAAAAATGCTTTTTTAATCGGTTTGTGTTGTGCGTGTCTGAATCTATCTTGGAACGATAAATAATAAATAAATTCACTTTTATAATTTTCAGTTTAATTAGAATAGGAGATAAAGAAATGACTGACCCAATGAACCCTTTTCACCATGCTTCTCAAAATTCAGAATCAGATCAGCAACTGCAAAAAGATGTGAATAATCAGGCTAATCCTGAGTTGTATCCGATTAAGCCACCTTTTCCGATCAATATTTATAACCTAATCAGCGGAAGATACAGTGGGAAAACAAGTGTTTATCAATTGGAATTACGAATTGATATTGACGGAACGCGGCACTGCAACCTCGTAAGCGGCGATTTCTATATTGTCCGGGGAAGGGTGAAAAGTTATTTCGCTTCCTTTAAATCCGCACCTGTACGCGCGATCTGGTCTCCATCCCATGTAATTATTGAAGGGACATTGAGCAGCACCAAACCTACGGAATATGATCATTTTAAAATTTCAGTCGTGCGAACAGGTCATTTGTTTCCTCCCGCTCCTGCAACAATAACTTTTTATAATGCAGCGGGTGTTACCGCTGGGACTTATTCATGCAAATTTGAGAGCCATTATTTCCATACTCTCAATCTTGAAGAAGATTTTGAAGAAGGCTGCACTTTATTTGATTCTTATGATACTAATCTGATGGCTCATGCCGGTGAAGCCAGAACTTTAGATGTAATCACGGCGTATAAGGAAGCAGGTATTGAAATGCTTGGAACCAGAGCCAGTAATTCTGTTCTCACAAATGAGGCGGGAACTGACTCTGTTTGGACAAATGCTGAATTGGAAGCAGCTATGCATCATAATTTCAGTTTGATCTCGGATAGCCCTAAATGGCAAACTTATTTATTAGCTTGTAAGTCAAGACATGAAGAAACAAGTGGTGATAATGTTCTTTTCGGAATAATGTTCGATTATGAGGGAACGAGTCAGCGCCAAGGTTGTGCAGTTTTCCAATCTCAGGTTGATTCATTTTATGGTGGAGCTGGTTCAAACGATGCTGTTCGCCATACACTTTACTGTTATGTGCATGAGCTTGGTCACTCATTCAATTTATTGCATTCCTGGGATAAAAGCCGTCCGGATTCTCTCTCGTGGATGAATTACGATTGGAAATATGATCAAATCCATGGTTCGGGAAGTTTCTGGAATAATTTTGCATTTCAGTTTGACGACGAGGAATTGGTCCATCTTCGCCATGATTACCGTAACAATGTGATTATGGGTGGAGATAACTGGGCTGTTCATGCCGGACTTGAAAGATCTGAAAAACACTTTGAAATTTGTATGCCAATGCTTGAAAATGATTCAGGACTTAATCTCGAACTTGATTCCAAGAAAGTGTTTGTAATTGGCGAACCTGTTGTAATTGAATTGAAACTTAAAGCGAAAAGTTCCAATATTAAAAATGTAAACAGTGCCTTGCATCCGAATTTTGATTTTACTAAAATAGCAATCAAAAAGCCTAATGGAGAAGTTGCTATCTATGAACCATTAGCTGAACATTTGATTTTACCAAAATTGATAACACTTAACGAATCCAGGCCGACGATTTATGAAACTGCTTATATTGGATACGGAAAGGGTGGATTTTATTTTGATCAGCCCGGAACTTATCATATTCGGGGTGCATATTATAGTTCCGAAGCTAATATTATTATATCGAATGACCTGAAAATCAGGGTACGTTCGGCAATTTCACTGGAAGAAAATGAGATTGGTGAACTTTATTCTGGTGATGAACAAGGGAAGTTATTTTACCTGCTTGGATCGGATGCCGAACATTTGCGGAGAGGAAACCTTGCTTTTGAGTCGGTGTTGGCAAATTATCCCGATCATCCGCTAAGTGTCTATGCAGCGCTGATTTTGGGAGTTAACTACTCTCGAGATTTTAAGAGAATTAGTACAGGCAAGCAGATCAAAGTGCGTAAGGGTGACGCCGAGCAAAGTGCCAAACTTCTGACAAAGGTATTTGAGATGACCAAGCAAGGAGAGGGAGTTGATAATATAACATTGAATCAGGCAATGCGTAAGGGAGCGGAATGCCACATTAAAAACGGAGATAAAGCATCAGCCGATATTATGCTTGCTAAAATGAAATCTTACTTTTTTGAACAGAATCTAAAATGGCAAGTTCTTGATCATATAGATTCCCAAATAAAGAGGGTTGGTAAGGAGAGAGAAAAAGAAGTAATATCAAAATGACTTTCTTATGATCGGATAATATATTTGACAATAAGCGCTTAGGAAGCCACCCCGGATGGAATGTTCGAGGGGAGGAAGAAAATAATAAAATTGTTAATACTCTATTTCTATATTAATCAATAATTTTAAGGATAATAATGAATACAATTTTTATTAGTTCACGAATGTCAGAACTTGCTACTGCAAGAGAAATTGCATTTACAACCTGCAAATATTTGGGCTACCGGCCGTTAATGTTTGAAACAGAACCGATCGAAGAATTGAAGGAAAAAATTGATAAGCTAATTGAAAGTTCTGATTCTTTTTTAGGTTTATTTTATAAAACAATTGGATTAAGAAGTTCTAAGCTTTATAATTTAGCACCTATTGAGTATGAATTGGCATTTTTTATAAGGAATAAATGTAAAAAGAAATGTAATAAATACGAAAAGGAGTGTATTCTACATGTTCGCGACCTTACTACTGCTCATTTTAAAAATAATTCAATTCATACCGAGTGTATGGAAACTATTGAGAATAATAAAAACAATATTCATATTTTCTGTAAGGCTTTTGATGATGAACACTCTATTACTTCACCTTTACATTTATTAATTGACGGTCTAATAAGAATAGGATTGGAGCATATAGATTTTGAAGATGATTGGGATTTATCAAATAAACTTGTCAATGATTTAAATGAAGAAATGGCTCCAAAATTAACAAGTTATTTAGTTAAATACGAAAGTAAAAACAAAAAGGGACTTCTAAATGCTTTCACTGATCTAGCTTTTTTTAATAACTTGAACATTGATAAGCTCTTTGTATATACTAAAGATGATAGAACAGTAACTGTTGTAAAATTAACTGATTACTCTCCAAATAATAAATCATCTGACGACAATATAAATAATTTTAAAAGGTCTCTTAAAGAAAAAAGAGAAGATAATAAATTGATGTTTGAAAGTCTGCAAGGTGAACAAATTGATTTAAAACCTAAGATTTTTAATGATAATACTAAGATTAAATTAGAAATTGAAATGAATGAAATAGAATATGAAATCTTTAATATTGACAGAGAAACTTATGAAGTTGATAGAAGATTTATAATTCGTGTTTATCATTTAGATGTACCTGGAATAATATTCAACCTTACTGAGGTATTAAATCGTTCTAAAATATTTGATATTGAACAATGTGTTGTAAAAAATTTTCCAGAAAAAGATTATTGGTTTAATCATAAAAAGCCAAGTTCAATTAAAGACCTTTCTGATACTAAAAACATCAAACTTATCAAATTTAATTATTACAATCAAAAGAAGATTCAAGTTACAGACATGATTGTAAAATATGACCGTACATACGAACTAACTAACAAAAGTGCTATTATCCTTCAAAATGCTCTTAACAAAATCATAGGTGTAATTAGGGTTTTAATTTCAGAGAAAGAAATTGAATTAGTAGATCCTGATGAATGAAAAGAGAAAAATATTTTATAACTAATTAATATCAAATTATGAAAACACCGAACATATTTATCAGCCATCGTTGGGCATACAGAGGGGATTATTATTCATTAACAACAAAGTTTAATGAATTGGGGTGGAAGCACTTCGATTATAGTGTACCTATCCATGACTCTTTTGAATTAAAAAGGAAAAAAGAAATCGAAGAGGCATTAAGAGAGCAAGTTAGGCAGTGTAATTTCTTTATCGTTTCTGCACGCATGTCATCGTTACATAGTGCTTGGATCGAAAAAGAGGTAAAGGCTGCTTCGGATTATTCTAAATATATTTTAGGGGTAAAACCATGGGATTATCAAGGGAATATTCCATTATTTATTCAAAATACTGCAAATCAAATTGTTGGTTTTAACACTCCGACCATTATTAACATTATTGAAAATTATTTGAGGTAAGTTATGGAATTTAAAATCGAAGATTATTTAATTGATAGAGTAGAGGATCAATTTAGCTATTTCGATAGAAATGCAATGAAATTCAAATTCTATTTTACATTATCCAAAAAAATATCAATTATTTGTAATGTTTTAACAACTCTATCAATTGGTGTAACATTCACAGTATCAGAAAGTTATAAAGTTTGTTTTGGGATTATTTCTTTAATACTTTCAACAATTGTTTTAGCAACTTATCAGTGGGAAGAATTTCATAATTATGGTGCAAAGTGGGAAAAGTACCGTCTTGTTGCTGAACAAATAAAATGTGAGAAAAATTTATTTCTTGCAAGAACAGGAGATTATCTACTGTTATTAAACGATATGGCAGAAAAAGAATTTGTAAGAAAATTCGAAAAATTGATAAAAGGAACTGATTTATCATATTTTACTTTAATGGTAGACCCGGGTAAAAGGATAGAGAAGAGATTAGAAAATTCAGAAAGTTAAAAATTATAAAATTATTTTAGAAAGATGAAATGAAAAAGAAAGAACAAGAAGTAGCTTCAGAACAAATTTCTGATGCACAAATAATTCAAAAACAAGGGACACCTTTTGTTTTTATCAGTCATGATGTTAGAGATGCAGAATTAGCCGAAATTTTCAGCGAACTTATAAGAAAAGTTAGTTCAGGAATGTTAAAGTGTTTTAGGTCATCAGACAAAAAAGGAGATCAAGGAATAGAATTTGGTAGAGAATGGTATCCTGAATTAATGAAAAAACTGAATGAAGCAACTGATATTATTGCTTTGCTTACAAGTAATAGTATTGAAAAACCTTGGATACTTTTTGAAACAGGAATTGCAAGAGGGAATAAAAACAATATCCCAATTATTGGTATAGCCTTAGGTATTACATTAGATAAAGTGGCAACATCTGGACCTTTTGCTCAATTTCAAAATTCAAGTGATGATGAAGATTATTTATTAAAATTAGTTTTGCAACTTTGTTCTCGAATCTCTGGTTTAAATCCTGATAAAGAAATAGCAACGAATCTTGTTAAAGATTTTGTTACCAAAAAGGATGCTATTCTTTCGAATAAACCAGTTGAAAAAAAAAATGATGAAAAAGATGAATCAATAGTGATAAAAATATTTGAAGAATTAAAGATCATGAATCAGGATTTAATATATAAAGTTAGTGAAAAAATAGAACCTGAATTTAAAAGAAGATCAATGAGATTTCATCCAGAATATTTTCATAAATTGTTCAAATTTTCAAATGAAATTGGAATTCATAATTCATTTCTTGTAATGATAAGTGTTTTTAAAAATGATTTTCCTTGGCTTTATGAAATTGGATTAGAAACATATAAAGTTCTTAAAAATAACAAATCCGAAAAAGATGTACGAAATTCAATTAGAGAGTTCGAAAAAATATTAGAATTTTCAATACATAGTCCATTTTCACGAGAAATATTTAGATATGAAAAGGAATTTATGTTTTTCTTTGAAGAGTTTCATATGTTTCTTTCAGAGTTAATTCATATTTCTACTTTTGAAAAACAAAAACCTAAAATAGAAAAAGATAGAATTGATAAAATTAGTAATATTCTCAAATAGTTTTTAATATTCAGGTTATGGCTAAAATTAGTTTTATTTATATAATCCTTATTCACAGGAGACTAAAATGATGAAAAAATCCAGTTCCTTTCGATTAAAAATCGAAGAAAAAATGCTTTTGGAAAAAGTATCTGTAAATTCTGCAATCTTGTCAGATAATGAAAAAAAGATTGTCCAAAATTTAATCGCAAGATCCAACAGATCAGTAGCTTCACCTCCATCAGCCAGGCGTGCTACCAGAATATCTGCCCTAGTAAGCACTGCTCATAATCATCAGGTAGCCATCGGGCCGTCAGATGGAGTTTGTCCTGCTTGCGGGAGATCCCTGCCATGAGTACAAAATTTATAGTATTTAATAAAGATTCTGCTCTCGAAATTCAAGTCGTGAACGATATTGAAGTTAGTGATAAAGAAAAGGAATTTATTATGGATTCCGAAAATACACAAATTGTTCTTGAGCAGTTGTATGTTGCCAAAACTAATAAATTATACTTGCAGTATCTTGACAAATTAGTCAAAATTGTTCAGGTTGGTTTGGTTGGTGAAAATCCGCATTTGGATCTTGCTCAATCTGCCTTGGAGCAATTAAAATCCGAAATTGTTAATAAAGAATCTGCTAAAATTAAACATAAGTATTTAAAACAATTAGGATTAATAGGTCTATCGTTTTCAATTTTCTTTTTATGTGTTTATTTTGTTTTTATATTCTTTTTCCCGCTTTATGAGGTACAAAGGAATTTCATGATTCTTCTGCTCGGATCGGTTATCGGTGTTTGGTTGTCTTCGATTATTTCCAAGAAAACCTTGACTTTTGGAGATTTGAATACGATTAATAGCAACCAGCTTTACCCATCCTTTAAAATATTATTTGTTAGCTTGATTGCAATTGTTTACGGTTTATTCTTTTGCAAACAAATCATCAGTTTTAAAATCGGGACAATATCATCGGATAATTTTGTGAACGATCCGGCAATTGCATTTATCTTTGGCATTATTCTTGGATTAAACGAAAAATTAATCGAGGCTTCGCTAATGAAGAAAGTAGAAGGAATTATAAAGTAAAAGTATTGACAACAGGCATTCAAGGCTGGGATGCTTGATAAATATTAATTTACCAGCCTGATTGTTCATTTTATGGGAGTACTTCAATGGGTATGGCAAAATTAAACGTATGGATTTCCGGTATGGATGATCCATGCAGCGTTGACAGCAGAACTTGGTACGTTACAATTTTTGATTGCGACGGTCATGTACTTGAATGGTGCAAAAAGCGCTATATCGTTATGCCAGCTAAATGCGGACATCTGGAAGTGGAGGTTCCGCCGGGCTGCTACTATATTAAAGCTGTTTGGAGCTATAGACCAATTGTGGGCGGTTATCGCTGCAATCACTTTACCGATGCGGCTATCGTTCAGGCTTGTTGCGATCAAACAGCTTGCGTTAAACTCTTTAATCCGACTATTCACAGGTGCGGTACAATTTTTGTGAAAGCTATTACGGATATGATTCGTGATAAAACAATTAAACCGGAGATTGTCAAACAAATCGAAACAGCTATTGCTGCCGGATTGGCAAATGTACCTAAGCCTCAGAAACAGTTTGAACTTGCTTACATGGATGAAATTGAGAAACTCGTTCTTGAGCAGGAAGCGAAAGTTGATCCGAAGAATCCGGGTTAAATGAGTTTGATCATCAAATGGGAAAATTAATGTTAACCATCAGTAATTCGGTAGAATTTTTTTATTCATCCGATGCCATGGGGTATCGGATGAATAAAATCTCAAGATTGTATAGTATATTGATATTATTATAGATAGATTAAGCTTGAAATTGACTATGGTAAATGAAATTAAAAGTTAAGTTATATAATAGAATATTTTGCAGTGCAATAGACAGAAATAGTAAATTGTACATTTTTTATTAATCAATAATTAGGAGTTTTTTATGGGAAATTCATGTGTTTATGACGGCAAAACCTATTCAGAAGGTTCGGTCGTTTGTATGAATGGTTGGGAATACCGCTGTAATGACGGTTCTTGGGATTCTTTGGGAACGTCCTGCGGGAATGAAAGTTACTATTCTATTCAAGATGGGCAATTAGTGGCGTCCAAACCATCACCTGAGATGGGACTGGCTTGCCTGAGCTTTTTTGCTGCCGGAGTTGGCAGAGTGGGAATCAGGAATAACTGCTCGACCTGTAAGCAAGCAGTTGTGAATTGGAGTACAATCGGAGTTAAGAAATATCCGGTGCAGGCTTATGATCAAATTGTAATTGACATGGAGTCGAGTACAGGGCAACTGATTGGCGAAGACCCCTGCTGAGATTGATTATAATTCATCCGATGACTTGGTGTCGTCGGATGAATTGAAATAAGAACTGATTCGTTAGAAATAACTTAGAAATCGGACTGGATGGTTTTTTTAAGCAAGTTTGTACACATTTTTTTCTAATGTAGTTAAAAACTTTTTTTAGTTTGCAATCATTTGAAAAATTATTATTAAGTTTGTAAAATCAGTTAGATTAATTTATTTAATATGGTACTGCAAGAAATAAGGTATAGGGTTGAGATAGCGGCAGATTGCTGTGGAGGGGCTGTGGCTTTGTCTGAAAGCACGATCATCACTTATTCTGAGAGTCAGGGTTATAGAAGGTAGAAGAGTAGAGGGTAGAAAGGTAGAAAGTAGGATGCGAGGTGTATTACTATTGAATTATGTGGGACAAGGCTGGACACAGGAAGAATGTCAATCATATATTTTGAGAGGGAGAAAATGGCAGGGAATGAGAAAATAGATACAAGCTGAGGAAGGCGCGGCGGCGGCGGAACAGCATGAAGATGCGGCGGACGGAAATCTATTGTGGGGAAATATAATAAACGATTTATTAATTAATCAAGGAAAGGAGGGTAAAATGGATTGTAAGATAAAAGTTCAAAATAATAATTTTTTGAACAATACGTTTATAATAAATAATAAAAATTTGCAGTAATCGTAAGGAAGCAGAGTGGCACTGCTTAAAAAAGCTAAAAATAAAGCCCTATTGCGAAGGTATCGCAAAGGGCTCGCTTAAGGACTGAAGGGGATCAATCAAATAAAAACATTTCCCCAAAAGATCCCAAGCAAAAATATGTAAAATATTTTATAAGGAAAAACAATGAAGAAATTAATATTTTTATTGGTTGCTTTAATATCTTTGATATTCAATTCACGTACTATATATGCAACAGACTGCCCTCCAGGAACCATTCAAATATCGGTTCCAATACCAGACCCAAACTGCAATGATGCAGCAGCAATAGTTTGCATTGATTGTGGAAGTCCAACACATCCAAGTTCGACTTTTTCATTAGTTGGATTATTCGATCCATGCTCTGATAATCCCGATTTAGGGCTATACCTAACTTTTATATCGGATTTTTTAAGGAATAATTACCCTGATATATGTAGTGGCACATGGCAACCATGCGATGAATTTGGGACTTCTGGCTCAGTTATTTATTTTGATTATCCACAATGTTGGACATGGATAAATAGTACAAAGTTAGTCCCATGTGGAGATGCAAGGTGTGTAACCTGTGAAGTTCTATGTTGGGATGGGAATCATTTAACGCAATTAAGTAGAACCGTCACCCAAGAGGGAACACCAAGTTACGAATGTAAAACAAATCCATGGTCTGATCCACCACCCCAAAATGGAACATGTTTCCATATTGCGACTGAATGCGATCAACTAAAATAGTAATTAATGGAAGGGGAGAAAAGCACTCCCCTTTATATATACAATTAATTTTGAAAGTATGTAAAATGAAAAGTCTTATTAATGCAGTGATTGCGTTCATTCTATTTTTATCAATTCGTGCATCTTCTTCCGATTTTGAAATTAAACCACTCGGAATGGATTTCAATGGATTAATTTCATCAGGTAAGAATATAATTGCTTATTCAAACAATGGAAATTATTTGATGACAACAAACAAAGGAATTACATGGGAGCAATATTCAATTGATCTAAATGCTAATATCCCTCTATTACTGAACCAGGGAGATACGATTTGGGGAATAATTGATAAAGGGTATATTATAAAATCAATTGACAATGGTATATCATGGATTCAATATCCTTTTCATTTGGATAGCGGTGATAAGTTTATCTATTTAACACTTAGCGATAAATTTCTTTACGTTAGGAGCATAAATAAGATTTTGGCATTTGATAAAGATATTAACTTAAAATATACTTATTCCGATACTTTGATTAATAAGACTTTTATTTTCGGTTCGCAAAGGTATAATTATATGCGATTTTTTGATAATAAACTTGTTGTGGCTGTTACACAAACTAAGACTACATCTAATGGTGAGATTATTATTTTATCTGAAAATCTTAATAAAATAGGACAAATTGAATTCTCAAAATACATTGATACAAATAAAATTCAATATAAATCCTTTGAACTAACAGCAATTCTTAAATATAAAGGACAAAATATTTTCAATTTATCGGGTTACCCTTATACTTGTGATTCAAACTTTGAAAATTGGAATTACCTGCTAAAAGACACATTAAAGCCGGTATCGGATTTTGGAGATTTATTTTTAAATTCTTTATATGTACATAATGATAATCTTTATATTGCTTACAGAAAAAATAACCCAGCTATTAAATGGCAGAATTGTTGGACTTATAATCTTGGAATACTAAAGTATGATGAGGTGAATGATACTCTTCAATACTATAACTCTAAATTCCTTAATAACTATTATTCGGGAAAGAATAGTTTCGGATATGATAATTTATCCGCAAGTTGCAGTAATTTCAACTTTTTTGATGATTCTCTAATTATCTGGTTTGGAAAAAATAAAACTATTATTCAATCAAGAGATTTCGGAAAGACTTGGGAATTGGTTTCTCATTATTCAAATAGCCCTGCCAAACAATTTATCAATGATTCGAATTTTTATTGTATAAATCCTCTTACAAATGATATCTATTTTACCACAAATGGAGGAACATCTTTTAAATTACCAAAGTTAACAGATAGTCTATCCTATTTATACACATTCACCAATCCAACAACATTTTATTGTGATAGCAATGGCAAAGGAATATTCACTGGTGCAAAATCTATTGATAACAATAAAAACAATATTGGATTTACTTTGGATTCCGGAAAAACATTTAACTTCATATCTAATAAAAACTTTCTGCAAATAATGTCTGCACCTGATTATAGCGATATAACTCGTGTTGCAGATAAATTAATATTCTCCCAAAATTACAAAGATTCCAGCAGAATTTATTTAATGGACTTCAACAATTTTAATATTAACTTGATTAAAACCGATACTTCAATCTTTACCCATCATATATCTGCAAATAATCTTGAACATTTTTATATGTTTGACTATATGTCTTCCAAAAAATATCCTGATTTAAACTTTTTTGAAGTAAGGGAAACGATTGATAGCGGACAAACATGGAAACAAATTAATTCAATCAATAAAAAGCTACAAATTAAGCAAGTATATGAATATAATAAAGATTCAATTTTCATTGTCTCAATTAATCCAAACAAGATTTTTCTTATTAATATGAAATCAAATCAAATTGATACCTTATATTCTGAAGATTCGAAGACTTTTACTTATCTTCAAATTATGAATCTGAGTGATAAATTTTATATTGTAGGAACAAATTTATTACTTGAGAACATTGAAAAGAATGATTTAACTAAATGGCAAAATTCATCTTGGGATTATGGCACACCAAATTTCTTTTCATTGCTCTTCAAAGGAGAAACTGCAATTGCTTCCCTAAAAGATAGTTTACGAACAATCAATTATTATAAATTATCTTTAAAAACAAAAACCAAAAAAGTCGATGATCAGCTAATTGAAGTATATACTGGCAAATTTTTTGCAAGTCCACCTTATCCGATTCCTTCAAGTTCGATTATAAAAGCAAAACTATATTGGGGAGATCAGTTTGATATTTCACAAGCGGATATAAATATATATGATATAAAAGGTGATAAAATTGAAGGAAAGTTAAATATCACAATAAGTAATTGTCAGCAATATTCTTGTGATTTACAATGGGATTGCTCATCGGTTCAAGCAGGAACATATTTTATAATAATAAATTATAGAGGAAAATTAGAACCGATACCAGTATCCGTCATTAAGTAAAATGAATTTATGTTAAATTGCACTTATTTTGAGAGGGAGAAAATAGATACAAGCTGAGGAAGGCGCTGCGGCGGCGGAACAGCATGAAGATGCGTCGGACGGAAATCTTTTGTGGGAGGGACGCAGTCGGACGCAGAAAGAATGACAAACAATTATTTCGAGAGGGAGAAAATGGCAGGAAATGAAAAAATAGATACGAGCTGAGGAAGGCGCGGGGGCGGCGGAACAGCACAAAGATGCGACGGACGGAAATCTTTTGTGGGACGGACACAGGAAGAATGACAATCACTTATTTTGAGCGGGAGAAAATGACAGGGAATGAGAAAATAGACACAAGCTGAGGATGGCGTGGCGGTGGCGTACATAGATTTTAAGTGATAAATATAATTTATATTAAATAACTAACTTATGAGGTAGATATGATTGAGAGTATTCAAATTAAAGATGTAGCTTCATTTAACAATGATGGTGCAATATTAAATAATTTAAAAGAAACCAATTTCATTTATGGGGCAAATGGAAGTGGAAAAACTTCCGTATCCAGAATCATCGCTAATAATGAATATTATCCAGAAAGCAGTATTACTTGGAAGAATAATATTGCTATTAAAGCGCTTGTGTATAATAAAGATTTTATTAGTAAGAATTATACTGTGGACAAAGACCTAAAAGGAATTTTCACGTTAGGCGAAGAAAACGACACTATTATCAAAGATATAGATGGGAAATCAAAAGAAATCGCAGCTATTAATGAACAAATCATTGTGAATAATCAAATTATTGAAAAATTTACTAATAAGAAGAAATCGGATGAAACCAAATTTGAAGAATCGTGTTGGAAGCTAAAAATCGACCATGATGGATATTTTCAAAATGCTTTTGAGGGATTTAGAAATTCCAAGCAGAAATTTAAAGAAAAGTGTAAGCTCGAAAATTCCAATTCAAAAACCTTAAAAGAGCTTGATCAATTAAAAAAAGAAGCAGATATTGTTTTTAATAAAAATATTGAAATGGTTCAGGATATTACTAATATCAATGTTGATTCAATTGATTCTTATGAAAAAAATACAATTTTAGTAACGAAGATAATCGGAAAAGAAGATATTCCTATAGCTGGATTAATTTCAAAATTGAACAATAGTGATTGGGTAAAAAAAGGACTTCCTTACATTAACGAGAATAATAATTTGTGTCCATTTTGTCAACGACCCTTGCAAGAAGATTTTAAACAACACATAGAAGAATACTTTGACGAAACTTATCAAAGACAATTAAATCAAGTATCAGAATTTAGAAAAGATTATTTTGATTTTATGACAAAGCTACTTAATCATATCAATGCAATAGTAATTTCTAATAATCAATATCTCGATACTCAATTGATGAAAACCGAATTTGAATTAATTCAATCAATATTTGAGCGTAATAAATTATTAATTGACAATAAGGTTAATGAACCAAGTTTAGTAATTAATATCGAATCAATTAAACTTCATCTTACCACGATAAAAAACTCTATTGATGTGACGAAAGAAAAGATCAGAGGGCATAATTACAAAGTTGTTAATCGAAAAAAGGAAGAAAGCAAATTAATCTCTGAAGTATGGCGTTTAATTGCTGAAATAAATAGAAAGAATTTTGAAGAATATTCAAAAAATGATATTGAATTTCAAAAAACGATTGATGGTGTTAGTAGAACATTAAGTGAAAATGAAAAAAAGATATTGATTTTAAAGTCAGAAATCAATGAATTAGAAAATCAAATTACAAGTATTATTCCATCATTGAATGCGATAAATAAATTATTAAAAGGATTTGATTTTACTAATTTCAAATTATCAGAATCTGAAAAAAAAGGCTTTTATAAAATCATAAGAGAAAATGGTGAAGAAGCAAAAGATACTTTAAGTGAAGGTGAAACAAATTTTATTTCCTTTCTTTATTTCTATTATCTTATCAATGGTAGCTTTACTAATGAAGATATAACTGTTAATAAAATAGTTGTTTTCGATGATCCGGTGTCTAGTTTAGATAGTAATGTTCTATTCATTGTAAGTACTTTGATAAAGAGAATCATTGAGGAAGTTCATAAGAAAGAGAATTTGAAACAAGTTTTTGTTTTAACACATAATGTTTATTTTCATAATAAAGTCACACAAAAATATAATAAAGAGAAGAGTAGCTTCAAAATTATTAAAAAAGATGAGAATATTTCTAGAATATTAGATTTTGACTGTAATCCCATCAGAACATCTTATGAATTATTATGGCAAGAAGTTAAAGATTATATAAATTCAGGAAGTAAGTCAACCACAATTCTGAATGTATTAAGAAGGATAATTGAAAACTATTTCAACATTCTTGGTGGTTACAAAATGAATTTACAAAATGAATTTGAACCTGAGGAATTGATAATTTATGATTCACTAATTTCAATCCTGCATGAAAATTCACATACCTTCGAAGATCCATTATTTATTGAATCAAATGATGATAAGATTGATAAATATCTCAAAGTATTTGAGAAAATATTTGATAAAACTGGACATATCGGACATTATAATATGATGATGAAAAAGCAAAGTACAAATCAAGATTTATAAATCATACTAAAGAATTAATAAACCAAATTATGATACCTGCAACTATCATCCAACCCTCCCCAACCCCCGGAAACACAAAAAAAGATGTTTCTGAAGGTTATTCCGGCGTTTCACGAGCTCTTTCCGGCGTTTCCAAAGGACGTTCCGCCTTCTCACGAGCTTGTTCCGCCATTTCCAAAGGTTTTTCCGGCGTTTCACGAGCTTGTTCCGTCGTTTCTTTTGGTCGTTCCGCCATTTCACGAGCTTGTTCCGCCATTTCCAAAGGTTTTTCCGGCGTTTCTAAGGCTGTGTTTGAGCTATTTAACGCTTTTTTACCCGTTTATTTTTATATGATTACTACATTTTTTACTATTTACGGAGTTTATTATGATTACTAAAAAATTTTCCAAGACTTATGACGAGTGTTTGACGCAGGCTTACCTGTTTCAGAGTGAATTGGTGGTGGATCAAACGCTTTTTACGGCTGCTTCACCGGCTTTTGCGGCGCCTTTTGCGGCTAATTTCCTTGCTGATATCGAAGCGGCGGACGCTATTCCGACTAATGAAAACGATTTGAACTCTCAATCGGTGTTTACGGCGGAAGTTGAGGAGCAAATGGACTTAGCGCGGGCGCATTATCAGAAACTTTTGCTGTATATTGGGATTGCATGGCCGGGTTCGGACGTGAAGTTGAAGGCTTTTGGCAACAATCTTTACGAAAAAGCGCGGAAATCGCCACCTAAGATGGCGAATTTGCTCCAAAGTTCTTATCTTGATGCAAATTCAACGACATATAAAGCCGATTTGATTGCTGCCGGATTCCTTCAGACCGATATTACGCTGCTCGATACGCTTTCATCCGATTTAACGAACAAAATTAATGCGCAGCAAGACTTTATGAGGCATACATTTACGCGGTCGGAGGAGCGTGCGGTTGCGTTTAACAAAGTTTGGGACACGATGGTGAAAATTAGTAACTCATCAAAGTTGAATTTTAAGGATTCGCCGGCGAAAATTGAGTTTTATTTGCTTTATCCGTCTTCCGGTGGCGGTGGTAGCCTGACTGCACCGATGAATTTTGCGTATAATTTCGGCACTAACACCTTTTCGTGGGACGCGGTTACGAATGCGACGAGCTATCAAATCGAGGCGAGCGATAACGGAACGGACTGGGCGGAGATTTATGCGGATGCGGCGGCGAACTTTGTGTATATACCTGCGTCAGGAGCCGCGAAGCACTATCGTGTGAGGGCGCGAAATTCGGGTGGATTCGGAGATTTTGCTGCTGAATTGGCATTTACGTATTATGATTCGCTTGCGGTGCCGACCGGATTGGCGTTGGGATTGACCGGAGCTGTGCCGCCGCTGACTGTGAATGTGAATTGGGATGCTGTTGCTGGTGCGACGGAGTATAAAGTCGAGCGGAGCATAGTCAATACGGGAGCGGCGGCTGGTACATACACTTTGGTTGATACTGTGGGCACGAATTCGTATTCCGAGCTGACAGTTGACGGCAAGCGTTACTATTTTTACGTGATTGCAGCGAACTCGTACCGTGAGAGCGCAGCATGTGCGGCGGTGTGGGTGGATGTGCCGGTGAATCCGGTGTAGTTAATTAATTATTTTATTATTTTTTAGGAGAAAGAAATTTATATGAAGAAGAAACGAAATCAAGATACAAATTCAGATTATGTTACAAAAAAAAAGCGAAGTTATACAAACGGAAATTTTAGTATAATCACAGAAGTTAAAGAACCAAGTTATTCAGTTATTGGTAATTGGCTATTGGAAAACAAAGAGACAAGGTCGATAGCTTATGATTTTTGGGCAAGGGGCAATTATACAAGAAGATTAATTCACAACAGGAACTCAACTATTAAACCACTTATAATTCCCTTCTCATATTTGGACGAATTAAAATTTTCCTATAGAAGATTATCATTACTTGGGTATCCTGCAGAATATGTTTATATTGGACCTCATTTGAAATTTAATAGTGGTATTACAGTTGTTCCAAAAGATTTACATGTAGATGCAGGTTGGGGATATGTAGGAGCCATAGCAAAAAGTGAGAAAGATCCTACCGGATATGAATATTGTTTTTGTGGCGAAGGACTATATTTGCCAAATGAAATATTTGATTGGTTGATTAGTGAAGCCTATCAGGATTTTATTAATGGTAATCTATTTATTTCAAATGGTGAACTTATTGGAATTACAAAAAAGCATATTCAAGAATCTATTAGTGCATTCAGTGATGTAACTTGCGGGACTACAGTTATGAAGGATATTAAACAAACTCAATTACTTCTTGAACTTGATATTCCATTTATTGATAATATGTCTTCAAAACAATTCTTAGCGTTTAGACAAGAATATGAAAGTGATTTATTGTTGTTTAGACGGGCTTTTAAGAAACTTTTTGAATGTGATTCAAATGAGTATCTTCCATTTGATGAATTGAAATACGAATTAGCTGAAATTCAAAAATCTTCAAAGTATAATAATTTTCGTAATAGTATCAAAAAACTTGGAGGTATATTAACAACTTTTACAGTATCAGCTGCATTATTTAATCCAATATCCGATAAAACCTTAATAAATGTGATTGCAGCAGCAGGAGTTGGGGCTGCTACTAAAACACTATTAGATATTTGGACTCAATCAACGAATTCAAATCAAAACATTAAAAAAAGCCCTTTTTCTTTACTTTGGGATATTGGTCTAAAACATCCATCTAATTTAATTAAAAAGAATAAAGTTTATTCGGGACAATTAAAGAATTCAGTTTTTAAAGAAATAAAATCATTTGAAGGAGTACATTGGCTTTGTCCACCTACAGTTGGGATGAAAATCATTGTTCCACAAAATGCTGATCTACCAGAATCAACAAAATATTTAAAAAGGATATATTGAAACATATTCTTTATTTGAGATAGTATCTCGAAAAAATATAATTCATCTCAGAAAACAATGTATATGATCAATCAAACCACCCACATATCCCACACCCAAACAAAGGAGGCGCCGGAGCAGCTGTTTGAACTTGTCTTTTTCATAATTTAATATTTGTTTATATCGTTTCAGGAGGTTTTATGTCCGTTCGATTAATTGCTTTAGTGTCCGAGAATCTGTCGAAAACCGCTGAACATCGACATTAAACAAAAAAGTAAGCAGCAGGGTTGCCGAAAACTGCAAAATTATTAGAGTAGGCAAAAGTATTTATGGAGAACCTTATGTCTAGTTTATGTGGCGAACATCACTATGGTAACATCAGCCAAACTAAAATTGATAAAATTCTAAACGAATTGAGAAAAAATGGTGCAACAATCAGTGGGAATAACCCTTGGGATGTTGATGTTCATAATAATGGAGTTATTCTCCGAGGCACTTGGAATCAGGCAACATCAACTCTGTCTATTATTGTAACGGAAAAGAATTTCTATGTCCCTTGTTCAAAAATATGGGAAACAATCGACCCAATAATAAACCATATATCAGGTCTGAAAGATGAGGATATTATATAAGCTTTAAGTTGAAAGTTAATAAAGTTAGTGTTTGATTTTTATTGGATTACAAATATTATATTAAAACTAATAATTATATTTTAAATATTTTAAAATTACATATTCAATGATAAAATTAGATGAATTTTGTGGAAATTCGATAAAAATTAACCTTTAAGTTTACAACTTATAACTTAATATTTTCAACTATATACATCATAGCACTTTCTGCAAAATACTGCCATTGGTCGGAATGAGCTGCTGGAACTTGCACCCATTCTTTCATTGGACGGTTTCTGCAGGATGGATCGAAGAGTTTTGCTCCGGCAAGGGATAGTGCGGCTTTGTGTTCATCACCTGTGAGCTTGAAAGCTATTGCATTTTCATATAGGCAGGCGAAGGCTTTACCATTTATTTTCAGGCAAGGCTTACCAAACATCTGGCTTGCGGCAGCGCCAGTGAGGGAGGAGGAGAGATGTTTTAAGTCCATAAATATTTACGAATTTTTATAAGTCTGATTAGCATTTCGTTATCAATTTCATATTGGTCGTTTGTCTTTATCGGATCAATTTTTTCTTCCGAAATTTCAATATTTAATTTTTTTGATGTTTATTTTATAGCAAATTCTATTCTCCAAACAAATTATTTATTCTTTTATCTCCTTTTAAATAAAATTTTGACGGTTTGCCTGTCAATTTTATAATATTTGGTATTTTATTGAGATGGGAAGTCATTTTTTGAATTTTCCAATCTAAATTCAAAGTTTTAATAATCTCTTTAGATGTTAATTCGGAATATGATAATAAATCCCTAATTCTATCATCAATTGAAGCTTTAGGCTCAATTTGAGCATTAACTGATAAATCAAAAGTTGAAATTTCCTTTTTATTATCATCGTTAATAATAGGTACATCATTAAATTCTAATTGATTGAATTTATTTTCAATTAAATTTCCACCTTGATCTACTGGAATTGCACCTTTTTGAATCAGTATATTATTTGCATTCTTTTCATTAGTATAAGGTAGCCTAACGAAAATTTTTCTCCCTTTATTTATTCCATCAATAACTCCTGACCAAGTACCACCTTTATCACTGGATTGTGCTACATAAATGCCTTTTGCAAGTCCATAAATAATAGGATTTCTTGACATTGCCAGCTGCACACTCCAAGGAGCTTTCGGGTGAAAAGTGCTTAAAACTAACACATCACCTCTTTGAATTTCTTTATAGTACTTATTAAAGCCTGAGTTAAATGTCATAATCCCTTGAGGTAAAACAATTATACTGTGTCCATTATACTTGATAGCAGAATCCAAGGCTTGTTTGTCTACTCCTTTTGCAAAACCGCTGATAATAACTTTAAATTCTTTACTTGCAATTTCAGCAATTTTATCGGTAAATTTTAAAGAAATTTCATCCGCATCTCGTGAACCAACAATAGCTATCGAATCTTCCTGCAATAATTGAGAGTTACCTTTTATAAAAAGTAAAGGAGGTGAGTATTTAAGTTTCAAATTTTCTTTTAAAGTTTTTGAATACTTCGATGAATTGATTGTAATCAACTCATATCCTTGAGCTAATAAATCTTCTAATAAAAACGAAAGATTAGGAAGTTCCTTTTTAACTCTATCCAAATCAATAATATCACTTTTATCAAGATTAAAATTTTCAATATAATTGTCACTTTTTAAATTAAAAAACTGACTTAAAGTTATTTTTTGTTCAGTAATAATTTTTACAATTAGCTGATTTTTCTTAAATATTCCCCAATTTTTTAATTGAGTAAGAGCAAACCAATATAATAATTCTTCGTTCATTATAAATCCCCTCCTACGGTTTTTGCTATTACTAACGGGGCAATTAAAGCAACATCTAAAGCAATTAGATATTTCCCAATCTCTTTGACAGTATACCCTGAATCAAAGATATCATCTATTAACAGAATATTTTTATTCATAATTTCATTTGTTTTTGAATATGAGAATACATTTTGGACATTCTCTTTTTTTAAAACTGCATTTTGGAATATTTTCTGAGGTTTGGTTTCTCTTGATTTATGTAGATTGTGAGAAATAGGAATTTTTAATATCTCTGATAATTTTTGTGCAAAATTCCTCACTAAATTTCCCGATACAGTTGGTGGAACATAAATAATCAAGTCAAATTTCAAATCTTTGAATTTTTTCTTGAATGCTCTTAAAGCTAATTTTAATAAATTATCAGGGAAATCTCCTCCATTCTCATATTTTGAATGATGAATCATTTTGCCCACATTTGAGACTCCATAGAAAGAAGCAGCAACTCCGTCAATGAGCTTACCATTATGACTTGAAACTTCTAAAACCGGAAAATAGTTCCCATGGAACTCATCAATTTTTTGCTTCCAGGAATCATCATAATTCATTGTCACAATGTGATTTGTGTCATTATCACATTTATTACATTTATTTGATGAAGCATCACCTAAATAATTACATAAAAAATCCATTCTGCAAGATTCTAAGTTGATGTATTCAATCATTTTTTCAAAATCTTTTGTTTTATGCTCTTTTAATTCATTAAATGGCTGAAAATTCACTTCCGGTGCGTTGAATTTGATTTCATATATTTTGCTCTTGTTTTCATTTACTTCATTGATTATGTTCTGTTCGATTAAATCAGCTTTTATTGTACGAACTTCGTTTTGTTTAAGATTCGTTGCTTTCATCAGCTTTTGTTCACCAAGTCTTTCATTTTTCAAAGCAGATATTACTTTTTGATATTTAGAGATGGAAGGCTTACTACCTTCAATAAATGCTTTTGGTAGACTCAAATCATCATTCGGATTAAAAAATAGAATAATAAATGTATTTTTACCATCCCTTCCTGCTCTTCCAATCTCTTGGTAATAATGAATTGGTGAAATGGGGGTTTGAGTATGGACAATAAATCTAATGTCAGGTTTGTCTACTCCCATACCTAAAGCATTTGTTGAGACAATGCATTTCCACCTATTAGCCAATAAACCTTTCTCGATTTCTTCTCTAGTTGCAGGTTCAAGGTCTGCATTGTAAAATGTAGATTTTATTCCTATATAATCAAACCATTTGGCATAAATTTCTGTATTTGTTCTTGTTCCTGTATATACTAATCCTGTACCATCAATTTTATTTAAATTTTGCCCCAGCCAAATTAATTTCTCATCTTCAGAATTTACTTTAATTACAAACAATCTGAAATTATCTCTTATTAGATTACCTCTATAGGAATAAATGCCTTTTCCTATTTGTTGTTTTATATCCTCTTCAACACTTTTGGTAGCCGTTGCTGTTGTAGCTAATACTGGAAAATTCGCGTGAAGCAAATTTACAAGATTTACAATTCTTTTATAAGCAGGTCTGAAGTCATGACCCCAAGTTGATATACAATGTGCTTCATCAACAACAATCATTGAAATATTCATTTGCCTTGCAGCATTTAACCACTCAATATTTTCCATTCTCTCAGGTGCAATATAAAGAATTTTTATTTGGTTTTTTATTGCCTCTTGAATAATTCTTGAATTAGTTTCGTTATCTTGATTAGAATTAATACATTTTGCAATTATTCCCAAAGAATCCAATTTGTTAACCTGATCTCTCATTAAAGCAATCAATGGAGTAAATACTATAGTTGTACCTTCGAATAATAAAGCTGGGAATTGAAAACATAATGATTTTCCAAAACCCGTTTTTTCGATTAGCAGGACTTTCTCGCCTTTTAAAATTTTTTCTATAACTGACCATTGTGTATCATAAAAATGATCAATCTTAAAAATTTCATTTAATTTTTTTTCAGCTTCAATTCTGTCCATTAATTTTCACATTTTCTGATAAATAAAAATTTTTGATGAATTAGTATTTATTGAGTAGTCTTCCCCCCGCCGCTCCCATCTCTGAGAGCGGCTTGGAATTATCTTTTATCTCCTACATCCCATCCACAATCTTATTAAACGTGGCGCTTGGACGCATGGCTTGACTTACTTTTGTGAAGTCGGGTTGATAATAACCGCCGATGTCAACCGGTTTGCCTTGTGCGGCAAGAAGTTCGGCTACTATGGCTGCTTCATTGGCTTTGAGTTCGGCCGCTATTGGCGTGAAACGGGCTTGCATTTCGGCATCTTTGCTCTGCTCGGCTAACGCTTGTGCCCAGTAAAATGCTAAATAGAAGGACGAACCTCGGTTATCTATTTCATTTACTTTACGTGATGGAAGTTTACCGTTTTCTAAGTAGTTACCGATAGCTACATCAAGGGTTTCAGCTAATACAGTTGCTTTTGGATTGCCCGATTTTTCGGCAATTAATTCGAGCGATGGCACAAGAGCGCAATATTCTCCTAATGAATCCCAACGCAAATGTCCTTCTTTAACGAACTGCTGAACGTGCTTTGGAGCCGATCCGCCTGCACCTGTCTCGAATAATCCGCCGCCATTAAGCAGTGGAACTATCGAAAGCATTCGTGCGCTGGTACCAAGCTCAAGAATCGGGAATAAATCAGTCAGGTAATCTCTGAGTGCATTTCCTGTAACTGATATAGTATCCAATCCCTTGCGTGAACGTTCGCAAGAAAATCTCATCGCATCATCGGGTGTCATAATTTGAATATCAAGCCCGGTTGTGTCGTGAGTTGGCAAATAGTCATGAACTTTTTTGAGAATTTCGCGATTGTGTGCGCGGTTCGGATCGAGCCAGAATATTGCCGGGCTGCCAGATGCCTTTGCTCTGTGAACTGCAAGCTTTACCCAATCTTTGATTGCTGCATCTTTGGTCTGGCAAGCTCTGAAAATATCGCCAGCTTCAACTGCTTGTTCGAGTAAAACATTGCCATCAAAATCAACTACTCTGATTGTTCCATTTGCATTAGCTTCAAAAGTTTTGTCATGCGAGCCATATTCTTCAGCTTTTTGTGCCATCAAGCCAACATTGGAAACAGCACCCATGGTTGCAGGATTGAACTGTCCATGCTCTTTGGCATCTTCCATAATTGTTTTATAAATAGTTGCATAGCTGCGATCGGGAATCATTGCAATACAATCCTGCAACTGGTCGTCATTATTCCACATCTTGCCACCATCGCGAACAACATTTGGCATGGAAGCATCAACAATAATATTATTTGGGACGTGCAAATTAGTAATGCCATAACGCGAATCGACCATTGCGAGCGGTGGCTGATTTTTATAAACATTTGCTATATCTGCTTCGATTTCTGCCTTCTTTTCTGGGCTAACTCTATCTAATTTATCATAGATATCCTGCAAACCGTTATTGAGATTGACTCCCATTTCTTTGAGCGTATCTGCATGTTTATCAATAGCTTCCTTATAATAAACATAAACTGCATGTCCGAACATTATCGGATCGGAAATTTTCATCATAGTTGCTTTGAGGTGTAATGAAAGCAGAACTCCATCTTTGCGGGCTTCTTCAATTTGCTCGGCATAGTATTGGCGCAAAGCTTTTACGTTCATTACTGAAGAATCAAGCACTTCACCTGCCATGAGCGGCAATTTTGCTTTTAAAACTTTGATATCGCCATTTTCAGCAACAAATTCAATTCTTGTGTCGAAGGGCTTGTCAAGGGTGATTGAGTTTTCGCTGCCGAAGAAATCTTTACCGGTCATGTGTGAAACGCGGGATTTGGAGCCTGATTCCGGCCAAGCTTTCATCATGCGGTGAGGGAATTTCTGAGCAAATTTCTTGACAGATGCTGCTGCACGGCGATCGGAGTTGCCTTCGCGGAGCACCGGATTGACAGCCGAACCAAGTACCTTTGCAAAACGATCTTGAAGAGTTTTTTCTTCGTCGGTTTTGGGTTCTTCGGGATAATCGGGAATGTCGTAACCCTTTGCTTGTAATTCTTTTATTGCAGCTTGAAGCTGAGGAATGGAAGCACTGATGTTAGGTAATTTAATAACATTGCCTTCGGAAGTTTTAACTAAGTCACCCAATTGAGCAAGGAAATCTGGTATTTTCTGTTCTTCGGTTAATTTGTCGGGAAAATTGGCGATGATTCTGCCTGCAAGCGATATATCGCGTGCTTCTACTGATATTCCGGTGCCTTTAGTGAATGCCTGAACAATTGGCAAAAGCCCGTAGGAAGCCAGTTCTGGAGCTTCATCAATTTTTGTCCAGATAATTTTGTAATTTGTCATGATTGAACCTAAAAATTAATAATAAAATTTAAATAAATAATTGAAATATAATAAATTAAAAATGTACAATATACCAACTACAAAATTACGGAAAATTTGGGAGATGGCAAAGGAGTTATTAGTTATAAATTATGAGTTATGGTTATGAATTAGGAATGAGGATATGCGAAATTTGAAAGGTCAACAATTTCTATATGAAACAAGAATATTCTATGCTCTCTTCGACTTCGCTTACCTAACAAAACTGTTCCCTAAGCTAAGTTGAGGGAATATTTACACGATTTTATAAAAGGAAATCATTTAAAATAAAAAAGTGACAGCAGAAGCCGGTAATAGTAAGCCGAATATTTAGATTTAACCCAGATATTTCATTTGGATTATACAGCAATACCAATAAGCTCACCCCCTGCCCCTCACCACATGCTAACAATTATGCACAAATATTGACTAAAATAGAATTTTATTGATGAAACACTGGAAAACCTTGTTTTATGACAAAAACCATTTTCCAAAATTCCCTTCCTTGAGGAAGGGTTAGGGAAGGTGTTAGTTTAGAGGAATGAACAAGAAATATTTAAAAACCTTTTTTTATACTCAAATACACTTTTCAGATAATTACAAAAGTCTTAATACTTTTGCCAAGCAGTATTTTGGAGTCGGAAAAGAACCATTTGTCTTGCATTTTTTTGGGAATGACAGACTTCAAGTAGGAAACTAGATAAAGTATTATTATTAAAGTGATAAACAATTGTATATTGACTATAAATTAGATAAAAAGTTGATTTTACTATATTTGATATATTGGGTAGAAATATTAATTTTTCAAACATTGTACCAAAATCGAAAATATTTATTGATTTAAATGAATTTGCACCATGATTTTATTTTATTATTTTTAAAGCATCTGAACTAAATATTGTTTAAGGTTTCTTTATCAATTAAAAGTGTTGGTGTTTATAATTCATAACTCAAAACTCAAAACTCATAACTCAAAACTCATAACTTTTTAGTGATTTCGACGAGATATTCCCATCCTTCTCCATAAATTTCTTGAGTTGACAGAACTTCATTTATATTGCCGGGGATTAAAAAAGCTGCATCGGCAATGCAAGATTCAAAATCAATGTTTCTTATCTGGGTTATTAGAGTTAAATAACTTGTCAGGTCATCAAACTGATCTTCGGTGATCGAATTTATCTGTCTGAAAATCTGTTCATGTTTATCATTTCCCTTGATCAGGAAGGCAACTGTCACGACGATGTAATCTAATTCGCCATCATCTATTATTAACGGTTCGAGAATGAGGGAATCAGTCCCCTCTATTTCATTTGCAGTTGCTTCCTCAAGTTCGGCTACCCAGTTATCAAATTCATTATCTGCATCTCTTTCATTTTTAATAAAATCCCAGTATCCTAACTCGAAACCGATCGATATTTCAGTTAATTTTTTCACTATTTCATTATAAAATCCCCTTTTGCGACCAGCAGACTGAATTCCGCGATTGTTGCTGATAAGAATATCAAACTCCTGCCAGATATTTTCGCGAACTTGCGAAGGAAATGCGACCTGTATTCCCATAAAGAACACATCAGGCATTCCATTGATCATTTTATTAAAGAAACCGCGTCTGTTCATTGTTGGTTTTTCCTGAACTTTCTATCTACATCTCTTAGCCCTTCATCTTTTTGGCATTTATGAAATTCACGAATTTTATAACTCATTTATCCTC
The DNA here is from genome assembly GCA_026390695.1 of Candidatus Kapaibacterium sp. GTDB lineage: Bacteria > Bacteroidota > Ignavibacteria > Kapaibacteriales > UBA2268 > JAPLFL01. Next base: position 174,092 of record JAPLFL010000128.1, on the reverse strand, counting down.
CGAAGCTCCCTCCACGGCCAAATGAGCCGTGTCCACCGGCTCGGACTCCGCTTAATTTCCCTGAACTTTTGCTTACACTTGTTCTGACAGTTCCGAAACTTGATGGACGAGATTTCCCAATTGATTTAGCGGAATACCCTGTTCGGTTGAACACAGTTGGTCTGCTTGCTGGTGTGTACCTTGGCGGAGAAATTCGTGAAGCTGGCATTCTGCTTTGAACTATTGTGTAAGATGGTCTCATCATAGCATAGTTCATAAAGAAAAATCCAAGGTGTGAATAGCCGCCACCATAGTAGTAAGAAGGTTGCGATTCATAGTATCCTCCATTTCTCATGTCGGGTTCATTTCGCGGTTGCTGATGATTCGTTGTTGTATCGTTGGATTCTTCCTTAGTAAAATCGGAAAGTGGAACCATTTGAAGATCAATTCCTGCGCTTTTGAAGGCTGCGAAATCATCATTCAAATCATCAAGTTCGTTCTGAACTGATCTGTCGGGCACAAAATAGAGAATACTTTTTATATTCATCTGCTTTAAATTCTCTGCAGTAGGCAATTTTGCCATATATCTGTTGTCAAATTGTGTATCTGGATTGATTTTTTCAACATATCGCTTGCGATCTAACAAAAAAACAGGCGGTGCATTCTTTGGACGCAGCGCTGCCTTCTCCTGAACCTCTTTGGCAAAGAATATCAGCTCCGAAAGTGTGTCGTGCGATGGAACAACACCTATTGGATGAGGCCAGTTGTCGAATGTTATGATTAAATCGGCGACATCTGCCAAGGCTGCACCAAAAGCTACGGATTCGGGGCCTTCAGAATCGACAATGTAGAGTATTTCTTCTGGATTCTTAGCTTTTTTGATAACTTCGCGCATACCCAATCCCTTGGAATAGGCTTTATTTATATCGGGATTGCTGTTCAATCTCATTCGATTAACTAAGGAACTATTATCAAGCGATTGTACTAATGTAGGAACAACGAATGGAGCAAAATTAACATTTGTCGGCTGATATGCTTTCAATAGATTTGCAGGTTTGAGGAAGTTAAACCAATCTTTGCTATTTTTGGAATCAGTTTCTGTTGGTTTTCCATCAAAATACAGGGCTTTATCGTCCGATCCGATATTCCACCCTTCCTTTTTCTGAAGAGAGAGTGAGTCGGATTGCTGTTCAACATCGTCGCTGTCTTCAAAAATTTCGTTAATAATCACTCCGCCGATTATTACTGTCCCAATACCGAGAGTAATCATCGTTCCGAGATTATTTCTCCGTGTTTGGCTTTGATTCCACCATTCTGAGGATTGTTCCTGATTTGACGAATCTTCGGTATTTTCTGCCGGAGTCCTGTGTTTCAAATGACGATTGCTCCCATCACTGGGATTATTACCATTGTGTTGTGAATTATTACTCATTTTTGTATGTTTTTTATGTTTATAAAATTAATTTTTGATAAAAGTCGGGGCAGTGATTGAAGTAAAATCAGTCGAAATTTCGGCTAATCTTGTAAAAATACCAGATGCTATTCCGGTAATTAAATAAACTCCGTAATTTGGGAAATATTTCTTTTTATACTTTTTAATATTGAAAAATCTTTGTGCAATCCAATGTTCTGGAACGAGTTTTTCTAATGATTCATCCCATAATTGCTGGCTAAGATTTAATCCTATTAATACAGAATCTCCTTCGCAACCATATTCTGACTTCAGCACCCATTCGTCTTTATTTATAAGACGAAAATCAATATCAATAAGCCGCCTTGTTTCCGGAACATATTTCCGAATAATATTTTGGGATTTATTTGAAAATAAATCAAAATAATCGTAAAACAATGACATGGAAAATTTATTCTGAGTTAATACCGATCCAAATGGATTAATCACATTAAGTGTCCGATTTGCATAAGCATTCAGAACCGCATTAATCTCCAGATCAAGCGGATAGGAATCTGTATATTCAAAATCACTCCATGGCGATTCCCTTTCAGTCCACCAATCGGTTTTATAATGTCGAAGTAGTATATCAATCTCATTATCAAATAAAGTTAAATGATTTCCTTTCTTCATTAAATTAAATGGTGCGCCAATAATTACTTTATAATTTGCATCTGTCAGCCACTTCTCATAAATTTTTATCATTGAAAGGTCTTCTGTCATTTCTGTTGGATAAACTATTCCAATCGTAAGCTGAGTTTTTTCTAAAATGTCATTCCTGCGGATGTAGGAATCCCTTATTGAAAGCTCTTCGGGGATTCCTGTATTCACAGGAATGACAGCTTCGATATTTTCTAACTGATTTCCGAACAAATCAATCATATTTACAAATCTCTCTGCAAATTCTTTATTCGGATTAATGTATTCAGGATATTTATCTTCAAAAATTTGATTTAACAAAACCGTTTCGGCCTCACCGCTTGGCGTGTCGGAATTCATTTCGCACATTTTAATTGTTCCATCCGCCAAAATAAATAAATCCAAACGCGCTATTCCATGCCATAATCCGCCAGATGATAGCCAAAGAAGCTTCTGATAATTAGTTAAATTGAAATAATCCAGCATTTCAGGACGTTTCCAAATCAATTTACATTGTTCTTCATAAATAAATCCAATATCTTCAGCTGCTTTTTTCATTTTATTATACCGACTTTTCGATAAAATCACAGGATCTAATAAAAAACGCTCCTTCCCATCGATCCATGCATCAGTAATTATACAAGATTCATATAATTTTTCTGCAAATTCAATATAATTATTTGAATTTATCATCTATCAAATAAAAGAGGAAGCTAAAATAGCCGATAAAATATATGTCAGAGCCTCAACTAAACCCACGTTCATGTTCCTGTCCTCAGAAATTTCCTTGTCAAGTCGTCCGCCATAAAATGAAAAACCCCCGCCAAGCAAAATCCCCTGCAAAATCCACTGCCTAATAGGGTATAATGCCAAAACCAAAAGCATTGCCAAGCCAAATTCAGCAAAACTCGAAGCATAATCAATAAAAACTCCGTCGATGGATGCTTTGATTATCAATCCGACAGCTATCATCTGCCCTGCATAACTCAAAGCAGCCGCAGTATTGCCCTTCATAATCTCTTCGGAATCCTTATATGCGGTGAGCAAGCGAAACAAGGAAGTACAAATCACCAATGAAACTAATCCTGCAAGCAAAAAAATCATTGAACTGATGAAACTTCCACCTGATGATTCTTCCCCGCTGATTGCACCGGACAATATCATTGCCGTAGAAACGTAACATCCCGCCAAAACAATACCAGCAGCGACATTCCCTCGCTTAATAGCCGTAAGAATATCGCCTTTTATGAAAATCCTAACTCCAAATTCCGCAATAAAAACCATATAAATCAGGCCAATCACTCCGTAAATCGCAACCCAGACGATATTCTCCATCAAAGAACCATGCCCGGGGCCGGTAAGGACTGCCGTAATTATCATAATTACACCCAATAAATAGCCTGACAGCTGAATTCCCACTGCAAAGTTATCTTTTTCGATCAAAAGATCCTTCAAACTGCTGTGCATCACCACTTGATTCAGTATTCGAGCGAGTATAAAGAAAACAATGATTGAAATTCCATTAAAAATGATTGATTCAAAGTGCATATTAAACCTTTATAATAAATTTAAATTTCATCAAAGTACGGATTGCAAATTAAGAAATTTCTTGATTAAAAGAAAATTAATTTGTAAACTTGCATAAATAAGTAGGGAATGAAAATTGAAAAGACAATAACATGTAAAATATATAGGAATAGATTCCGGATCAAGTAAATGGCAAACATGGTACGGATTAATATATAAATTAAAGTAAAAAACAGCAACTTAAATATTAATAAAGGAAAAAATAGAGCAAAAAAGAGCAGAAAAAATGGTAATAAGAGTCCGAAAAATGGCGGAAAGAATATAAAAAATGGTGGAAAGATTTATTGGTTAATGTTTTTTTAAGTTTTCAGGAAATAAATTAAGTATTTTTATGATAAATTTTGTTCTTTTTATTGAAAAAATCAATCTTATTGAGAATAAATGAAGGAATAATTAGATGAAAAACAATATGATTAGAAAAAAAAGAGCGATTATTTTCCCAAGCAGGAGCTTGGGAACAAGAATAAATAATGATTTTGCTGTCATTCCTGCGTATGCAGGAATCTCATATTCTTTCAAAACTGAGATTCCTGACTCCGCAGGAATGAGAAGAACATTTTATAATAAATTAATGAGGTTTACTATGTCAAAGTTTTTAATAGTTATGATTATATTTACTAATTTCACTCTGAATCTTTTTGCCAATGATGTCGCAACAAAGTTTCTTAAGGCTTATTCGGATAAAAAAATTATTCAGTATAAGACTGATATTTATATGGATAATTTTACTAATAAAATTCTTAATTTTAATTGTAAAAGTTCATTTATGATTGAGCCTTCGGATTCTATTATTGGTGCATATTTTAATTTTATTGCTGATGAAACAGCTTATATTTATAATGGTGCTGAGTATTTTGAGCTTTATCCGTCGGAATATGGCAATAAAATTGTGAAATATGTGCAGAAATCGAAGCAGCCTGAAGAATTTATTGAGCGTAAGATTGAATTGTGTGGTCGTACTTTGCTTATTCCTTCTCCAATTAAGGCTACATTTTATTACGATCTTTCAATTGTTGAGTTAAAGAATGATATTGTTGATTTAGAAAAAAATAGAACGGCTATAAATCTATCCGATACAATGATTAACGGTTATAATTGCAGTCGTATTCGTTATACAGTAACCGATACGATAGTTAATGGTGAAAGATATGTAAGTTTTTATTTGATTGCTTATGATAAAATAACAAATTTCCCTGTTTATCTTATGAAAAATTCTACAAATCAGAATTCTATTGCATTTTATTCGGATTTTAATTTCGAGTCGAAAGGTAAGGCGATCTTTTTACGAAGAATTTTTTCCCTAAAGATTATCAATTTATTGAAAAACCACCGATTATAGAGAAAAAAACACTTTTGAAGGGAAAAGTAGCACCGGATTTTAATCATAAAACTATTTATGATAAAGAAATAAGTATAAAAGATTATAAAGGAACGCCGATTATTATGATTTTTTCGGAAATTGGTTGTGCTCCGTGCATGATTGCTTTGCCGGATCTGAATGAAATCACCAAAAAATATAAGAATATTAAGGTTATTTCGGTTTATCCTAAGGATAAAAGGGAAATTATTAAAAAACATGTGACAAAGAATAAAATTTTGTATGATATTATTGACAAATCAGAGGATTTAGCAAAGAATTATTGTATTTCCGGTTATCCTACATTCTTTATTATTGACAAGAATGGGATATTAAATTATATTCAATCGGGATATGGTGATGGAATGAAGGAAATTTTAGAGAAGGAAATTGAGAAAGTATTGAAATAATGGTAAATGATTGATGATAAAAGATAAATGAAAGAAATAAGGAAGAAAATGTTCTGCTATCTGCCTGATAAAAAAGCGATGTTATCTCATTTGTAAATTATTTACTAAAAATGTCATTCCCGCACATGCGGGAATCCCCTTCCAAGTACCACTTTAGGGGATTCCTGCATTCGCAGGAATGACAGAAACGCTGCTTTTGAGATAACTAAATCTTTCCCCTCAAGTCAGAAATTATTTCTGACTTGAGAGGCTTTCTTGATAAACTACTTAGCTGGTAGTTTAAATACGGCTTCGTCGATTAGTTCATTGATTTTGTAGTCGTAGGATGACTTTACTTCCACGTTTTTTCCCTTTGAAACGAATGTTTTTGGAAGCTTTACTCCGCCAAATTCGGCATAATCAGAGAAAAATTCGGTTGTTTCGCTTGGGATATTGCTTTCATCGACTTCATAACTGACTCTTTTTGTAATTAAAAAGGTTTCGGCATCATAATAATATGTTGTGGAATCGCCCTTTTTATCTTTGACTTTCATTAATATCTGATTATTGGATTTTCCTAACACTTCGCATTTAAAGCCAGCTTCAAGGAACCTCAAAAAATAGAACATATCGGATTCAAACACAAATTTTGTTTTCAAATGTTCGGGTACGGGATACATTATTGCGTTCACTTCGACGGCTAAATCTTTTCCGTCGCACCATTGCTGGGTTATGGAAGTTCCAAAATCAATTTTATCAAAAGATTTATTCGAAGCCAATTGCTTTTTTGTTTCTTTACCGGACATTTTTGAGCCGCCCATGGTCATTTCGACAGTTCCGGTGGTGATTAAAGTATTAATTTTTTTAATATTATCCTTACCACCGATAGCTTTCATATTTTTTTTGATTAAATCCTCAGGATCGAGAGAAACTTTTTGCAATTTTGAACCTTCTCCGTCGGTTGTTTCCAAATCAAGATTGAAAGAATGGATAGTTCCAAACTTTTCGAGCTTTGCCTTCACCTCAGGCGAACCGCAAACAACAAAATAAAGTTTATCGCTTCGCAGATATTTCTGTGCTGCTTGCATTATATCATAAGCATTGCGCTGCATCAGACGGAAAGTATATGTTTTGTACTTTTCAAGCGAAATATTATTGATAAAGACACTGAAAAGAACATTCGACATAAACTCTGAATTTTCAAAAGACATGTTAAATGCGCCAGCCAGAGATTTTTTAGCAAGATTCATTTCGGTATTATCAGGAATTTTTTCGGTCAATGAATTGATTTGATCAAGCATTACATTCATTGCCGAATCGGTAACGGAATTTCTAACCTCGGCTCCACAACTTATTATATTAGCATGCTTGTTTCTTGAAATATTTCCGAAGGGAGTATAAGTATAAGAATATTTTTCACGTACAGTACGGAACAAACGACCGCTGAAAGGAGCTCCTATAATATGCGAAGTAAGATTTAATATTTCAAAATTATCGCTATTTCGCTCAACTGCCGGTGCATTTATCGACAAAGTCGTTTGGACGGAACCCGGCCGCTCAATGAAATACACTCCGGTTGGCATTGGTTTTGTAACAGCAACATCAAGATTCGGTAATTTTCCGCTTTTCCATCCGAAAAGTTTAATTTCTAAGAGGCGGAGAATCTCATCAGGATTCACATCACCAACAATCACTAAACAAGAAATATTAGGAATGAAATATTTCTGATAATATTCTTTAATATCTTTTGCGCTAATATTTTCAATTGTTTTTTCATTCTCAATTTGGGAGTATGGATGGTTTTCACCGTAAATAACGCGTGCGGCAAGTTTGGAAGTCAGGTATGAAGGATTTGTTTTATTCTGCTGAATCTCAGAGATTTTAATCGGCAGAAGTTTTTCCAGTTCGTCCTTCGGAAAACTTGGATTAATTAGCACATCGGCAAATACTTTAATAACAGAATCAGAGAATTTTTTAAGGAATGAAGAATTAACCGAAATATAATCTTTATTGGCTGAAGCTGAGAGAGTTGCTCCAAGACCATCAATTATCCTTGAAATATCTTCAGCTTTAAAAATTTTCGTTCCTTTTGTAAGCATGGACGCGCAAAATTCGGCTAATCCCGGTTTATTCCCATCCATCGAAGATCCGCCTGGGATCAGCAAATTCATTGAAACAGTCGGTTGTTCGTGATCAACAATAAAAAAGATATTAAGCCCGTTGCTTAATTTTTTACTAATGCTTTCAGGGAAGTCGAATTTTTCTTCCTGAAGCGCTTCTGGTCTTTTGCTAACGTCAACTTTCGATTCGGCATTTAATTTCAATGACAATAGAATTAAAATAATAACAAATGTGCTTAGGCTAATTAAAAATTTATTTTTCATATTTGTTTCCTTATTGTTTTTTTGAAGGTAGATAAGTTAATACAACTTTATTCGGATTACCGAGATAAATCTTAGCGGCTTTCCGAATATCCTCTTTAGTTACATTAAGGATATTTTCCAACTCGGTATTTATTAATTCGGGTTTTTCATAGTAGCAATTAAAACGAGCAAGATCCATAGCCTTATCCAAAACATTTTTTTTACCCTCGACAAATTTAGCTTCCTGAATATTTTTAATTTTATTGAGTTCCTGATCGCTGATACCTTCATTAATAATTTTATCAATTTCAGCACTTATCATGTTTTCGATTTTTTCTATTTTAACGCCTGGTGCAGGAATTCCGACAATCAAAGAAACACCCGAATATTGAAGATTAATAGACTGGGCGCTAACTTCGACTGCGGCTTGTTCATCGTTAATAATTTTTTTATATAATCTTGAACTTTCACCATCAGAAAGCACCGAACAGAGCATCTGAGTGGCATAGAATAAAGAATCACTCAGCGATGGACTTGGGAAAGCCATAAAAAGTGCGGGCAATTGAGCTTTTTCATCAATAATTTCCTCGCGGTAAGGTTTATCAGGAAGATTGATTTTAACCGCTTGGCGCTTAGGTTCAGTTCCTTTGGGGTATTGCTCAAAATAATCTTTGATATACTGATAGCAGCTATCCATATCAAAATTGCCTGCCACAACTAATGTAGCGTTATTTGGCTGATAGAAATTATCGTAAAATTCTTTAAAATCCGAAATCTGAGCTTTTTTCAGATGTTCTTCATAGCCAATGGCACTCCAAGAGTAGGAGCCACCATTAAAAAATTTCTCAAGCATTCTTGGAAGAAAAGTGCCGTAGGGGCGATTATCATAAGAATTCTTTTTTTCTTCCATAACAACGCCGCGCTGAGTCTCCACGCCGACTGATTCAACCTTCAATTTGCGCATCCGTTCGGATTCAATCCAAAGAGCAAGTTTCAACTCATTCGATGGAACTCTAAAATAAAAGACAGTTTCATCAAATCCAGTATGGGCGTTTAATTCACCACCGGCTTCATTGATATATTTATCGATAGTTGCACGTGGAATGTCTGCTGTGGCCTCAAACATAAGATGTTCAAAAAAGTGTGCATAGCCGGTTTTATTCGGGTCTTCATCTCGGTTACCAACCTTGTATTGCAGGACAGTAGCAACAACAGGAGCGCTTCTATCTACATGCAGAATAATTTCCAAACCATTGGGCAAAGTGTCTTTGAAAAATACAATTTTATTGAATTCGCATTTCAGTTGACCGATATTGGCAATTGTAAAAATGAATACTGCTGCACTTAGTTTCAAGCAATATTTTCTGATTAAAGATAATAATCTCATTTTTCCTTCCGTTAATTATTATAGTTATCCATAAACGAAAATAATAGGTTTTTGTTGCATGAAAATAAAGATAATGAGATTTCTAATTAAAAAAGGACAATAAAAAAAGCAGTCAAGTTTTACAACCTGACTGCCTTTTAAAATTAATCATTAATTAACAAATTACAAAAAATCAATAATCCTTCATAAAATTGCCTCTGTTATCCTCAATTTTGGCATTTTCTTTTAATTTTTTGAACCATGCAATTCCATCTAAGGAACCATACCATTGGGAATATGACTGCTGCTTGGCAGTTTGAGACAGTTGTTGTAAAAAGGTCATTCCTTCTGTTTGAATTTTATTTTCATCGGGAATAGTACTGCTTACAACTTGTATGATAAAGTAACCACGTTCGCCACGGACGGGTTTAGAAATTTCACCGGGTTTAAGTTTGAAGGCATTAGCTGTGAAAGCAACATCCATACCAACTCCTGGTACCATGCCGTTATTTTTAATAGAAGCGGATTTAACTGAATAGAGAGTGTCCATAGCTGCGGCTTTATCTAATCCGCCACTTGAGACTAACTGATAAACCTTTTCAGCTTTTTCTTTAGCAAGATCAAGTTTTTTCATACGCATAAGTTTGCGTGAAATTTCACCTTTTTTATCCTCAAGAGGAACAATTCCTGCTTGGCGGGCATCAGAAACCTGACAAATCAGTAATCCATAATTTTTTAATTCTAATTGCTCAAGCACATGACTTGTTTGTGACTCAAAAGCAAGTTTGGAAATATAATGAGAACCAAGTACAGGACTACCTTTTTCAAAAAATGGAGTTTCATTTACATTTTTATTGATTTTTTTAACTAATTCATCAATTTGTTGACCGGCTTCGAGAGCACGCTTCAGTTCTATACTTTGAACTTTCAAATTATTTTTAGTTTGATCGCTCATAAGCGGACGAATTTTTATTTCACTAAAACGAAGTTCAGCTTCTTCACGGTCTGTAACTTTAATTATATGCAAACCGAATTGAGTTTCGACCGGGCCGATAATTTCGTTTATATTCGCATTAAAAGCGGCTGAATCAAATTCTTTAATCATTGCACCTTTTGTAAACCAGCCAAGGTCTCCGCCTTTTTCGGCAGATGCTTTATCTTTTGATGATTCCTGTGCTAATTTTGCAAAGTCTTCACCATCTCTAAGTTTTTTGATTATTTCCTGAGCTTTGGCTTTGGCACTATCTTTGCCGACTTCAGTACCAATTAAAATATGACTTGCGTGTATAGTTGGATTCTCTGATTTACGTAATCCATCGATGCGGAAGAAATAACTTGTTCCGTTAATCAAATAAGGGCCAGCAACCTGATGATCCTTCAAAGAAAACAAAGAGTCTGCAAAAAGCGGATCAATATCTTTTTTAAAGCGATATTCAGTTCTATTGCCATAATAGCGGCTCAGAAGTTTTTCAAATTTATTATACTTCTCTTCATCATTGGCTGAGGTTGCAAGAACTTCATTTATTTGTTTAATGTTATTATTTGCAAAAACAGTATCCTCGCGGGATGGCTGGAGAGGGAAGTTTACATACTTAATTTTGCGGACTTCTTTTTGTTTGTAATGAACCTTATTTTTCTCATAGTATTCTTCAATATCTTTATCAGAAACAGTAACGTCCTGAGCTGAGTAATTAGGATTAATGCTTATAAACTTAACTTCAGCCGAGCTGTTTTCGGTAAGATATTGATTCTTTCCATGTTGGGGGGATATTAAAGATTGAGTAGTTGCCAGAGCGCTTGCAATACCTTCATAAAGAATATTCATACGAACCTGATCTGTGGCAGCTTCGATCAATTGCTTGAATGAGTTGGTGACTCTTTCTTTCTCTTCAGGAGTAACCTGACTGGGATCCTTACCCATGTAATTTGCAACATTTTCGGGATTCCTCATAAGCTCAAGATAAAGTGCGCGATTGTATCTACCTGGCACTGAATCAGGGAACTGACGTTTTAGAATATCGGGAGGATTATCAATAAGAATATCACGAACCTCATCATCTGTGGCTAAAACACCAGCTTTTTTTCCTTCTTGCTCCAATAAAATTTTATTGACTAACTGATCGAAAATCTGTTGGCGTATTTGAGTTTCATCAATGTTAGCCATTTCCTTCTTATCTTGCTTACGGCGCTGTTCAAGCTGATCGTTGACCAATTTCTGAAATTCGGAATTCAATATTTTTTCACCGTTCACAATGGCTATTGCAGCGGTTTGAGGGTTCATATCACTCCTCATTACGTTTTCAAAGTTACCGCTGATAACAAAGTAAGCTACCAGTAGAACTGCAACAACGACAATAAAGTACGATGAAACTTTACGAATTTTTTCAAATTTTCCCATTTTTTAAGTTACCTCTATAATACATTTAAAAATTCAATCAAACTATAATCTTTTATATTAAAAAATGCTTAAACGAATTTAAGCAAACACCAAAAATAAGTATTTTCTGAGACCTGTACAACAATTTTATATGAAAAACTGCAATCTACATTAAGATTATGATAAATTCAAGCTATTGTTTTTTTGTTACAGAGCAACTGTCTTGTATTTCTTTTTGAGTCTGTCTCAAAAGTTTTGTTTCTGTCATTCCTGCTAATGAGCTTGTGTGAAAACTGCAATTTCTTGTCATACCTGCGCATGCAGGAATCCCCTTCCAGCAGCACTCATGTTGATCCTTCCATTTGAGACTGTGTGAAAAACGAAAGAATTTATGGTGATTGCCATTCTGAGCGAAGCGAAGAATCTCTCTTCCAGCCACTTTTGGAGAGATCCTTCGCTTCGCTCAGAATGACAACTTTGGACAAGCCACCTAACCCTTTGAAAAAGGGGGTTAGGGGGGGGTAAATCATCTTGTCATTTTCACACCATTAATAGTATAGCGTTTATCGAAGCCTCTCCTAACTCCTAACTCCTAACTCATAATTACCTGCCATAGACATACTTGTCAGAAACGGCAAATGGTTTGTAGAGCTGATAATCTCCAAAACCAGTACGATCATAAAAGATAAATTCACGATTATCTGAATAAAGCCAGCGTTCATATTTACTGGTATTTTGTATATTTTGAGAAAGTTCTGTAGAAGCCGGTGGCCCGTATATAATATACACCATGCCGCGATCAGTCAGCCAACCGGCAGAATAAGACTTATATAATCTGTTAGCATTATAAATTCTCTTGTAATATTCATCGAAGGCTTCATTACGTTCGGTGTCCGGTGTAGGATCGAGTTTCTTCCAGAATTCGACAAAACGTTTTAGTTTCTCATCACTTGTATTTGCAGAATTGATAATATCCATATCGACCGAATTTGCAACATAGCGCAATTGGCTGATTGCATCGTTTAAATTTTTTAAAATTTTTCCCATTATAGTTTGGCTTACTGTAACCGAACGCTCGGCAGCAGCAAGGAAATTATCCGATTCAGGCTTTGAGGGCGCATCTTTCTTCAGCGCATATACACGAAGAATATATTGACCTGAAATTAATTCAGACAAAAAAGGTATTTTTAGAAATATTCTGTTAATTGGATCTGACACAGATTTTAAGATCCTTTTACCTGTATAAACAGGATTACCATTAACATCGGATATTTCGCAAACAAATAAGACTGAGTCAGGTCTTTTTAAATTATGGCTGGATGAATCTGAAATAGAAAATTTAGAATCACCAATATTTTTATTATAGACTTCGAAAAAGACAAAGAAACCATCAGTTAATCCGCCAATGTTATCAGAAATGTAAGGAGTGATCGAAAATTTATTATTACGTTCCTCAATTGAACTAAGAAGCATCAGTGCGCTTGTAGAGAAATTAAAAGAATTGTAATTCAGTATATTCACAGACCTGCTGACAAGGAATTCTCTTTTAGAATAATTATCAATTAATAAAGCTTCAACCTTATATTTACCGCTCCTTAGATAAAAAACAGATTGCCAATTCTCAAAACCTCCCTGTGAGCCTTTACTAACGGCATAATCCTTCGCATTAACAATAGAAAAATATTGTTTTATATCAACCTGATTCTTATTAGAATCTAATATTTTGATAATTAAATTATATGAGGCTGAATATTTTTCATTATTGTTTTTAAACTCAAGAAGCTGATAGGGAGCCACGATAAAAACATCAAGCCTCCCATCGTTTATTGAATCTGATTTGAAAACAAGAGCATCGAAAAATAACTCTGGCTCGGCAGTGTCAAACAATTCTTGTGCGGAACTAAAGCAAAAGCTTAAAAGAGTAAAAATAAAGACAAATAAATATTTCATTCGAAAAGTTCTATTATCAGAAAATTATATAATCTAATATTAACGTTTCAGTCAGCTAATACTTTTAATCAATCAAACATGGTTCTGAAATTGTTAAGCTACCTTCGTCTGCATTCATTTCTGCTTTAACGCCGATTGGCAGCGTTAATTGATCGGATGTATGCCCAAAAACCAATCCGTAAAAAACGGGCTTATCATATTGGTTAAAAATTCGTTCCAATATTTCGCCTAAACTTGAATCCCATGTCGAGCTCTGAGAGCCTTTTGGTTCACATCCATTGCACAATCCGATAATTACACCGGCAGCATCTTTAAATTTGCCGGCTAATCGTAATTGATTGAGCATTCTATCCATACGGAATGGTTCCTCGTCCACATCTTCGATCAAAAGTATCTTTCTCTTGGTGTCTATTTCATATTCAGTTCCCATCAAAGAGCATATAAGAGAAAGATTGCCTCCGATAAGCGCTCCTGCTGCCTTCCCACCAATAATTGAACGAGTAGGATAAATCTTTCTGATACCACTCATAGATGAAGGATTCATCAGCTTCCCAATTGGACTGACTGTGAACAATGCTTTTTTTAAATTATCAAAAGTAAAATTTGTAAAAGGTGACATCATAACCGGCCCATGAAATGTTACAAGTCCGGTTAATTTATTAATAGCCAGATGCAGAGCCGTTATATCGCTATAACCTAAAAGAATCTTAGGGTTCTTTTTAATAAGATTATAATCAATGCTATCAAGTAGAATCCCGCTGCCATAGCCGCCTCGTGCACAAAAGATTGCAGAAACCGATGAATCAGAAAAAAAGTCATGAATATCATCAACTCTTTCCTGAGCAGACTTTGTCTTATAGCCTCTACTGTTATTGGAGAAGCATTTCCCAAATTTTGCTTTTAATCCCAGAGTGTCAAGAACTTCAGTAATTTTAGCTAAATCGGAAGGGTCGCTCACAGCCGTACCCGGAGATATAATCCCGACTGTGGATCCAGTTTTTAATAGATATGGAAGAATTGTTGATTGAGTTCCTGCAAGGGCTGTACCGGCAATTTTAGGCACACAACCTGCTACTAATGAAACTGCGGTACAGGCTAACAAATCGCGTCTGTTCATTTTTTCTTTGATAATTTCGTAAATTGCAATATTGGAAAATTTTTGATATTAACAAAATATAATGGCAATAATAAAACCAAAAATTACTCAAGATGTATTTCTGAATAAATTTATAACTTATTTAAGAACTACACTCAATCTGAATGAATCCGAGCGAATAGTCCTTGCAGTTAGTGGGGGAGTGGATTCTATTGTATTGCTTGATTTAATGGATAAAGCGGCTAAAAATTTAAATTTCGAACTTCAGATTGCTCATTATAATCATCAATTACGTGGGAAGGCTTCCATAGCGGATGAACAGTTCGTTCACGACATTTCAATCCAAAAAAAATTAAAATATCATTCTTCAAAAGGTAAAGTTAAAGAGTATGCCAAGAAAAATTCATTGAGTATAGAACATGCTGCAAGAATATTAAGATATTTCTTTTTAGAAAGAGTAGCGCGTTCTAATAATATAGAAATTGTCGCTACAGCACATAATTTTGATGATTCGATAGAAACATTTTTTTTGAATCTGTTCCGTGGCTCTGGCCTTACGGGTTTGTCCGGAATCAGAGCAGTCCGGCCACTTGGTAAGAAGGTACTACTGATGCGGCCTTTGATATGGGCTACAAAACAAGAAATTATTGAATATGCAAACAAAAATAAGTTAAAATGGCATGAAGACGAATCAAATGAGCTTTTAAATTATACAAGAAATAAATTAAGACTTGAATTATTGCCACTAATTGAAAAAGAGTTTAATCCGGCACTCAAAGCTGTGATTGGTAGAACAATGAATCTGTTGGTACAAGCAGATGATTTTATCGGTAACTCTGTGCAAAAAGCTCTGCCAATGCTGATTATTGATGCCAAACAAAATTATTTTTCATTAAATCTTTCAAATTTTATTACTCTTGATTCTTTTCTGCAAGCTGAGATAATTCAGTTTATGATAGAGAATTATATTCTCGAAATGCCGGTGCCTTTGCAATCTATTGACAGAGTATTAAAATTGCTGACTGCGGAAGTTGGCTCTGTGTGCGAGATTAATAAGGACTTCATCATAATTCGCGACCGTGATGCCCTGATCTGCACCCAGCGCAGTGATAAACCTAAGGATATATTAGAAATTCAGCGTGAAGGTGAGTTCCGCTTTGCAGATTTCATTTTAACTTTAAAAGAAATCAAAAAGAAAGAAATGAAATTTTCAAATAATCCATTAGTTGAATATTTTGATTATGAGCTTGTTCCATTCAGACTTAAATTACGGCGATGGCAGCCCGGAGACAGCTTTACTCCTCTTGGAATGGATGGAACAGTCAAAGTAAGTAACTTTTTGGTAAACGAAAAAGTCTCATTGATAGAAAAGCAAAATATTTCTGTCCTCTGCTCTAAATCTGATATTCTATGGATTTGCGGGAAGAGAATTAATAACAATGTGAAAGTAACTGATCTTACCAAACGCATACTGAGAGCGGAGATAAAGAAGATAGATAATCAGAATTAGGAATTATAAAAAAATAAAATTATCATTAATTAAAGAAGAATATGGAACGAAACGAATTAGCAAAAAAAATCTATGAAACAGCCCATCTGACGGGACATTTTGTTTTGCGATCCGGTCAAGTAAGCAATGAATATTTCGATAAGTACCGCTTTGAATCGGTACCTTCATTACTTGAGGCTATAGCAGAGCACCTTGCAGAATTATTGCCAAATGATTTTGACGCTTTGGCTGGTTTGGAAATGGGTGGAATACCGCTTGCAACTGCTCTTTCGATGAAAACTGGTAAACCCGTTGTTTTTGTCCGAAAAAAAGCTAAAGATTATGGTACATGCAAAATAGCAGAAGGCTATGAAGTTTCAGGAAAAAGACTATTGATAGTTGAGGACGTAATTACAAGTGGTGGACAGGTCGTAATCAGTGCAAATGATTTGAGATCAATAGGAGCTGAAATTGTTGGAGCAATTTGTGTAATCAACCGCCAGTCGGGAGGAACCGAAGCTCTTGCCAAAGCAGGAATAAACCTGAAAGAACTTTTTACAATGAGTCAATTAAAAGAAACTCTTTAAAATTTAGCCCATCCAAAAATAATTTTAAAAAAATCAAAAACGCTTGTAACTTATTTCAAAAATCGGTGTTATTGCTTTTGTATGCAGATAAATTTTGAGAAATATAATGATTCGGAGTTATGTGCATTTCTTTGTAAAGGAAATGCAGATGCGGAAAGAGCCTTTGCAGAGCTCTACAGAAGGCATTCACCAAGAATTTATGCATATTGCAGACGTTTTTTGGGGAATCCTCAGGAAGCTAAAGACGTATTTCAAGAAGCATTTGTAAGGTTTTATCAGTCAACAAAACAGGAAAATCGTGATTTCACTAATGTTCCGGGCTTTTTACTCACAATCACCCGCAATCTGTGCTTCAATTCAAAGCGAAAAGAACGTGACGAGATTTGTTTTGAAGATTACATGTACTATGAAAGTGATGACAGAAACGAGAAAGAAGAACTGCTGAATCTTATAAAAATGGCTCTGGAAGTAATTCCTGATGAATATCGAGACATTTTTATTTTGAGAGAATATAATGAGCTTTCTTATTTGGAAATTGCAGAGTTAACTAAAACTTCAATCTCAAATGTCAAAGTGAAGATTCACAGAGCAAAGCAAAAAATCAGGGAAATTTTGCAGCCCTATTTAAAAGAAAAATTATTTGACGATTCAAAAAATTATTACGAGAAACCGCTATGACAGCGTCAGAACTTATAACCCAATTTGTCGATGGCGAATTGAGTACTTCGCACGAGTCAGAATTATTTTCTGCTCTTATGGTAAATGAAGATTTACGAAAAGAATTGCATGAGCAAATGGCTATCCATGACTCAGTGCGTATAGATACGGAAGCGTTCAATCCTCCGCAGCAAGCTACAAGAGATTTGTTTGCTGAACTTGGATTCACAGCACCTAACCCTTCGTTTCTTAAAAAAGGAGCTATGGCTGCTGCAAGCGCTGTGGGCAGATTTTCAATAATGAAAAAAATCAGTATCCCTGCTTTGGCTGTGCTTGTGAGTACACTTCTTACTTTCTGGGCTTCGTCTGAATATTATACTAATAAGTATGAGAACATGGCTCAAAATAATTTTCAGAATACAAATCAAAAAGATTTAACGACAACTGTGTCAAAAGCAGCTCCTATACCTGTTGTATCTACTTCAGTTGTTGAAAAATCTAATAATTTGAATAATAATTTAAAGAGAATTCCTAAAGCAGTTAATAAGATATTTGCTGCAATTTCTGAAAATGATGCAAATGACAATAACTCAATCAGTCCAGTAGAAGCCAGCATAGCTAATGATGAACTTGTTACAAATACCACTGTAATTACCGAAAATCAAAATAATTCCAGTATTACTTTGATAAATTCAAGTAAAGAGTTTGCAAGTAATATTCCTACCGAATTGAAACAAACAAATATAGCGCCGGAACATCAGTTTGCCCCGATGATACTTGCCTTTAATAAGAGTAAGAGCTGGTTTGTTGAAATAAACCGAATCAATCCGGTTTATTCATCAACGGCAATTAGCACTCCTTACGCCAATAGTTCAATTGAGAATATTTCATTAGCCATATTTTACAAGGTTAAAAATAATTTATTAGTCGGTATCATGGGTGGTTATGAGGCTTTTGGACAGAACATACCTGTAACACGTCCTAATCAGCCTGTATCACATAATCCATTACTTGCTTGGGGTGGAATTGCCGCACGGTACATGATTGATGATTTTAAATTTTATGGGTTCAAACCTTTTGCTCAGGCTACGATTGGAGTTACCGGTGGTCCTTTCGGGAAAATATCTGGTGGACTTGAGTACAATCTATTTAATTTTGTTGATGTTATAGGATCAGCAGAGGGAGCGGTTTTGCTATACCGTCCGAGTGATAAATATTTGACATCCAATAAAATTGCATTTAATTTAGGATTAAATTTCCATCTTTAATTGTTCATATAAATTAAAAAAAAGGTGATTAATCAAAATTAATCACCTTTTTTTTATTCTATTTTTTCAGGAGATTTGTTTTATATACAAAGTCTTGGGACTGTATGAAAGTGCAAAAAAATCTTGGGATTGTCATTCTTCCGAAAATCATCAATTGAGGCCGTCTCAAAAGCCACATATTTAACAAAAATGTCATTCCTTCGTATGCAGGAATCTCCTTCCAGTGCCACTTTAGGGGATTCCTGCATTCGCAGGAATGACAAGAAATTGCAGTTTTCACACAAGCTCATTCGCAGGAATGACAAGAAAAGGTAGTTTTCACACAAGCTCGAATGCAGGAATCCCCTTCAAGTGCAACTTTACGGAGTTTACACACTGTCTCTCCAGCTTTGTAAGGTGTATTAAAACATATTCTTTTAATTCTCCAACTTTACGAAATTTACAAACTATTGCCGTGTTCGCCTAACCAGCGTTCTGCGTCTATGGCTGCCATACAACCTGAACCAGCGGCAGTAACTGCCTGACGATAAGTTCTGTCCTGAACATCGCCGCAGGCGAAAACACCGGGAATATTTGTGTATGATGATTTCCCCTTAGTAATCAAATATCCTTCATCGTCCATATCAAGCATGTCCTTAAAGATAGATGAATTGGGGGTATGACCGATTGCTATAAAAACGCCGTCAGCCGGTACTTCAGAAAGTTCGCC
The DNA here is from genome assembly GCA_026390695.1 of Candidatus Kapaibacterium sp. Classification (GTDB taxonomy): domain Bacteria; phylum Bacteroidota; class Ignavibacteria; order Kapaibacteriales; family UBA2268; genus JAPLFL01. The sequence goes on along the minus strand of JAPLFL010000128.1, from coordinate 154,829 downwards.
AGTTTGTACGTTTTTTAATCTGATGCCGGTTAAATTCGCAAAAGGACCTTTCATTTCGCCAAGGTACTCATCAATAACGCTGTCAAGGATAAAATCAATTTTGGGATTATTCTTTGCTTTATCGATCATAATTTTTGATGCGCGGAATTCTTGACGACGGTGTATGATTGTGACTGAACTGGCAAAATGGGTTAGATAGTTTGCTTCTTCCAAGGCTGTATCTCCGCCACCAACCACATAAACTTTCAGGTTGCGATAGAAAAAACCGTCACAAGTGGCACAGGCTGATATTCCACGCCCCCAATATGTAACTTCGGCTTTTGCATTGAGAAGACGAGCGGATGCTCCAGTTGCGATAATTACCGCATCGGCTGAATACTCCTTGTTATTATCACTTTTTAATATGAAGGGATATACGGAAAAATTAACTTCAGAGATATTCTCAAAAATTGATTTTGCACCAAAACGTGCTGCTTGTTTGCGTAATACATCCATTAATTCCGGACCGGTAATTCCGTTTTCAAAACCGGGGAAATTTTCTACTTCAGTTGTTATGGTAAGCTGTCCGCCGGGTTGATTCCCTTCGAAAACGACAGTATCAAGATTAGCTCGGCTTCCGTAGATACCTGCAGTAAATCCTGCAGGGCCAGAGCCGATTATTATTAATTGATGATGATTTGACATAAATATTAATTGATAATGGTTAATTTGTTGTTGATTTACATGCGCTCTGGTGCGCTTATTCCAAGGATTGTTAGTCCATTTTTTATAACTATTTTGGTTGTTAATGCAAGTTGTAGTCGAGCATGCATCAGTGCTGATTCTGAGCCAATAATTCTGCATTCGTGATAGAAGAAATGAAAATCGGCGGCTAAAGATCGCAAATAATCAGCTAAAATCATCGGTTCGCATTTATCTTTTGCTAAACTAATAATCTTTGGGAATTGTATTATACTTTTAATAAGATTAAATTCTGTAATATGGCTCAGGATGCTGATATCGGGATTTGTCTCATAATTAATCCCTCGTTCTCGTGCAGTATCAAAAACGGATGAGATGCGTGCGTGTGCGTATTGAAGATAAAAAACAGGATTTTTGTCAGATTGCTCACGTGCTAATGATAAATCAAACTCAAGATGAGTGGAAATACCACGCATAAGAAGGAAAAACCTGACTACGTCTGCCCCAACTTCGTCTAATAATTCATCGAGAGTGTAACTTTTTCCAGTACGTTTGGACATCTTGACCTGTTCACCATTTTCAGTTAGAGTGACAAATTGATGAATCAGGACTTTAACTTTATCTTTATCAAATCCAAGTGCAGCTATGGCTGCCAATACGTCCGGAACGGTTGCAATATGATCAGCTCCGAAAACATCGACAAGTATATCGAAACCGCGAAGAAATTTTTCACGGTGATAAGCTATGTCAGGTAAGCGATAAGTAGGCTCACCGCTGGATTTGACGATTACACGATCATCTTTTAAGCCGAATTGAGAAAGTGCCAGCCATAAAGCTCCATCTTTTTCATAAACCCAGCCACGGGAGCGTAAATCGTTTATAACTGATTCTATTTTCCCGCTACTATACAAGCTGTCTTCATTATAATAAACTTCCTGATGAATTTTCATTCTTTCAAGCGTGGCTTTTATCTTGCCGAAACACCAGTTTTCACCGAATTTGCGGCATTGGATCAAATTATCTTCGTTTTCATCGCTTAAAGAATCAGCATTAATTTCATAAAGTTCCTGCGCAATCTCTTTTATATATTCGCCATGATAGCCATCTTCGGGGAATGGATAATCCTGATCACCCATAATCTGACGATAACGTGCATATATTGATTTTGCAAGATTGTTCATTTGATTTCCGGCATTATTGAAGTAATACTCGCGAGTTACTTCATGTCCTGTCCACTCGAAAAGATTTGCTACTGTATCGCCAATCACTGCATTGCGCCCATGGCCGAGGTGCAGCAATCCCGTTGGGTTTACGCTTACATATTCTACATTAACTTTCAAACCCTTGCCAGCCTTACTTCTGCCGTACTGATCACCTGATTGAATGATTGTATTTAGAGCATTAATAAAGAATTTCTCGGTGAAATAAATATTTATAAAGCCTGTTCCTGCTATTTCAACCTTACTGATCAATTCATTATCATATTCCAGTAATGAAATAAGATGTTCTGCTATTGATCGTGGCTGCTGCTTTAGTTCTTTGGCAAGTCGCATTGCAATGTTTGTTGACAGATCACCATTTTCAGAATTTTTGGGTGATTCAAATATCAATGGAACATTAGACTGGACATTAGTGAGTGCAAGAGCTTTTTGAAAGATTGGTTTGATGTATGCGATTAACATTCTTTGCCTTAAATATGATGAATCATTTCACCGGATTCGATTACCTGAGAGAAGTCCGGTTTATAATCTTTTAGTTTTACTGGTTTACCAGCTTCGTCAATTGAGTAAAAGTCCGAATCACCCCAGAGTCGCTCCAATTGATAGAATTCACGCGCTTCTTTGGTCATTATATGTACCACGACGTCGAAGAAATCCATAATTACCCAATTAGCGGTATCCATGCCTTCCACTTTTGGAGTCTGGATTTTGACTTCTTTACTTTTTGAATAAATTTCATCCGAAATAGCACGTACCTGCGTGACGGAATCACTGGTACAGATTACAAAATATTCGCTGGGGCTCATATCGATAGTTTTCAAATCCAGAATGAGGATATTTTTTGCGATTTTATCATCTGCGATGCGTGCACAGAAGGTAGCTAATCCTTTTGAGCTACGTGGTTTTCCTTGTTTTAACAATTTTTTCTTTCAAAATACAGAATAAAGCAACCTCAAAAATACGGAAAAAACCGTTAATAATTGACAATAGTTAATTATTTATAGTTAATGTTGTATAAATTTATATTTCATTCAAACACTTAACCAAGCAGGAGCTTTGCTGCGAGAAACAAAATTTTATTTTTATAGCTCTTGTCACTAGTTAAATAAAAAAAAAGCTGCCCTATTTTCATAGAGCAGCTTTTTAATATGTTTTAAAATTATTTAGCTGTATGTTTTGTTTTCCATTTTATGAGCTGACGGACGATTTTATCATTTGCATCGGTCAAGGACCTGTGAAAGTCTTTGGTAGCCTCTTTGGCAACTATTGTATCTCCTTTAATTTTTACAAAAAATTCAACTGTTTTATCGACGTCATTAGTAAAAATGACTTCTGTCGAAAGTATCCCTTCCATGTACTTTTCAAAACCGTCGGCAGCAGTCATGGCTGCGTCGTGTAGATCAGGCTGTTGAGCCTTAAAGTGTCTGAACGTTACTTGAGTTTGCATAAGAATCTCTCCTTTCCGAGAAATAAACGACCATAAATCATTAACCAACTTTTTTCTGATTATAATTTGGTTAATCTATATTTGATTCAATTTTTTTTACACTTGGGGTAAATATTTCAAAGAACTTTTATGCCATAAACCAATCTATTACTTTTATTATAATATTTCTTAGCTCATTGCGCTGTGCCACAAAATCAACAAATCCATGCTCTAAGACGAATTCGGCACGCTGGAATCCTTCGGGCAGTTTTCTTTTAATTGTTTGTTCGATAACACGTGGGCCTGCAAAGCCGATAAGAGCGCCCGGTTCGGCAATGATAATATCACCAAGCATTCCATAAGAGGCACTTACTCCACCGGTTGTAGGATCGGTTAAAATAGAAATAAACGGAATACCTTGTTCGGCAAGTACTGATAGAATTGCCGAAGTTTTTGCCATTTGCATCAGCGATAGTGCAGCTTCTTGCATGCGAGCGCCACCGGTTGCAGAAATTATAATGAATGGAGTTTTATTCTCAAGTGCATATTTTGCTGCAATAAAGAATTTTTCACCTACGACCGAGCCCATGCTACCGCCGATAAAATTAAAATTCATACATCCGAAAGATACCGTTCTACCGGCAATTTGTCCAATACCCGTTGTCAGTGCTTCGTCCACTCCGCTTGTCTTATAAGCAGCGTCTATTCTGCTTGTATATGTTTTTGAATCAACAAACTTTAGCGGATCGGTAGATCTGATATTGGTATTTGTTTCACTAAAAGTATTTTCATCGAATAAAATATCTATATATTCTTTGCTGCCTATACGAAAGTGGAATGAGCATTTATGGCATAGATAGAAATTCTCTTCGAGTTCATTTTTATAAATCACTTCACCGCATGAGGGGCACTTTGTCCACAGCCCATCAGGCATTTCACGTTGAACAGAATCCTGAATATTCTTTTTAGATCTTAAAAACCAAGCCATTTTTTCCTTAAATTAAATTAACTGAAATAAATTATGAAATCTTTATGAAAAAACCAAATTATATTTTTAAAACATTAGAAAAAATCCGTTTGCAAAATAGAGAAAGCCAAAAATGCTAATTCCGAGACTTATTATCCAAACAAATTTTTTCTTGGTAAGCGCTGCTATAGAGGAGAGCAGAATGGAGACCTGAAGAAAAATAACTGCAATACCAAAAATTTCGGAATGTTTTTTGGCATCATCCGAAGCAACCTCAAATTCTTTTGCTTTATTGTAAATTTCTTGTTTTTCGACCTCATATTTCTTTATTTTTTGATTATATGTATCAACTTTTTTCTGATATTCCGAGATCAATCCTTGATCTTTGGATATTTTGATAAGATTATTGAGTTCTATATCCAATTTATCTTTTTGCATTTCGACCAATGAGGATTTAATACTCTTTGCCTGATAATAGGCCCATTGATTTGATGCGTTTGTCTGATTCATCAAAGAACGTGTTGAATAGCCTCCTCCTTTAAATGTTGATAAAGTGGCGCAGACGGCTATTAGAACGGTGGTTATCGCAAGGTACGTTGTCCAGATTTCTTTTGCTTCTTTTATTTTGTCTTCCATAGTTCCTACTGATTGTAATCTCTTATAGACGAGCGAGAATTAAATTTATTCATTTGCTAAATTTTAATACTCCGGTTTGAATTTATATTGATCGAATAATAAAAGAAATTTTCTTTAATTGGTCTGATTTCCGTAATTTTACCGATAATAAAGTAGTGAAATTTCTCTAAATTTTTTGGTGCTTCCAAAATGAATGATGATTAGGATTTCTTGACTTGTAAAATAAATGGAATGTTTTCAAAAATACTAAATAAAATAATCGATAAAATGTCTCTGCTTGCTGTTGGAATGCTGGTTTTTACTTTAGCATCAAATTGGTTCTCTTCATCATCTTATATTCCCAAGGGTGCATATTGGAAGATGAATTTCTTCAAACCCGTGATTGATTCTCTACTTGTTGAGAAAGCTGATTCGGCTTTTATTAATATGCTACTCTCGGATCCTGAAACACATTTTGATGAGAAGTGTGTTCGGATCAATGTAATCGGTTATCTACAAAAACCGAATTATTCTAAGCAAACCACACTCCGTGCCGCTATTAATGCTTATGAGTTTATTTCTAAGTATAAGGAACTCTTTAGACGCACTGATAGCATATTTGGAGTTTCTAAGGAGTATATAGCCGCAATTATTTCTATTGAAACTAAATTCGGGAAAAATACCGGTGACTATAAGTTGCCAACTGTCTTTTTCAGTGCTGCTATGGCAAGTCAGATTAATTTTATTCAGAAGAATAAATTTGAGTTGAAGAGAATTTTTAAAGGTGATGAATATGAATTTGACTCCCTTTTGAAAAAAATTGATGAGCGGTCTTTAAAGAAATCAAAATGGGCTTTGAAAGAGATTTTAGCTTTGCAGAAAATGTATAAAGAGAGAAATCTTGATATTCTTGCTCTTAAAGGTTCTTGGGCTGGTGCTTTCGGTTTGCCTCAGTTTTTACCTTCGAGTTACATGAATTGGGCTGTTGATGGAAATGGAGATGGCGAAATTGATCTCTTTGATGTTAACGATGCAGTTCCGAGTGTTGGTAACTATTTGAAAAATAATGGTTGGGGTTATAAGTTGAGCGAAAAAAGATCGGCAATTTTTAATTATAATAATAGCCATGATTATGTGGATGCTGTTTTAAGATTAGCATCAAAAATTCGGAATCTTGATTCGGCAAAAGTTGGGGATGATAGTGATTAATGGTTAATGATTAATGATTAATGGTTAATATTTTTGTATTTAATTTTGATTGTATGAAAGCGGTTGTTCAAAGGGTTAAGCGTGCTAAAGTTGCTGTAGATGGTGATATTATCGGTGAGATTGGTTTCGGATTGCTTGTGCTTATTGGAATTAAAGAGGGGGATAATAACGAAACTATTAGATGGATGAGTAATAAACTTGTTAATCTTCGCATTTTCCCGGACGATGATGATAAAATGAATCTTTCTGTTTCTGATGTTGGGGGCGGAATATTGGTAATTTCCAATTTTACGGTTTATGGTGATGTTAACAAAGGATTTCGTCCTAATTTTATGGCTGCTGCTGCTCCTGAAATTTCGGAACCCATATACAATGAATTATTAAATTATCTAAGAAATAATTATAATTTAAAAATTGAGGCTGGTAAATTCGGGGCAATGATGGAAATTGAATTGGTCAATGACGGACCGGTTACGATTGTAATTGTTAATGATTAATTTTTAATGGTTAATGGTAGAATGATTTATTTGTTTTCTAATTAGTAATTCGTCATTCGTAACTCGTAATTATTTACTTAGTGCTCTCTAAACTATAAGTAAAAATTAATTGGCTGAAAATTTTATTAGTCGTAATTTGCATTTTCTTTTATATATAGTTATTGAATTTTAGTATTGATTAATTAATTTTTTATTAGATTACATTGAAATTTGTTTTTAACATTTGTTGCTTTTTATTTACTTTTTTTGTTCTGTTAGAGATTGAATCAAGCACCATTTACTGTCAATCTAATCCCGGAATGGAAATAAAAGAAGGTAAGAATATTTTTTCTGAATTGAAATGTGTGCGCTGCCATTCTGTCTCTTCGCAAGGTATTAAAACAAAAAAAGAGAAAGCTGCCAAAGACCTTTCGGAAATCGGAAATTCTTACAATCTAACAAATCTCAAGATCTGGATTAAGCGCGAGACCAAGATTAATGGGAAAAAGCATCCTTTAGTCTATAAAGGTGAAGATTCTGACCTTGACGTTTTGATTGATTGGCTTGTCGGATTAAAATCTAATGTTAAAATAAAATGATGAATTTACTGATAAAATTAATTCAAAGATAAGAATGCTTAAATTTATACATGAAATATTGAGATTTTTAATAACGATAATCGTTAAAAATATATAAAGAAATCATGATAAAAATTTAAAATAAATATAGAGTAAATGAGGATTTTATGAGTAAGTATCTTTTCCCTCGAAGTTTTTATAACCCATCAACGATCTTTGGTGTTATACTTTGCATCCTTGCTATTATTTCTATGGTTTTCCTGTTGATGATTAATACATTTAATCCTACCGGTTCACCATACCTTGGTATTGCAATTTTACTTGTCTTGCCAGGATTTTTGGCTTTGGGTCTGTTTTTTATTATTTTGGGTATAATTCTTCAAAATATGAGAACTAAAGGCGGTAAAATTGAGAGACGTTTGCCGGTTATTGATTTTAATAACCTTCGTCACAGACGCGGTGTTGGAATCTTTATCATTGGTGGATTTGTTTTCTCTCTTGCCACCGCAGTTGGTAGTTATCAGGCTTTTGAATATACCGAAAGTGATGAGTTTTGTGGAACAGTTTGCCATAAAGTAATGAGTCCTGAATATACTGCTTATAAAGCATCTGCTCACTCTAAGGTTGGATGTGTGAAATGTCACATTGGAGGCGGTGCAAACTGGTATGTTAAATCAAAATTCTCAGGTTCATATCAGGTTTATTCTGTTTTAATGAATCTTTATTCCAGACCGATTGAAACTCCTATTCATAATTTGCGTCCAGCTCCCGAAACTTGCGAGCAGTGCCATTGGCCAAGGCATTTTTACCATGAGAAAAAAAGGACATTCGAGTACTTTTTATCGGATGAAAAGAATACAAAATCTTCTCTGACTATGTTGATTAAAGTCGGTGGTGGTAATCCTTTGACCGGCAATCAGTCCGGTATTCACTATAAAATGAATATCGAAAATGAAGTTTCTTATTACACTGAAGAAAGAGATAAGAGTATTATACCTTATGTTGTGTCCAAAAATGTAAGTACAGGGAAGGTTACTGTTTATAAAAGTATAGAAAATAAAGTAGATGAGAAGAAAATATCGGCTCAGACACTCAATAGGATGGATTGTATTGACTGTCATAATCGCCCAGCACATTCTTATGGTCAGCCTAATTTCCTTGTAAATAATTATTTATCTCTTGGAAAAATTGATACTAATCTTCCTTTTGTTAAAAGTATTGCAGTTGATGCTATGGAAACATATTACGAGAATATAGACTCGGCTATGGCTGGTATTCAAACAATTATGAAGAGATTTTATTCGGAATTTTATCCCGATGTTGCTAAAACCAAATATCAAGCAATTAATAATGCAGTTGCCGATGTACAGAATATATTCCAGCATAATTATTTCCCGCAAATGAATGTTAGTTGGAAAAGATATCCTGTTAACCTTGGCCATATTTATTCTAACGGTTGCTTTCGCTGTCACGATGACCGCCATGTTAGTGATGATGGAAAAGTAATATCAAGGGATTGTAACCTATGTCACGTGATGATCTCTCAGACTACGCCAGTTGAAGGTACTCGCGAGAATGCAAGCGGACTCAAATGGATTCATCCGGGAAATGATATGGGTGAGTACGTAGGAAGAAAAGATTGCTCAAGCTGCCATGGAGTGAAGAAAAAATCAGAATCAGTTGCAAAAGATTAAAATATATATAAATAAAAAAAGATAGTTAGATGAAATTAATTAGTAAAAAATTGAAGTTAATCTTGAGATTGATTTTGCTGATTTCGTTCTTTTCAGGCTTGAATCATTTTAAATTGGCTGCTCAAGATAATGACCTTTGTCTTGGCTGCCATGATGATGCTTCAATAACGAAAGAAAAAAACGGTAAAGTGATTTCATTAACCGTAAAAAAGTTTGTTTTTGCTCGATCTGTTCATAAAAAGTTGAACTGTATAAGCTGCCATGTTGGCTTCGACCCAAATAATATTCCTCACAAAGCCAATATCGAAACGCCGAATTGCATGAATTGTCATTATGATGCACCATCACGCCATAAGTTCCATCCTCAGATGGCAAGAGCAACCGGCCAGGGTGGCGCTCCAAATGTTGATTGTAAGGGCTGCCATGGTCATCACGATATTACATCACCTAAGGATCCTAATTCAAAATTCCATTTTACAAAACTTCTGGATTTTTGTGGAAATTGTCATAAAGATAAAAAAGAACAACATCTGCAGAGTGAACACTTTTTTGCTTACTCAAACAATAATCCTAATGTCCCGACATGTATTTACTGCCATAAGCAACCTGTAACAAAAGCATCGCTTCTTGCACCTGCCGAACTTAAAGCAAATCAGGTGAAACTCTGCTTGTCATGCCATTTACATAATCCGGCAGTTACAAGTCCTTATTCGAAATCTCTTGTAAATTATGAGCAAAGCGTGCATGGCCAGGCCTTAGCAAAAGGGAAGAAAGAGGCTGCCGTTTGTATTGACTGCCATGGTGTGCATAAATTACAGAAAGCAGATAATCCCGATTCAAGAATCAATCAGGCAAAGGTGCCGGAATTGTGCGGTAAATGCCACATTGAAGTGTCGAGAGAATATAGAATGAGTGTACACGGTATTGCTCTTAAAAAAGGAGAAAAAGATGCTCCCGGCTGTACATTCTGTCATGGAGAGCATGGAATTAAGGCTCAACCTGAAATCCCGCATAAAATGTACGAAGAATCTTTGATGAAGCGTGCTACTCTGATCAGAACAAAAATGTTTTATTGTGTGGTCTGCCATGCCGATGAAGCAATGATGAAAAAATACAAGTTAAACACAATTGAAAAAGCTCATGATTGGCTGCCTAATAAAGAAGCTCACTGGGAAACTGTTCGCTGTGTAGATTGTCATTCATCTTATGCACCGCCCAATTTATCACATAATATTTTACCACCCGAAAAAACCATTAAAAAGTGCGAAGGCTGCCATCAGCAAAATTCCAAACTTATGGCTAAGTTATATAAACATCAGAAAAAGCAATCAAGAGAGAAATACGGATTCGTCAACGGAACATTATTGAGTGACGCTTATGTAATCGGCTCAACAAGGAATATCTTTTTAGATGTAATGAGTGTTTTATTGACTGTATTTACATTCATTGGTGTTTTTATACATGGAACTATGCGTTGGGTGACTAATAGAAGGAGAAGAAGTTTATGAAAAAAGTATATTTATATCCACTTTGGCTAAGAATTTGGCACGTAATTAACGCACTATGTTTTTTAGTATTGATTGTTTCCGGAATATCACTCCACTTTTCGGATACAAGTCCGTTTCTTCTTTCCTTTGATACAGCCCGTCTCTCACATAATACAGCCGGTATTCTGTTATCAGTAAATTTTGCATATTATACTTTATTCAATATAATATCCGGAAATTGGAAATATTATATACCAAATGTATTGGAATATTTCCCAAGATCAGTTAAACAGGTGAGATATTACCTGATTGGTATTTTCCGTGGGGAACCGCATCCATTCGGCCCTGGTGATAATATTAAATTTAATCCTTTGCAGCAGATTGCATATCTTTTTGTAATCTTTGTAATGGTTCCAATTGTTATTTTTACAGGACTTATGCTCATGTTTCCCGAGCTTTCACCCGGTGAAATATTAGGTATGGGTGGAGTATGGCCAATGGCTATTCTGCATATAATCATCGGTTTCTTTTTAAGTTTGTTTATGTTTTCGCATATTTATCTGTCCACAACCGGTCATACATTATTTAGTAATTTCAAGTCAATACTAAATGGATGGCATGAATTGCATGACTCGCAGGAAATGATAGATAATGCTGCAAAAGAGGCAAATGATAATCCTGATGAAGAAATAGAGGATGTGGATTAATCATTAAACTAACAATAATTCAACAATTTGGATTTTTGATAATAATTATTTGTTATATATTCGGAACAATCAATGCTAACTTATTCGTCATTTAAGCGTAAAAAAGAGGCAGGACTTCGTAGTTATTTTTTATTAATTAGTTATTTTTTCTTATTAGTCAATATTAAATTAATTGCACAGGATAACAGCGACTGTTTAATGTGCCACGAAGACCCAAGCCTGAAAGGAACCCGTAACGGGAAATCCGTATCTGTTTTTTTTAATAATAAAATTTTTGTAAAATCAGTTCATACTAAAGAAAAGTGCATAGGATGCCACGTTGATCTTAAAAATTCTGAATTTCCACATGCAAAACCTCAGCGTCCCACATGCGGGGGCTGCCATAAATCGCAGCAGGAACTTTATAATCAATGTATGCACGGCAAAGCCTTTGGAAAAAAAGATCCATTAGCACCAACCTGTCAGTCTTGCCATGGTTCTCATAGTATTGTTCCGAACAAGGACAAACAATCTCCGGTTTATCCGCTGAATATTCCCAATCTGTGCGGTAAATGCCATAAAGAAGGCGGCCCTGTCTCAGTAATGAGAAATATTTCCCAAAAGCATATATTGGAAAATTATTCCGAAAGTATTCATGGCGAAGGTCTTTTGAAAAAAGGATTGACAGTCACAGCAACTTGTGCATCATGTCACTCTCCTCATAGAATTTTACCTCATACTGATTCCCGTTCTACAATTTCAAGAACAAATATTGCTGCAACCTGCACCAAATGCCATGCTTCAATTGAAAATGTTCATAAAAAAGTAATCAAGGGTGAGCTTTGGGAAAAAGAAGCAAAGGTATTGCCAGCTTGTATTGATTGTCATCAACCACATAAGGCTCGTAAGGTATTTTATGAAGCTAATGCTGCTGATGGGACGTGTAGAAAATGCCATGATGATAAAAATTTAAAAGCTGCGAATGGCAAATCAATGTTCGTCAATCATGATGAAATCGTAGGCTCAAAGCATTCAAAAATCGCATGTTCTCAATGCCATCTTGACGTTGACCCCAAACATGCCCGCCCCTGTGATAATATTCAGAAAAGAGTTGAATGTGCATCGTGCCATACCGCAGTTTCAGATATGTATAAAACAGGAACACATGGATTGTTATTAGCCAAAAATGATAAAAATGCACCATTTTGTTTTGATTGCCATGGATCGCATAATATTTTGGGTAAAACAAATCATAACTCTCCGATATTTCCGCTTAATGTCCCGAAACTTTGCTCCAAGTGCCATCAGGAAGGGAAACAAGCTGCAAAACTCTATACAGGCACCGAACATCAGATTGTAGATAAATATTCGGAGAGTATTCACGGAAAAGGATTGATCAAGTCGGGATTGACCGTAACCGCTACTTGTGCTGATTGCCATACGGCTCATGGCGGACTTCCTGAAAAAAATCCGGCTTCTTCTATCAATCCTAAAAATATCTCTTTAACATGCGGAAAATGTCACTTCGGTATTGAAGAGAAATTTAACAAGAGCATCCATTCTCCATTAGTTTCAAAATCAACAAAAAAGCTTCCAGTGTGCAGTGATTGCCATACAGCTCATACGATTAAAAGGACTGATGCAAATAATTTCAGAACTGAAATCTTAACAAGTTGTGGTAAATGCCACGAAGACATTGCAGAAACATATTTTGATACTTATCATGGTAAAGTTTCGCGTCTCGGTGTATCAAAAGCAGCTAAATGTAGCGACTGCCATGGTTCTCACGATATATTGCCGGTAGATGATGTTAATTCAAAATTGAGCAGAAGCAATATTATAGCCACTTGTCAGAAATGCCATAAAGACGCTAACAAACGGTTTACAGATTATTTCACTCACGCAACCCACAAAGACAGAGTAAAGTGGCCTTTGCTGTTTATAACTTTCTGGGCAATGACACTGCTTTTACTTGGCACTTTTACGATTTCATTTTTACATACTTTGTTATGGTTGCCGAAATCAATTTCAATGCGTAAACAGATGAAAGCAGCTGCAGCCGATCATGCCGGTGAAGAGAATGCGAAACGATTTGCACGCTTTACTCATTTGGAGAGACTACTCCACGTGCTGATGATTATAAGTTTCCTAAGCCTTGCTGTTACGGGAATGATTCTAAAATTCTCATATACTGGATTTGCACAATTTTTAGCGACTTTGTTCGGTGGTGCAGAAAATGCAGGCTTGATCCATCGTCTTGCAGCAACCATGCTATTTACGATATTTATTATTCATGTCTATGATCTGTTCCGTAAAAAGAAAAGACATTTCAAATCATGGAAAAAATTGCTTATCGGTTCTGATTCAATGGTTCCAAATATGAAAGATCTTGCTGATGTCAAAGCATCTTTCAAATGGTTCCTCGGAAAAGGTCCACGCCCACAGTATGGTAAATGGACATACTGGGAAAAATTCGATTATTTTGCAGTATTCTGGGGTGTATTTATCATCGGATCAACCGGAATGATGCTCTGGATGCCTGTGCTATTCACGAAGGTATTACCAGGGTGGATGGTAAATATTGCGACGATCGTTCACAGCGACGAGGCATTGCTTGCAGCCGGATTTATTTTCACAGTACACTTCTTCAATACTCATTTTCGTCCTGAGAAATTCCCTATGGATACTGTCATATTTACAGGTCAGATGCACTTGGCGGAATTGAAGCTTGATCGCCCTGCCGAATATGAAAGACTAATTAATGAAGGACGTCTTGATGATTATATGGAAGTACCATCTTCACCACAACTTCTCAAAATGATGCGTGTTTTTGGTTTTACAGCCTTAATAATCGGACTAAGTGTAGTTGTTTGGATTATAATAGGTTTGTTCTTGAGTTAAGGGCTTAATGATAAACTAAATAGTATTAGTCCGTTTTTATTATTTATTCATCCGATGACTTAGAGTCATCGGATGAATATAGTTTTTCAAGATTAAGGCTCAAAAGTAAGCTGTCGCAATATATCTCCACGTTCGTTTATTTCATACAAGTAGCCTAACGAATCATTGCCACCCCACTGACCAAGAGACACGGCTAATGTTGAATCTGTGATATAAACTGCTGCATTATGAGTGAAACGGCAATACAGATTCTTGAAGTTTATCTTCTGAACCGGCACGATACTTGGTTTATCTCGCATGAACTTCTCAATATCAATTATCCAAACTTCATCAAAACGTCTCTCGCTATATGGAATATTATCCTCACCGTCAACAATAACTGTCATAGCCAGTTTTTTTGAATTTGGGGACCAAGATGGATACCCGTTAGATATACTGTGGAATGAATCTTTAAAAAATAACCTATAATCATTAATTAAATAAAATGAATTCTTAACTCCGTTATTATCATATTCTAAAAAATAATTCAAATAGAAATTACAATTTTTACTAATACACGAATATTTTTTATTAAATGGATCAAAGTAACCTGTGGAGATATGATAAATGCCATATATATTGAATAATATAAAACTTCCATTATATTCTGAACAATTTAACCAATTGATAACCCTACAATTATAATCATGAGTACCATATTTCCCAAATTTACTTGGTGTAATTCTTGTCAAAATGTTACAAACATCGTCATAAATATATTGGTTAACTCCATACTGATTCCATCTCCCATTGTTATTTGTATCGGTACCAACTGACATATTGATTAATAATTGATTATTATCGTCAGGACTCCAGATTACCTCAAATAAACAAAGGAATCTTTCATTTTGATTTAGTAGCTTACTAAAATCAAGTTTTCGTACTTCAAGAGTCTTTAAATTAAGAATTTTAACGTCAAACTCATCATAAGAAAATGCTAATTTATCGCCATTTTTTGAAACACCATAAATAAACTCTTGCTCAAATTTTGGTATCACATCTATTCCTCCTGGCCCGGTATCTTCAATCAAACCACATTTATTCACAGGGGAGTTTGAGTTGTGGCAACTAATGAAAATAATTGATATTGCAACCATGCAATAAGTAAATAATGTCTTCATGGCTTTACCTATTTAATTACATTGAAAGGAATTATTTTTACTGAACCTTCAGATTGTAATTTAATATAGTAAATTCCGGATTCCAGAGTTTCAATATTAATGGTTTTTGTGTTTAATCCTGAAGAATTAATTGTTAGAACTATATTACCTATAATGTCGAATATTTCAATAAGAGCTTCAGTAGCCATATTTGGTGCTAATTTTATTGTAATTTTATCTGAACAAGGATTTGGATATACAATAATATCATTCTTGATTATCTGGCTTTGATTTTCTACTGCCAAAGGTATTTGCTTCCCGAAAACAGTGATATGTAGTCCTAAATCATGGCTAACTGTGCCGTCGTCAGGGAAATAACCTATCAACATATTTGATTGTGGGTCTTTTAATTCATATTGATAAGCACGGACACCAACATATCTGTTGTTTGTATGAATTATCCCCGGAACAATATTATTACCACCTGTTCCGGTCGTTACTTCTGAGAAGCCATCTGTTAAAAGAGGGAGTGGAACTATTTTACTATATTGATCTCTTCCATAAGTTGGCTTTCGATAACCGGTTCCATTCACGAAACGATGTAATTGCCTTGACCAACCCCATGCGTAAAGTGGAACATTATCGTCAAATACAAAATCCGAACTTGGAATGGCAATAGTTCCATATATCTCGCGGTATTTTGCTTTATATAATTTTGGATAATTTTGATTTAGAGGATAGTATGAAAATTCATTACCCATATAAATTGTTCCTATATCAATCCAATCACCATGATAAATAGCTTCTTCATTTTCAAGACTATAATGCTTGCAAATATAATCATCTTCATGAATCATATTAAAAATATTATCAGCTTGTACATGTCCCCATCCAGAGATTTCATCATAATTAGTAATATAATCTGTTTGATCATACACTTGGTCTTCGCACGAGGCTTTAAGCATACCTTCGTAATCTTCAGGGGCTAAACCTATCCAGTCTTCAGAGCGAAGGAGAGCGATTAGACCCGATACATGAGGAGCCGCAGCAGAAGTGCCATCAAACCAACCCCAGTTAGGTGCTGAATTATAGGTTGTTGTATAAACTATTGCTTCATCGGGTGTGTTGTTTCCATCTTTATCCTTAGTATAACCTCCCGGAGCAAGAAAGTCCATTCCAAGCCCGTAATGGGAATAATAAGTCTTGGTTTTATTTATTCTTCCTGCACCTACTGATGTGATAATATCATTTGGATAGCAAGCTGGATATTGATACGAGATATTAGTTCCATCACCATAATAATTTGAACCTTTACCATTTCCACGAGATGTCACAACAGAAGCCCCATGAGCATGTGCATAAGTGAGTGCTGCAAAGAGTGCAGGATCATAATAGTCTTCCCAGGAGCAGTTTATAACATCAAGTTTCAAAGGTTCTTCTTCATCTTCGCTAACATAATTATAGACTCCTTCTCTGATTGCACTGACAGCATGTTTACTTAGGATATAATTGTTATTATCTTTATCGGCACATCGGAAGCCAAATAATTTTGATCTATAATCTTCATCATTTGTCCCAGGTCCCCACCCTCCGGCAATACCTGCAACAGAAGGATTGTTAGAACCACATGAACGATTCGTAAGAGCGCCAATTATACCAGCTACACGAGTTCCATGACTGGATTGTGATTCAAAATGAGAATTATTATTAGAATAGTTGTATCCGCTAATTACTTTAAAACCGAGATCAGTTCCTAAATCACAATGAGGGTAATAGATTCCATCATCAATTACTCCTATTCGTATATCCCTTTTTCCAATTTGAAAATCCCATGCTCGTTCAATATTCATAATATCAGATTTAAAGCTTCTCTGCTCCGAGCCCATAACTCCGAGATAATATAAATCATTTGGTTCATTATGCAATTGATATTTAAAGTCGGGACCGGCATATACAATTGAATTTGTGCATACTGCATTTAGAGCAAGTGCTCCGACACTAACACTTGTATCGTTATTAATATGCAGAACCATCCACAAATAATCAGCAACTCTTAATGTGTCCCCATATCGCGTAAGAGAAAGAGAATCCCTGCATGGACTTGCAATCGTCATCCTTGATAGTGAATCACCACCAATGGCTTTAATTACATTGATGAGGGTAGTGTCCGTTATAAGGTCATCTACTGCGAATTTCTGTGAATATAAATTTTGTCTGATATAAGTTGGTATTTCCATTAGTGAATTTTCTCCCTTCTTTGCTTTTGGTGCCGGTAATTCCCAGCAGAGAAGGTTCAGATTCAGTGCTTCGGGTCGGAACCAAATAATTAATTCGTTAGATACATAAGATGAATCGGGGGGGGGGGGGGATAGGAATTGTGTCAAGCGTCTGACATAGTAAATCCGTGGAAAATGCGCACAGAAGCGAGATTAAAAAAATAGTTAGTTTAAACATTTGTCCTCCAAAATTTAGAAATAATCATTTATTTATATTTAAAAAAACAAGAGTTCGAATATTTTTATGTACTATACAAGCCAAAACCAAATTACAATATATATTTTTAATATGCAAGAATTATTATAAAATATTATTGCTAAAGACTGATGAATCTCAATTTTTTTAATTGTATATCATCTTCTCACTTCATTGATTGAAAAATTACAGATTTTCAGGTGACTGCCTCATTCTAATATTTATTCAAAAATAGTTGTTTTGTTGCTATTTCCGAATTTTTTTCTTAAATTTGTTATATTAATCAATTCAACTATCAAATGACAAAAATTAAACAATCAAAACTTTCAGAATATAAACCGGCATTTAAATTCCTTGGTATATTCTTTGGAGTTATTGCTGTTTATTATCTGATCATTATGTTCAGTGGAAATAATTTTTTCGATCCTTATATTAATTTTTCTGCATGGTTATCTTCTAAATTCCTAAGTATCTTTTATACGGATATAATCTCTAACGGGTCTTTAATCGGTTCTTCAAAGTTTGTTGTAGTTCTTTCATTCGGATGCGAAGGGACGGAACCGCTTGTAATCTTTTTAGCTGGTGTTATAGCTTTTCCGATAATTTTGAAATATAAAATAATTGGTTTGATAATTGGTTTTATCTTTATTTATTTTCTGAATATTTTAAGAATTATGCTTCTATTCTTCATAGGCAATATATCGCCCTCAACTTTTGAGATGTTTCATTCAGAAATTTTCCCGATTTTATTTATTATTTTAGCTCTGATTGTATGGCTTTACTGGATAAAATATTCACAGAACCAGATAAAAAAGGATTTTTCGTCCTTAGCAACCAAACAATAAAATTCTTCCTTGCCAAAACGGTGATTTTATTTGTTCTTTTGCTTGTCACTTATCCTTTTTTAGGGATAATGTATTCTAATTTGCTTGTAAATACTGGAAATACATATTTTAAATATGCTGTTAATAAAGATTACAAATTAAAACGAAATGTAAGCATCACCAATAAGGATATAAGCGACGAAGTTTTGGTAAAAACCGTGATTTTAGATAAATATGATTCCGAAGGCAAACCGATTGAGAAGACAATCAGTACCAATCTACGCCGTGAGTGTTGGCTGCCGCTTGCAATTATAATTTCATTAATGTTGTCAAGCCCTTTTTTCACACGAAAAAGCTTTTTAATGAATCTGACAAAGGCGATTTTACTCATTCAATTATTCATTGGATTCAAGTTATACGTCTTTGCTTATGATAATTACAACTACCCTGAATTTGCAATCAAGAAACTCCCATTTTTAATAGATGGAATCGTCTATTACGGCAATGCTTTTCTTAATATAACCGGTTCGAGCACAACAGTAATAATTCCATTCTTTATTTGGTTAATTATTATTGGAGTCCAATTAATCGGAAAAGTTAAATTTTCGGATTAATAATCGGAATAAAAAACAAGCAATATGATGAAAAATATCAGAGATAACAAGTTTCTACATTCCCACACAACCTTGCGAGCAAAGTAATTAGGCTAATAATATCATTTCCTTAATGAATTAGGAATTATTGTTATTTCCGCGCATGAGCTTGTGTGAAAACTGCAATTTATTGTCATTCCTGCGAATGAGCCTGTGTGAAAACTGCAATTTATTGTCATTCCTGCGAATGCAGGAATCCCCTAAAGTGGCACTGGAAGGAGATTCCTGCATACGCAGGAATGACATTCCATTGGAATTTTCGAGTTTTCGCACACTCTTGCATGCGGTAACTCCCTTCCAATACCAATCAGGAGATTCCTGCTTACGCAGGAATGACAGCCTTCAATTAGGAAAAGATATAATTGCCTCCTGCTTTACATTATACATAAAGAATCATTCTGAATAAACAAAGCATTCAACATTTCTCTTGTTCATTTCAGATAATTTTTATATTTTAGCAATGAAAGGAATTGAAATTATGGAAACTTCAAATAGATTATGTGTAGTATCGGCTAAAAAAGGGCAAGTGATGGTCAAGATCAGTACCGGAAAAAAATTAGCCCTCGGAGCAGATTTCCGGCTAAATGATGAAAGAGGTGCCGAAAAAGAAACTTGGAAAATAAATGTCAATGACGATGCATTTAAGATGTACACAATAAAAACAAGTCCTCAGCTTTTAAATAAAAATAAATTGACTTGGCAGATCCTTTGTTGTGCAATCGACCCCAAGATATTTGGTGGAGAAATAATTTTGGAAATATATCAGAATAATCAACCTTGCCATTTGACAAGTCCGGCAAAGTGGTTACCCAATAATGTAGCTCCCTGCGCAGTTAATATACCAACCAGAATAGCCGGTACTCTATCATTTATTTTAAAACCCGATTAAGATTTGCCCTGAAAATAAAATAAAGCGATAATTATTCCAAAATCCAAATTACCGAAATGTTTATTAAATGACAGTTAATGATGTCTTTTTGGGGCTGTCTCAAAGGCTTCATTCCTGTCATTTCTTCAACTTGATAACTTTCAACTCTCAAACCCCCTTGTTATACTCTTTTTTGTTTTTGTATTTACATTAGCCGCAGCCGGAGCATTGTTTGATACAGGCTCAATTAATTTGGCAATGTAAGAGAAAGCATCAGTCTGGTCATCATGCTTAACGTTTGGAAACATTAATAACTCTTGCTCAAATTCATTAAGCCAAGCAGCTTCGGATTTGAAATAGACAGTTCCGGCTTCGACTCTTGCCTGCATTGCAAGCGCTCGTGTCACCTTATCGGCATCAGGTTTTAGCTTTTTTACCGGTAATCCTTCACGTAATGCCGATTGCACAAGAGTAACCTGATATTGAGTTGATTCAATACCTATTATTGAGGGTTTAAAGCGTTCATATACCCGTTTTAATAGGTTCAAATGATCAGCACCCTGGAATCTATCACGAATAATGTCAAGTATCAGGACATCCCTCATTTTTGTTACTGCAAAAAGAATAATCACCGTATAGTCAGAAGTCTGATTTTGGGTTACGGCAAGATCCATGGAAGCGTAGATTGAGCATTCTGACTTGCGGAATTTTATCGAATCTATTTTCGTTAGATTCAAATGATAAAGATAATAGAACTCATTATCATCAGAATAATATTTGAAGAATGATCGTTTGAATATTCCGCCGCCCATCGGAGAAGGTCTTTGCTGGTAAAGCGCAGAAAACCAATAATTACCTAATTGATTTTTAATTGATAAAAGCTTCTTTAAATTAAATCGCCGCTTCCACAAAGCATCACCCGCATTGCGTTCCAAGGGATCATCAAGTTCGGCAATTGCCGGTAAACAAAGAAATTCCCATTTATCTTTTATATCCTCATAAGATTTATTAAGTAATCTGCCACAAAGATCGTCATCATGCCAGCGAGTCATAACGATAATTATTGCCCCATCGGGCTCAATTCTTGTATAAGCAGTAGAGATGAACCATTCCCAGATATTATCGCGGTGGGTTTGGCTATTAGCTTCCTTGTAATTCTTCACGGGATCGTCGATTATCAGCAAATCCGCCCCTTTTCCGGTTATTGCGCCACCGACACCTACGCTGTCCATTCCACCATCGTGTCCTTTGATCGAAAAACTATGAACTGAACAGGATGCCGGATCGAGTTCAATATTAAAAAACTTTGAATTTCCCTTTAAAAGGTTTCTGATTTTTCTTCCAAAACTAACTGCCAGGCTTGAGCCATATGCTGCTAATATCACACGTTTATCAGGAAATTTACAAAGGAACCATGCAGGAAAATATTTGGAAATAAGTTCACTTTTCCCATGACGCGGTGGCATATTTATAATCAAGCGCTTGATTTCACCATCAACGACTTTTCTTAGTAATACATCAATCTTTTCCAGATGTGGGATAGGTATTCGGCGTTTATTTTTCCCTTGGTAGTGAGTTTTGTATTTTTTACTGGAAATAATTACAGCAAAACTCCCCGGAGTTGATTTAACTAATTCTTTGATTTCTGCTTCTGATAAGTTATCGTTGATCATGATTTTCCTAAGTAAAATAAAGTTTGTAAACTCTCTAAATTTAAAGATGCAAAATTAAATATTAAATATCACAGAGTCAATTGAACTGTTCACAAACGACTTGCAAAATATTTTATAAAATATGTTGTAAATAGTTTTCCAGTTCCGTATAGTGTGGGAAGGAGTTTTTAAATGCAAAATGCAGAATGGAAAATGCAAAATGCAGAATGCAGAATGCAAAATGCAGAATGCAAAATGCAGAATTAAAGAAATGGGGAATGAGGCTGTCCCCAAAATATAATATTTGTTCAAAATTGTCATTGATGCGCATGCAGGAATCCCCTTCCAGTGCCATTTTAGGGGATTCCTGCATTCGCATCAATGACAGAAATGAGGTTTTGAGACAGCCCCTTGAAAGAATTTGGATTAGTTTAGGGCACGGCAAACCGTGCCCCTACTCGTTCCTCTGAATTATATAAAGTTGCTTATGAAAAATTTTGGCTTATGTTAAAGTTATTATTATTGTACAGGACAATTCTTGAAAATAGGCGCCACTGCATGTTAAATTAGGTATGGCGAAATTATTGTTTATTATTTCGGCGAGTGAAGTAAATAAATTAATAAAAACTAATGTAATTAATTCAAAAGAAATAATTATTTTTGTATTAATCTATATCGGGAAGATCAGGATTTAGAAACTGATTTATAACCGAAGATGTTTTGATTAAGTGCACAAGTGGTTATCAAACAGTTGATTTGATCTTTAAATTAAATAATTTTAGTAAATATATGAACATTATAGAAACAACTAACGATAAACTTCTTCAAGAATTGCAAAAATCCAAACAGGAGATGGAAACTTGGAAAGATGAACGACTTTATTCTACTCTCAACCACCTGATGGAAGGTTGCCAGATTATTGGATTTGATTGGGAATTCATCTTTCTAAATGATGTTGCTGTGATCCAAAGCCGTTTTAAAAAGGATGAGTTGTTGGGAAAAAGGTTAATTGACTTGTACCCTGGCATTGAAGCTACAGAATTATTTGCAATAATGAAAAGATGTTTGGAACAGCGAATTGCTCACCACTTTGAGAATGAATTTGTTTATCCCGACGGCACAAAGGGATGGTTCGATCTCAGCATTCAGCCTGTACCTGAAGGTATCTTTATTCTGTCTAATGATATTACCGAGCACAAGGTGAAAGATATATCTCTAAAGGAAAGTGAAGAACGGTATCGTCTCATAGCCGAGAACTCGGCAGATATTATTTCAGTATTTGATCTAAACTTAAACAGGATATATGTTAGTCCTTCGATTCAAAACGTTCTTGGATTTACAGTTCAAGAAGCAATGTCCCAGACCTCGCATCAAACTTTACCCACTGCGTCCCAAGAGAAAGTAAAAGCTATTTTTGAAGAGCAAATGAAATTAGAGTCAAGTGGTATTGCAGATCCTTCAAGAACTACTTTGATTGAGATTGAGGAGTATCGCAAAGATGGTTCTACAATTTGGGTAGAGATTTCGGCAAGATTTCTCAGGGATGTTAATTTAAAAGCAACCGGAATTTTAACCGTAACAAGGAATATATCAGAACGAAAAGAAGCAGAGTTAGCCTTAAAGCAAGTTCATGATGAATTAAAGCATCTTCACGATAATTTGGATCTCGCAATATTTTCAAGAGATATGATAACACAAAAAATGCTGCTTGTTTCCAAAGGTTATATAAATGTATTCGGACTCACTGAAGATGAGTTAAATAATAATCCTCAAATGTGGTACCAATCAATATTACCGGAAGATCGGACATTTGTTGATTCCGGTTATCCAAATCTTTTTTTAGGGAAAGCGATACATCATACCTACAGGATATCTCATAAAATAGCTAATGAGATTCGATGGATTGAAGCAACCATCAAACCTACTCTTGATTCAGAGGGAAGGCTTATACGGATTGATGGCATAGCTTCTGATATCACAGAACGTAAAATGACTGAGATTGCTTTAATAGATGCTCAAAAGCGTTTAGATGGCATTGTAAATACAACATTCGACGCAATAATTTCCATAGACGATGAGCAAAATATTATTCTCTTTAATAATGGAGCTGAAAGAATCTTCGGTTATAATTTAACAGAAATCATAGGGAAGCCACTTGCAACACTATTACCACAGGAATTTCCGAAAACCCACAATGAAAAAGTTGAAACTTATGGAAAATCGACAACTGAACATTCACGCAGGATGAGTTTGACACGTGAAATTAACGGACGTCGTAAGGATGGTTCAATCTTTCCGACTGAAGTCCATATCTCAAAATCAACGATCAATGGAAAAAATACTTACACAGCAATTCTTCAGGATATTAGCGAGCGTAAACAAGCAGAACAACTACTTTTAAAAATTAATTCAGCACTTAACAATCAGGTGGCTGAAAGTTTCCGTTTAGCTCAAGAACTTGAAGTTAAAAATTTAGAAAAAGAAGCTCAGAATGAAGAATTAAGAATCGCTATAGAACGAGCAGAGCAAAGTGATAAATTAAAGACTGCCTTCCTTGCCAATATGAGTCATGAAATCCGAACTCCAATGATCGGTATAATCGGTTTCTCAAAAATTTTAACAGAAGGAAATCTTTCAAAAAGTGAGAAAATTGAATATGCAGCCGAAATGAATAAGAGCAGTAATCGTCTTTTAAATCTTTTAAACAATATTATACTTGCTTCACAGATTGAATCTGGAAATATTGAAGTTGAAAAAAATGAATTTAATTTAAATGATCTAATAAGTGAATTATACTCTAATTTTTTGGAATCGGCAAGAAAAAATAATACTGACTTCAATACTTCAATTGATCTTAATGAAGATCAATCAATAATCACAAACGATGAAGAAAAGCTGTCAAAAATTTTATCAATTATTCTTGATAATTCAATAAAATTTACCCATGCAGGATATATATGTTTCGGCTATAAAACATATCCTGATGAATTCGAATTTTTTGTAAAAGATACAGGAATTGGTATTTCAAAAGAATTTATTCCACAAATTTTTGAAATGTTTAGTCAGGAAAGTACACAATTTAACCGAACCTACGAAGGTGCTGGAATAGGTTTAGCTATTGCCAAAGGTTTTGTTCAATTATTGGGGGGTAAGATCTGGGTAGAGTCAGAAAAAGGAAATGGCACTACCTTTTATTTTACATTACCAAGGAATAAATGTAATGTGAACATTATAAATTCTTAAAATTACATGCTGCATTAAAAAAGCCTCTTCATTGGAAAGAGGCTTTTTTGCTTTTAATACTTTATAAACTTTATGACCTTTTTAAACTCACTTGCCAAAGGAACGTGCGAACAATGCCTCTATTGCTTTTTTGCCGTTTTCACTCAAATTACGTGTGCCAGTGCCTGCAAAATGGATGTTTGTGATGACTGGCTCACTGTGTTCTACCCAATTGGGAACATTCCACAAAAACCATTTATTTTTCTCTACATCGAAAACATATATTTTCTTATTGCAAAGTTTGGCAAATTCAGCTCCCCAACCTGTTCCGCCCTTAACGGT
Organism: Candidatus Kapaibacterium sp.; assembly: GCA_026390695.1. Lineage (GTDB taxonomy): Bacteria > Bacteroidota > Ignavibacteria > Kapaibacteriales > UBA2268 > JAPLFL01. The sequence goes on along the minus strand of JAPLFL010000128.1, from coordinate 129,717 downwards.
ATTATCAGGGAGAATAGTTCCGATAACAAAAATTTCCTGACTGCTATTGATCTGGAACCATATCGTCTGAAGAATTTTTTTAAGAGTTGCTGTGTTAGGATATGATCTGTGCATCAGTGACGATACATAAGCCATACTAACATCGCCTTGCTTCAATTCTTCATGATTTAAAATTCTGATTCCGCGCATTCTTCCTGTTTCATGTCCTTCAAAGGAAAAATTAACTTCATCAATTCCGTATTTTTCTGCGAATTCGCCAAAGCAAGATTCAGCACCAATTGCGCCACCGCTGTATAAAATCACATCTGCACTATTCAATTAAAACCTCAACTAAAATATATAAAAAAATAACTTGTGTTTGATAAAAGCAGATATTAACGAATGAGAAAAGAAATATTGTAAATAATTTTTTAGCGAATAACAACAAAACTCTTTGACACCTTATCTGCTCGGCTATTATAAGTGCAAAAATAAATTCCGGTTGATAATTTAGAAATATCAATTTTTACATTCTCCCCTTTAGTGAAGCATGGGTTGAGATTAGTCACTTTCTCAGCAAAAGAATTATAAATTTCTATATTTAAATTTCCTGATTCGTGATTTGTAATTGTAATAAAATCAGATGCAGGATTGGGGGAGATAAAGAATTCAGTGTCTGAAAAATTGGAGATGTCTTCAATGCTCTTGATCCCAAAATCACTTATTTTAGAGCGAAAGATTCCAGTATTTGTTGTTGCATAAAGATAATTATCATTCAATATCATAGAATTGATGAATGTATTTGATAAGCCCTTACTAATATCGCTCCAAATCCTTCCATTATCTAATGACACGAATGCACCAAAGCTTGTTCCGGCATATAGAAATTCTCCACTTTTAATAATTGAATTAATATAAAGCGTTTCAAGGTCTTTTAGTGGCTGTTCCCATGAGTTCCCATTATTTCGGGATATATAAATACTGTTTGATGTTCCTGCATATATTGTATCTCCGCTAAAAACCATACATGTTATACCTGATTTAATTTGTCCTTGATCTATTGAATTCCAGCTTGTTCCCTTGTCGGCTGATAAAAATAATCCACCGAAATTAGTTGTGGTATATATATTTGTCCCATTAACGAATATGCCTCTGATAATTGTGTCAGTCAATCCATTATTAATTGATTTCCAAGAGTTCCCATTATCACCACTTTGAAAGATTCCGTTTCTGTCTGTCCCAACAAGAATAAAATTATCAATAAAAGATATACAAGTTATCCATTTATAATTTAAACTATCAGTTATTGATTTCCAGGTATTTCCCAGATCAGAAGAACAAAATATTTCTTGACCAGTACTAATGCTATAGAGTAAGTTTTTATTAACGGAAATGAATGAAAAATGCAGATTAATTAATCCCTTATTTAAACAATTCCAATAATCTCCTTTATCTGAAGATGAATAAATTCCGGAAGAACTTGAATTTACAAAGATATTTTTATCAATTGAGACAAGGGTATTTGAATTTATATTATCAATCCCATTATTCTTTGCAATCCAGTTTTGTCCCGAATCAGTGGATGAAAAAATCCCATACCCATCTGTACTTACATATAAATTTTTTGCAGAAATTATTGAATTAATATTCAGTTTAGTTAGACCATTATTAACAGGATTCCATGTTGCACCGCCATCTGAGGAAAGAAAAACTCCATATTCGGTTCCGGTATAAATAGTATCAGCAATTTGGGTAAATGAAGAAATTCGATAACTTGTAAGCCCCTTATTGGATTTATTCCAGCTCAATCCTTTATCTGTCGAATGAAAAATTCCATATCCATTTGTACCTACAAAAATTTTATTTCCATAAACAATTATTGCTTTTATTTGAATATTGTATGTAGAATCAAAATCAGTCATCCTCCAAGTGATTCCATCATCAGAAGATTGATAAAACTTACTTGAAATCGTTGCATAAACATTATCAGAATCAGCGGCAACGACCGAAACGAAAGATGCATTCAAACTTTTAACGGCTGTCCAGTTTGATCCATTATTTGTCGAAACAAAAAGACCTCCTTGATTATAAAAATCGGAACTGGTACCTACGTAAATTTTACTACCTTTTATAGCTAACGAGGTAATTCTGTAACTTGCAAGACCATAATTCACAGGTTTCCAGTTCCCTCCGTCATCTGTTGATAAATATATACCACCTGACGTACCTGCAAAAATATTATTACCATTAATTGCCATACAGGTTATAGACAGTACAGTTAGCCCATTATTTGAACTTTTCCAGTTTTCTCCAAAATCGGATGAAATATAGATTCCTTTGCTTGGTGTGCCTGCAAAAATTATATTTGCCTTATTTGCAAGGGCATTTATAGAACCTCCGAACAAGCCATTATTACAAGCTTCCCACTGGGAGTAAGTTTCATAAGATAAAACTAATATTAAGAAAAATAGAAAATAAATTTTTTTCATTTCGGACTCCGATTATTTTAACAATAACAGCTTGCAAATTACGATGAAATAATTTATTTGTCAATATCAAACATACGAATTTTACAAATTTATTAAAGATTTTTGTAATATTTTATGGATTATAGTCAAGTCATTGTCAGATAATTTTGCAAGGTGTACATTTTTTTTGACAGAAGGTAGTTAGTTATGAGTTATGAGTTATGGGTTATGGGTTATGAATTATGAGAAATCAATTAAGTTGTCATTTTTTCCAATTCGGAAATTGATTTCGTATTCTTTTTTCTTTGTTTGTAAAAATAATCTTAAAATCCATTCGTCGCTACTTAAAATAATTTTTATTAAATATTTCGAGGATTAAAATGAAAAATAATGTACGCTTGTTTAGCTTAATACTGGCTGCCATACTGTTTTTCTCATATTGTTCTAATAATTCAGTTAATCCACCGGTAACTCTTCATCCTGTTATCGAAAATCTTTCGGATAGCGTTTTTTTTATTGGTGACCAGATAATAATTTACGGTTATCAGTTCGGTGCTTCTCAGGATAGTTCTTTTGTGGATTTTGGTGGCGTTAAAGCTACGAATTATGTTTCATGGACTGAATCGGCAATCACTCTAATAGTCCCCACTACGGCTGTCACTGGCAAACTTTCAGTAACAGTCAATTCAATTGTCAGCAATAAAGTAGATTATACAATCAAACCTCCAGCACCGGGTAAACCGCGTATTGATAATATAAATCCATCAAGTGTGTTTACTGGTGATAAAGTTACGATCAGCGGAATTAATTTCGGAGTTAGTAACGTTGGATTTATTTCAATTGCAGGTCTCAGAGTGGCCGATTCAGCTATTAGCAGTTGGACTACCGCATTAATTTCTTTTAAGGTTCCCACTGGCTATCAGTCCGGTTTACTGACTGTTAGTTCTGGTACTCTGACAAGCAATGGTATGTTATTAACAATAGCGCAACTTAGTTCCGATCCTATAATTTCCGACATAAGCCCTGCAAGCGGAAAAGTAGCGGATCAAATTACTATTACCGGAAAAAATCTTGATAAAAAAGATCCTGCGAATTATGTTACATTTAATACTTCAAAAGCCGCATCAACAGATTATTTAATCTGGGACGCTACTCATATTATAATGAAAGTACCGGTTGGAACTACTACCGGATTAGTTAAAGTTACAGTCGGATCAAAAACATCCAATGGAATAAATTTCACGCTTGTAGTAGATAATACAGGCTCACCTGTTATAGATTCGATTTCGCCTAATCAATTGAACTTAGGTGATGAAATAAAGATTTACGGGAAAAAATTCGGAACTACTCAAGGCACAAATTTTGTTAAAATTCAGGGGAATTCCGTTTCTACTGTAACTCTTTGGTCAGATAATTTGATTAAAGTCAACTCTCCTGTCAATCTTTCGATAGGAACCAATCAGGTACGGGTTTCTGTTAATTCTGTCGAAAGCAACTCAAAAGATATTTATATCAGCCAGCCATTAATTCCAATGGTAGAAATTCAGCCGGGAAAATTTACAATGGGATCAAATTCAGGTGATGCTAAGAATCAACCTCCTCATGAAGTAACCATCAGTAAAGGATTTTATATGTCTCCTACTGAAATTACGCAGGCACAGTGGAAGAGTGTAATGTCAATGAGCTCCAATCCAAGTAAATACCTTGGTGATAATCGTCCTGTTGAGCAAGTAGAATGGTTCCGGGCTCTTGATTTTTGCAATAAATTATCAATTTTTGAAAAGAAGAAACCTGTTTATATTATCACAAAAAATGGATCAGGTGATATAACTTCAGTAACTATTGATAAAACTGGAGATGGCTATCGTCTTCCAACTGAAGCTGAGTGGGAATATGCTTGCCGTGCAGGTACAACTGGTGATTTTGGCGGAACAGGTAAGATAGGCGATATGGGATGGTCAAATGTGGATGCAGTGGGAGAAACAAGTCCTGTTGCAGGAAAAGCAAAGAACGCCTGGGGACTTTACGATATGCACGGTAACGTTCAGGAATGGTGCTGGGACGGTGAAGATGATATGCTTTATGACTCAAATCCCAAGACTGACCCTGTTGTATTCCCTGATTTTAATGCAGGATTTATGATAGAAGTTCGTGGTGGATCTTTTGCCGATTTGCCTGCCAGATGTTCTTCTTTTATTCGTAATTCTCTACCACCGGTTAAGTTTAATTATAATACCGGATTCAGAATTGTCAGAACTAAGTAAGTTTGTAAAGTTTTAAGACAGTTAGAAATTTTGTAAGAAAGCCTCTTCGGATATGAAGGGGCTTTTTTAATGCATTATGACAAATCCAAGGTTTTCAAACTTATGAGACAGCCAAAATAATATTTTCATTCTAATTTGTGATTTCTATAATTATGAAAGTTCCTGCGAATGAGTCGTGTGAAATTGCGAAAAAAATCACCGGATGGTCATTAGGAGCGAAATTTCTCTTTATCAGTCGAAGGAAGATTCTACCCTGCGTATGAGCATGTGTGAAAACTGCAATTTCTTGTCATTCCTGCGAATGCAGGAATCTCCTAAGGTGCCATAGATGGGGATTCCCGCATGCTCGGGAATGACAAGTTATTTAAATTTGTAGGTTTTTACACAGTCTCATGCTCGGGAATGACAATAATTCCTAATTCATTAAGGAAATGATATTACTACAAATGTTGCGGTTTTGTATTAGAAACTCAATTTATTATGATTTAGTGTATATTTTTTTGGAAAGTAGTTGGAATTTCCGTATTTTTGTAATTGGTAATTGTATTAGATTAAATTAAATTGGTTTATTTATGCAAAGAATTAAATACCTAATATACATACTCCTACTGAGCAATTCGGTGGTCTTGGCAAAGTCACCCGCCATCTGGGGCTATTCACAATTTGATTTAACTAATATTGATTTCCAAAAATCATTAACAGATATTCAAGTAAGGCGAATTAATTTGATGTTTAATTCAGAACTTAGCTCAAATGTACGATTCCTCACTGACTTTGAATTTGAAGATGGTGCAGATATATCTGAAAGTAGTGTTCAAGGAGCAATAAAAATTTCTCAAACTTTCCTCGAATATTCATTTAGTCCAGTTTTTCAAATACGAGCAGGTAAATTTTTAACAGACTTTGGTTTGTATAATAAAATCCATGATGCATCTCCTTCATATTATCCAGTAGATGCTCCAGTTATTTATAGACCATTAAGTTTTTTAGATAACGATACAGGGAAGAATGCGAATCATCAGCGTCTTTTTGGCAAGTATATGGCTGGTGTCGAGTTCCTTGGCAATATCAATACTGACACGATTAGTTCACAAATAGACTATTCAGTTGGAATTGGATTCGGACGCTGGGAAACAATAAATGGGGTGTATTACAATAAAAATTTTTCTGTTTCAGGGCGTCTTAAATATAGACCTGAATGGTTGAGCGGGATTCAAGTTGGAACTTCTTATTTTCTCGAGGATAATCCGGTAGGAATAATATCAAGCAAGGATGAATGGGTTCATACTGTCGGCTTGGATTTTCAATATGATAAATCAAATGTTCTTGTTCAACTGGAAGGAATAATGACCCTCTTAGAAGATAAAGCTGATAACAGACAAGTCTCTGGACTTTTTTATTTATTAATGGGTTATACTTTGTATGACAGACTGACACCTTATACAGTTTTGACAACTGTCTTTAAAAATGTTGGAAATGTTCGTGGAAATAAGAATACTCCAATTATTGGCTTGAATTACAATGTTTCTAAAGGTGTATATCTTAAAACTGAAGCGCAATTTTTGGGATTAAGCAACAATAATATAGGTCAACATGATGCAGTATATAAAATAAGTTTAGCTGTTGTATTTTAATTTATGAAAAGAGCAATATTAAATATATCAATCCTTGCGTTATTCATCATTTTTGCAGTTGTGAAAACTAGTGCTCATTACATTATTGTAAACAAAGCAAATCCTATACAATCTATCGAAATTGGCTATCTAAGGAATATTTATTATGGGAACACTACTATATGGCAAAATAACACAAAGATTCAAATTATTGATTTTAATATTGACAATAATCTGAAAAACGAATTTTGTAACAATTTTTTAAATATAGCGCCAAATAGACTGAGTAGGATATGGCTTCAAGTTTCACTTAGTGGGAAAGCGTCTCCACCCTTAATTGTAACAAGTGAGAAGGAAATGATGAAAAGCGTGGCTGATAATGAAAATGCCATTGGATATGTCGAGTCTTTGAAAAAATTGCCAGATGAAGTTAAAGTTATCCAAATTATGTACTGATTCACAGCAGAAATATTATTTTTTACTTTAAATTGTAGTAGCTACTAAAAACTAAATATGGTAAAGTACTTTTTCAGGCTTAGTTTTAAAACACAACTCATACTTTTTGTGTCTTTGGGAATAATTATCACAGGTACAAGTGCTTTCCTTTATGTTATCAATACACAAGTATCTGCTTTCCAAAATTTCTATTTCGACAGTATTAATACCTCTACAAAAACAGTAAAGTTAGGTATTGAGCTCGGGCTTTCCAAAGAAAATTTTCAGGCAATTAACCAGGTATTTGAATGGTTAAAACATGACACAAAGTTTGTAAATATTATTTTGAAGGATGAAAACAACGAGACTATTGCCTCATTCCCTCAAACTTTCGAAAAAACTTCTGATGAACTGAATCAATTGATAAAAGCAAACTCAATTGATAACCCAACCTATTATGTTAGCCAAAAATGGGATGCCGTTTATCTTAAAGGGAACTTTTATATCGGATTTTCAACCAATCAATTTCTCGAACAAAAAAAGCAGGCATTAATTAGAATAATTGCATTTGAAATTATTTTGCTTTTAATTGGTTTTATTATCACTTTCTATATGAGTTCGAAAATTACTTTACCACTCAGGAGACTTCAAAAATTCACCGAAAAAATTGATGGCGGTGATATGAGTGCTCGTGCCGACCATGAAAAAGGTAATAAAGAAACAAATCTTGTTGCCAAATCTATTAACGCTATGGTAGATAAACTACTCCAAATTCAAAAAGAAAGAATCGAAGAGGTTACTGCCTTCAACAATGCTCTCGAATTACAAAATCTTCATTTAGAAGATCAAGTTGCTAAGAGAACAAATGAATTGGTTGTAGCAATTGAAGAAGTTAAAAAGGCTGACAAGCTAAAAACTGAAATAATTGCAAATATGAATCACGAAATTCGAACTCCTTTAAGTTTTATTAAAGGTTCTGCAGCACTTCTTAAGGTTATCTGTGAGGATCAAAACTCTGATGAAGAACTTACGGAAACTTTGGATATGCTTAATTCTGGAGTTGCAAGATTAACTAAAACACTGGAATTATTCACAGATTTATCAAATCTAAAAAGCGGGAATTACAAACCCAATATTTCTGAATTAGACGTTAAAAATATCATCGATAGCTATTACCTTTTTTATAATAAGGAAATCACAAATCTCCAAAAACCAATAGAAATTTACTTTTTTTGTAATTTAGATAGTGCTATTATTGAAGGTGATGAACAAATAATTGATAAAACAATTTTTTCAATTTTAGATAATGCTTTCAAATTTACAGATTCTGGAGTAGTGGCTATTTCATTAAATGAAATTCCCAATAATCAATTTCAATTGTTGATAAAAGATACTGGAATTGGTATTTCTTCTAATTTTATAGATAAAATTTTTGAACCCTTTACACAGGAAGATATGAGTGCAACGCGTAAATACGAAGGAATTGGACTTTCACTTGCTTTAGCTTTTGAATACTCTTTTTCAAACAAATTCAAGATTAGTATTGATTCAGAGAAGAACGCGGGAACAAGTGTTGAATTAATCTTTAATAAATTTATAAATTAAATAAGCTTGCAAATTATTTTATCCTTCCTGATCAATAGTTTTGTTGATAATGTTTCATCAATAATTGGCTTTGAATCTAAAGGTTAAAGTTCATATTAATTATTTTTGAAAATTAATTCATAATTTCATTTGAAGTAAAAATCTTGATTCGTCAAATTTGAAACGCTTCAGATGAAGATGATTTACATTGCAATATAAAATTTGACTATCGGATTTTATCTGCCCTCACAAAAGTGTATATGATGCTTAATCTGGGTTTAAAAGATTAAAAGACATTATTCAGATAAATATTTTTATCTAATGCGTATTTTGCTTTTTTTTTATTAATTTACATAGAGTTTTATTTATTTTGGAGTTATTATGAAAAATCTTTCTTTATCAATCATCATTCTTTTGTTCGGCATGGCTCTGAGTGCTAAAGAACAGAAAGCCGTCAATATTCCTGCAAAAGTAAAAGATTCCTTTACCAAACAGTATCCTAATGCTTCAAAAGTGAAATGGGAGATGGAAGGCAAGAGTTATGAGGTAGGATTTATCGATAATCAAAAGCACAAAATTTCATTAGTGATTGACGCTGATGGAAAAATTGTTGAAACTGAAACCACTATTGCTGCATCAGAAGCACCGAAAGTAATCATTGACTATGTAACAAAAAATCAAACCGGTGCAAAGATTACCGAAGTAGCGAAAATTGTGGATTCAAAAGGCACAATAAAATATGAAGTGGAAATTACAAAGGGAAAAAAGAGAACCGATCTCAGTTTCGATGGAAAAGGGAATTTAATAAAAAAATAGAAATTTGAGAATACTGGTCGTTACGCTCTCAATGTCACTTTTCAAGGCATCTGGGAGCAGTGGCTTGTGAAAAACATTAATAATTGGTAAAACATTTTGTTAAAAAGTTAAACATTATAACCAGAGCGACAATTACATCTATTTTCATATTCCACTCTTTTCCAAAAAATTAACCATTAACCATTAATAATTAACCATTATTTCAGTCTCTTGGCTTGAATCCACCCATGCCAGGGAACATACCTCCACCAATTGGCGAGCCAGAACCGAATAATTTTAAATTATAAGTAAAAGTCAACATAATGTATTGTTTAAGAACGTAATTCTGGGCGTATTCAAGATAATGATCGGATACGGTTGTAGAAACACTCTTATTCTCGTTTAAAGCGTCATATAAGGTGAGTTTAAGTTCGGCAGCATCATTTAACAGGCGTTTTCCTGCACTGAGATTAAGCAGTGTGAAATTGTTTGATTTTGGTGCATCCTTTCCCGAATAAATCTGATTTTTCATTTCGATCTGGAAGAATAATCCCTGCCAAACAACCCATTTGAAATTAATTGTATTGAAGTAACTGATATAATTATTATTTAGATTATCCTGAAGTGAATTTGTAGTCGCATTATAAGCAGTGCGCGATGAAATATTAAAATCCAGGTCTTTGCTGATATTACTTGCTAAAACTATCAGAAGATTTGGGCTGTATGTATTTGAATAATTCTGTATTTTATTATATATACTTGGAGTACGAGCAAAAATTCCTCCGGCAGTTAAATTTACATTTGAACCGATTAAGGTAATAGGGAAGCCGTAAGTAATAAAACTTGATGCAGAATAAAATCCATTTAAATTAACCGGTTTGGCAAAATGTGTTCCGGCTGGAACTAAATATTTTCCGTCAATAGTCTGATTTACATCCGAAAAGACTGTTTCGTTACCTATATAATTCTGCATTAAAGAGAAATTTGCAAAGAACATTAAAATACGTGTGAAATCGCTACTAAAGTCAGTATAACGAATCATGCCGGAATGTGAATATGATTGCAGCAGATTCGGATTTCCAACGGACAAATTCGTAGGGTCGCTGTTATCCAAAACATTCTGTAATTGTTTAATTGAAGGTATATTTGCATTGGTGCGGTAGAATATATTAAGATTTTTGCCTTGCCCTAATTTATAAGCCAACCGTAAAGATGGAATAAGATTATTATAAGTTTTATTGATTGATGGACTGACAGGCATTTGCTGTTCATTGGTTAATTCGGTTCGTCTTCCATTCAGCATAAAAGTTATATTCAAACTGTCTGATTTAAGTCTGAAACCGAAACCGGCATTATTAGTAAGATAATGATTTTCAAATTTATTGGTTAAAAGTGAATCTAAAATATCATATTTTTTGGTGGTTGTATCATATAGATTAGTTTCCTTGTCGGAATTATTAATATTATATGACAAGGTATAATTTGCCTGAAGCTGAATATCCTTAGTGATTGGTTCGGTATAAACAGTATTTGCGCTATATGTTTTTCCGTTTGAAGGAGTATTGGCTAACTCATTTATTGAATCCACAACTGAGGTAGGAATATAAAAATTATATACATTTTGAATATCAGACGAGCCTGTTTTATCATTAAATGAACCGTTAAGACTTAGTGAAATTGTTCTGCCGGGAATATCAAAACGATGCCTGAGTAATAGTTCGGCTGAAGCATTAGCACCACGATAATCAGAGTTTGTGTTGTTATCAGTGGAATTTAGTTTTGAAGTAGGTAAACCTGTAATGTAATTATATGAATAATTATCATTTAATTTGTCGGAAGTCTGGAAATTACCTGCAGGTCGAAAAATAATTGAATTGCTTGAATCAATCTGCCATGTCAGTTTCAAATTAAAACGATGATTGTAGTTCTTTGTATTTGACTGGGGAATTGAATAGTTTGAATTTAGAAATGTAGAGCTACCTGTTAAAAAATAATCTCTATTGATTTGTTGATTATTATTATTATGAGTATAATTAAAGAAATAGCTGCTTTGCACATCTATATGATCAGACCAAGCATCGTTATAATTAATACCGACTGCATCAGTGTTTGTAATTCCATCCATATTGCCAACAAAATAATCTGATATTGGACCGCCACCACCGCCGCCGCCAATACGCCGTAAAAGATCACCACCACCTCCGGCTATTGCTCCGGCAAAACGTCCTGCCATTGAACGGGCAGCATTCCCGATTGCTCCACCGGGAGTCCCGATCATATCAAGAATATCTGTGACAGCAAAATTCTGCTGATTAATATTATTAAAATTCCCAAGAACCGAAATGCGTTGATCTCCATTAAAGTTATTAAAATTCAGTCCGGCATTATATCTGTCGAGTGTTCCATATCCAGCATAAGCCTTACCGAATCGGCCAACACGTTTATTCTTTTTTGTTATAATATTCAATGCTTTTGAGCTATTACCATCGTCAAAACCCGTAAACTCGGACTGGTCGCTCCATTTATCAAACACCTGCACTTTGTCGATTATATCAGCAGGTAAACTACGCAGAGTTAAAGTGGGATCATCGCCAAAAAATTGCTTGCCATCGACTAATACTTTTTTAACTTCTTCGCCCTGAGCCTTGAGTTTCCCGTCCACATCCAATTGGACACCGGGAAGTTTTTTAACCACATCTTCGGCATTAGCATCTGGTTGGGATTTAATATTTCCTGCATTATATTCGGTGGTATCACCGCGTTGAGTGCCAACGGTAGCTGTAGCCGTCACTTCAAGAGTTTCACCTTCGATTTCTGACACTTGCAGGAAAAGATTTCCAAGATTCAAATCTTTATTTACGAAAATATTCTTTGAGTAAGTCTTATAGCCGATATATGAGATTTTAAGCAAATATTTTCCTTTATCCACATTCTCAAATTCAAAATTTCCTTTTTTATCGGAAAACTTTCCCGTCTTTGTTGAATCCTTAGTTCCTAAATTTATCAAAAGCGCTGTAGCTCCGATTAATGGCTCTTTGCTTGTACTATCAGTAACTTTGCCGACGACTGAAAAAGATTCGGCAAAAGCAAAATTCGCAATAGATAAAAACAAAATAATGTATAATTTCATAAATTTTCCAAATTAAAACAAATATGATTTCGTATAGACGAACCAAACCGGAAAAAGTTTAAGAAAGATTTACATTAGCATTTAATTAGGTTTACAATATTTCCTGTAGTGTCAATCCATGAATTGCCACTACTTGTATGAGTTTGGATTTGTAGAGGGCACGGCGCGCCGTGCCCTCTACGGCTACAATGGAAATTTTTAATTTTCTGATGAAATATTTGGGTTTAAGTTAGATTCCTCAAACTAAAGCTAAAGTTAATATTATACTGATGACAGATTGAATATGATAATCTCGGATAACAAATAACCTCATCATGTGACCCAATAGATGATAATAAACACAATTTGCTCATCAGAAAATTGATGATTATCAACCTTCTAACTCTTCCAATATCCGCTTAAACCAAAAAGTATATTTCTCAGGATGATTTTTAATATCTTGTTTCAAAATATCCGGATTTATCCAACAGCACTCGGCTACTTCTTCTGCAATAGGAGTGGGAGTGTCGTCACAATATCCAACAAACACATAGTCAATTTCATTCTCTTTCATATTGTTCTCAAATTCAATATAATATCTGAATTTGAATTTGTATTCCAGATCAGCCTTCAAAGCCATTTCTTCGAATAATCGCAGATGCGCGGATTCGTATATATCCATTCCTTTGTACTGATGGCTACAGCATGCGTTTGTCCATAACCCTCCCGAATGATATTTTCCTTCTGCACGGCGGTGGATCAGCATTTCACCATTTGAATTATAGATCAATATTGAGAAAGCCCTGTGTAATATCCCTTTTTTATGTACTTCCGCTTTATCACTATAACCTATTATTTCGTCATTATCATTTACGAGAGCAATTTTTAGCATAATGTGAATCCGTTTTTTCTTTAATTTTTATATGACGTTTGATAAAGATTTTTATTCATTTAATTACTGATCCTGTTTGTATTTCTCGACTAAAATTGATAAATTGCTTTTTTCAAAATTAATAAGGAGAAAAAATATGTTAAAGATCAGCTACCTCTCGCATTCCTGCTTTTTATTAGATGATGGTAAAATCAAACTTATCATTGACCCGTTTTTAACAGGTAATCCGAATGCCACAGCCCAAGCCGGAGATATTAAAGTTGATTATATCGTTTTAACACATGCACACTCTGATCATTTGGGAGATGCTATCCCTATTTCAAAGGCAAATAATGCTTTGATCATTGCAGTCAATGAACTTGCCAATTATGTTGCATCCGAAGGTTGTATTGCGCATAATATGCATATTGGCGGAGGTCGTGATTTTGATTTTGGCAGACTTCAATTTACTCAGGCACTGCATGGCTCAGTCAATAACAGTGGCGATTATATGGGCTCTCCTGCCGGAGTTATAATAAACATGGGCGGCAAAACCATCTATCATGCCGGAGATACAGGTCTTTTTTATGATATGAAGATGTTGGGAGAAATAAATAAAATTGATATTGCAATGCTTCCTATTGGTGATAATTTTACAATGGGAATAGATGATGCAGTGTATGCAGTTGAATTTTTAAATCCTAAACTTGCAGTTCCAATGCACTATAACACATTTGGAGTAATAAAAGCTGATCCAAAGAAGTTCAAATCCAAAGTTGAAGCCAAAGGTAAACAATGTAAAGTTTTTGAATATGGAGAGACCTGTGAGTTTTAGTGGGTATGTGATGATATAATCTTGAAACAAAAATGGATTGACAGGTCAATTCTATTCCAAATCAATCAAAATTAATTATTTACTTCCCATTATGTAATGCCAAAGTAAAAATAATTTAATAAGTATCAACTATTAACTTTACAACTTTCTGATTTCAAACTTATTTTACATCTCTAATTTATTAAATAGCAGGATAACCGTTGTTCCAACCGAATCTATGCTTTCAATTTGAATCTGTCCTTCAAGTAATTCAACCATTTTTTGTGTTATAGTCAGTCCTAAACCAACTCCTTCATGGCTGCGGTTCAATCCTTCACTTACCTGCCGGAACGGCTCGAATATCGTTTTTAAATTTCTCTCCGAAATTCCAATACCGGTATCCTTAATTTTTATCATTACCAAATTCTGATTATTCTCAATAACTGAATCAAGAATAATTTGAATTTCTCCGGTTCGTGTAAACTTGATTGCATTATCTGTTAGATTAAATAAAATTTGTTGTAGCAAGTATTCATCTAATTTTGCAAATGTCTTTTCATCATTGATAAGAGCGTAAAGCTTAAGATTATGAGAGTTCGCTTCTTCTTGCATAAGCATAGTGAAGTTTTCGATAACTCCGGGTAAATGAATAGCTTCAAAAAATAATTTTGATGCTCCGGTTTCAAGTTCTGTAAGAGCCAGAATAGAATTTAAAGTATTTTTAAGCCGGACAGCCGAACTAAAAATAAGATTTACAAATTCCAATTGTTCAGAGTCTTCGGTTTCCTTCTTTAATAATGAGGCAAATCCTAATATTCCATTTAAAGGAGTACGTAATTCATGTCCCAAATTATTAATAACTATAGATTTTAAGTTACTTACATCTTCTAATTTTAATTTTGCATCCAATAATTCATTTGTTCTGTCAAGAACTTTTTTCTCTAAGATACTATTAAATTTCTCAAGCTCTATATCTTTTTGTTCTAAAATATCATAAGCATCGTGTAATTTAATAGACTCTTCTGCTAATGAAATGTTTAGTATTTTTAACTCTTCATTTGATTGTTCCACAGATTCCAAGGCAAGATTTAATTCTTCCGTTCGTTCAATAATTCTATTTTCAAGTTCTCTATTTACTCTTTCAATTTCTTGATGATGATCTTTTTGTAAAGTAATATCTGAGAAAACAGTAGCAAAACTGCCCTTTTCATTGGAAAATGCAGATATTTTAAAATATTTAGAAAAACTTTCATTATAAACCTCAAAATTTAGAGGTTTCCCTGATTCTGCAACAGATAAAAACTCAGTAAAATAAAGTGGTTTTTCAGTTTGGTATAATTCTGTTGCAAGTTTACCTTTAGCAAATTCTCTTTTAATACCTAAAATAGTCTCAAATTGTTGATTTGTATCAATTATTCTATAATCAATCGGAGTGCCATAAGAATCATGTATGATTTCATGCAAGGCAACACCTTCGCTCATTGATTCAAATAAACTGCGATATTTTTGTTCCGACTTGTAAATCTCTTGTTGGGAATTTACAGTTTGAGTAATATCGATTGTAAAGCCTTCCAAAAATGCATCCGGGCTTGAAAAATCCCCAACTAAATGAGCATCCTCATAAATCCATATCCGTGAGCCATCCTTTTTATATGCTTCAAAAACAAATGCTTTTACTTCGTTCTCAAATTTAATAGAATCTAAAAAGCGATTTCTCTGGCAATGATCAACATAAATAGAAGCTGTATTGAAAGAGTTATCATTGAGTAATTCTATAGGATTATCATATCCGATCAGTTTAGCAAAACTCTTGTTGGCTTGTAAAAGTTTACCGTCAATACGAGAGTGGAAGATTCCTTCCTGCGCATTTTCAAAAATATTCAGATAATGATCTTTTGCTTCTTTTAATTTGTCTTCGGTAATTCGTCTTTTTATTATATTCAAAAGCAAGACAAAAACTGCAACAATTAATATAACAACAATAAATATTGTAATCCAAATATAAAGCCAATATTTTTGATAAATTGAAATAGGTTTATTCCTGACAATTGCATTTTCAGGGATATTATTTAAAGCTATGTGTTTGCTTAATAATTGATTATAATCAAGAATCAAAGAGAAATCAGGATTAGTATCAACCTGAATATTATCGGGATTTTTACCGTGAAGAATTTCAGAAGCTATTTCACCTGCTCTTTTACCATGATCGGTTCCACTAAGCATATAACCACCGATAATACCCGATCCTATTCTTTCATTATGAACTGCGTAAACAGGAACAGAAGAAATTGATTCGATGAGAGATGAATAATCTTTATTATTATCTAAAATCACAGATTCGGAATCAACAGAATAAGACAGTAGTAATACAAGAGAGGTCGCAGGCATTGATTTTAATTTAGTAATAAGCTCTTTAACTGGTAGATTATCAATAAAGGAAATTTTAATATCATTAATGGATTGAATTTGATTTTGTGCTTCGGACATAGTTAATTTACCGGTCTTGGTATAATCATTAACAATCAGAATTTCATTAACATCAGGATGAATTTTTCTCATAAGTTCGATAGTTTTTCGAGTTCCTAATATTTCAGCTACACCTGTAATAGCTGATTCATCCTTAAGCATACTTTTGGTATATCCATTTATTCCGCAAAATACGATTGGAACCTCGAAAAAGAAATGTTTTCTTCTTTCAAGCATAAAATCCAAAGCCGGATTATCAATTACAATAATCAGAGATAATTTAATCCCGTTATATTTGGCTTTGAGCAGGTTGAAAAAATCCGATTCTTGGAAAAAATCGGGGAAATGCTTGGCATCAAGAAATTCTATAAAGATGTTTAAATTATCATTTCGTGTATGTAATTCCCGAAGAAGGCCAATTTCTTCACTATCTGACCATAAATTTCCCGAATGATAAGAATTAATTATTAAAACATTTTTTTGTTCATTTGCAAAGGCTTTTTTTTGATTAAAGCATAAAATAGAAAGTAAAAATATATAAAAAGTAAAGTATTTCAATTTAATCATAGTTATTTATCTCAACAGATCATTTATTAGCAATAAAGTTTATTTTATTTTAATTCGAGCATCAACGGCAACAGCAAAGGTTTCAAAAGCAAGAACAGGATTAAGATCAAGTTCTTGGATTTCGGGATGATTGGTTACCAAAGCTGAAATTCGCTCAATAATCTCTGCTAATAAACCGGTAGCAACACCCTTTTGCCCGCGGATACCATGCAAAATAGGTGCCAGTTTAATTGAATTTATCATTTCTTTAGATTCATAATCACTAATAGGAGTAAGACCAAAACTTACATCCTTAAGCACTTCAACAAAGATTCCACCCATACCAAATACTATAATATGCCCCAGCCCAGATTCGGCTTTAGCTCCGATTATCAGCTCTTTACCGCCAGCATAATATTTCTGAAGAAAGTATTTAAGATTAGTACCAGTGAAATTAGCTTTCATTTTATTAATTGCGGATGAAAGTGCCACAGGACTGGTTAAATTAACTGCAACACCACCTGAATCACTTTTATGAATTATCTCAGGAGAATCAGCCTTTAATACAAGAGGGAAACCTATATTTTCTGAAGCTACCATTGCATCTGCCAGATTTTCTGCCGTAGTCCATTGTGCAAAAGGAATTCCATAAGCCTCTAAAATATTATATGCTTCCTCAGCATTGAGCATTTCTCTTCCTTCAGATTTTGCAATAGAAATAATTGCACTGACTGTTTCAGGATGAATATTATCAAAAGACTGAACTTTTCCATTATCCGCTGATTTTATTTTGGAATATCGTGATAAAGCAGCGAGCGCTTTGGCAGCCGTTCCAGGGAACTCATAACAAGGAATACCGCCACTTTTTAAAATAGCGCTTGTTTCTGTCCATTGAGCTTTATCAGTCATATAATTACAAACTATGGGTTTTCGCCTCTGCAAACTAACTTCCGCAAATTCGCGTGCTACAGCAGGACAATCAACAAATGGGGGAGTCACAAAATTAATATAAACACTGTCAATTTGTTCCTCATCCATCATTACATCCAAAGCGCTTCTAAACTGTGGAGCACCGGCAGTTGCGACCACATCGATAGGATTATTAATTGATGCGGAGGCAAACATAGTAAGTTTCAATTTTTCTTCTGCCTCTTGCGATAGTGGCGGAATTTCAAGTCCACCGTCAACAAGTTCATCAGTTGCAATGATTGCAGGTCCACCGGTATTAGTGATCATTCCGACACGATTACCCTTTGGAATAGGTTGCGAAGCAAAAGCAACAGCAGCCTGACACATTTCCTGAGCATCTGTAAATGAGAGGATACCAGTTTTCTTAAATATAAGTTCCATTGATTTCCCACCTGCAAGGCCTCCGGTATGTGAGGTTGCGGCTTTAGCACCCTCTGCTGTTCTACCGGCACTCATTGCAAGAATTGGCTTTTTGGCAGCAACTTCACGTGCTATTTCCATAAAATTCTTAGGGTCATCGACGCTTTCAATATAAAGTACGATAACACGGGTCCCTTCATCATTGCCCCAGTAGCGCATTATTTCTGGAATTGAAATATCACAGGCATTGCCATTGGAAGCATACATTCTCATTCCAACTCCAATATCAAAGAAATTTTGCATTATAAATGCACCAACTCCGCCACTCTGAGCAACGATCGAAATATGCCCCGGCTCTGGATATGTAAAAGTAAAGTCGCAATAAGCATTAAATTCGGGATCGGTATTGATGATACCCTGACAATTAGGTCCGAACAGTCTGACACCATATTTTTTACCACGAGCAACAAAATCATCTTGCAAAGCTTCGCCATGAGCACCCATTTCCTTAAAGCCAGCAGTATTAATAATTATATTTTTAACTCCTTTTTTACCACAATCTTCAACGGCTTGCGGCACCTGTTCCGGTGGAATGACAATATGGGCCACATCAATATCGCCCGGCACATCAAAAATTGTAGGATAGGCTTTAATTCCACGAATTTCCGGAGCTTTGGGATTAATAGGATAGATAGGTCCCTTAAAATTAAATCTCTGTAAATTTTTAATAATGACATTACCGATGGAAAGTTCTTTAGTAGAAGCTCCAATCAGCGCTACTGAACGTGGTTTAAATAAAGAATCAAGCATTATTACCTCTTAAATTTCACGTGTATATACTATTTTATATTTGGCAGGATTTTCCATCATGCAAGTTGTACATTCTTCAGCAGAACAAGACTCAGTACTGACTTCCCTAAGAAAAACTTCAAATCCGATTTCTTTATACAAGTCAACAATTTCGCTTAATCTTGGTTCCTCTGCAATAGTTCGCTTAGTCCATTCAGATTCGATAAAATTAATATTTTCCATAAATTAGCTCATGCTTAATTTAAAATTATTTTACTAAAAAAATTAAAACAAATCATCCATATCATCGCCTGCATCGGGCATCTTGCCATGTTTTTGTAAAAACTGCTGCAGTAGCTCACTCTCACGTTTTGTGAACATTTTATCTTCTTCATAAATAAAGTAGTAAGCTTGCTGGCCATCATTAAAAAAGTCGGATACTGTTTTCTTAATATTGTCACATCCTTTTATCAAAAAGACTTCTTTATTTGCGTCCATAAGTTGGACAACACCTTCTGTTTCAGGTAAATTTCGGATTGAATCAACAATAAATTTTAAAAAATCATCCGGTGGCAAAGTATTATGTCGCAAATGCTGCCTTAGATCACACTGTAAGCATCTACCTGCCTCGTATAGAGCTTGTGCTTGGCTATACACTGCCTCAACTGTCTCAAAACCATTCTTCCTTAATTCAGGGGGCAACAGCTCTGAATTCACTCTTTCGATTGATCCAAAACCATTCTTTTTTCCAATGAACATTTTAAAATTTTTATCAATATTTGTTTGGATCTCAATATTACCATCACCTCCAAGGAATAAATCTATGGCTTTGGCTGCACGTCTGCCTGCTCCAAGAGCATCTATTACCGATGCCGGACCGGAAACAATGTCACCACCTGCAAAAACTCCTCTGATAGCTGTTTCTTGCAATTGAGAATTAGCAATTATCAGTCCACGATTGAATATTGCATCCATATTATTTGAATAAATATAATCATGATCTGCTTCCTGACCGATACAGAAAATTACATAATCGCATTTTTGGCTATCAGTAACTGATTTATCAAATTGCGGAGAAAATGATCCTTGCTCATTAAATACACTTGTACATAGTTGAAGATTTACAAAGGTTCTGCCATTTTGAGTCTGTAATTCAGAAACTCCCCATCCATTGCGAATTTCAATACCTTCTTCCAAAGATTCATCAATTTCATTCTTATATGCAGGCATTTCATTGAATTGTTCAAGACAAATAATAGTCACTAAATCAGCCTTGAGTCTTAAAGCACATCTGGCGGCATCAGTAGCAACGTTACCACCACCAATTACAATTACTTTTTTCGATACAAAATAATCATCTGCTAAATTATTTTTTGCAAGTTGATTTAAAAAATCGACCCCCCAAAGTACTGAGTTAGTATCAGAGCCGATAATTTGCAATTTCTTGCTTTTTGACAATCCTGTACCTACAAATATGGCATCAAATCCACTTTGTTTCATTTGATTAAAATCAATATCTTTACCAAATTCAAGATTTGTTTTAACTTCAATTCCAGCACTTAATATTCTATTAATATCTCGATCTAAAACGCTCGCTGGCAGCCTGTAGCGAGGAATACCATAGCGCATCATTCCGCCTAATTCTGTTTCTTTTTCAAAGATAGTAACATCATGCCCTTTTAAAGCCAGGAAATATGCAGAAGTTAATCCGGCAGGCCCAGAGCCTATCACGGCTACCTTTTTATTTGTTCTGTTGTTAGGTTTTTCATGATCTGGCAATTGACTGTTTGTCATTGCGTAATCTTTTAATAAACGGATGTTGATGGATTCTCGCTTAGAGCCTAATATTTCGGATATTTCATTCCTCTTGCAATGAATTTCACAAGGATGGAAGCAAACTTTGCCCAAAATTGATCCAAGAGGAAGCCGAGATGCAATAACTTCAGCAGATAATTGGGGATTCCCTTCGGCTACCAATCTGACATATTGGGGAATGTCAACCTCTCCGGGACAATTTGCACGGCAGGGGACATATTCGCTTTCGTCTTTTAATCGGTATGATTTTTTATCAGTTAATGCTCCTGTTGGGCAAACCTCAACACATGAGCCGCAGAAGCGACATTCGGCATCATTAAAATGTGGGCCTTTTGTTGTACCGATTTTAAACTCACCATTTTGAATAACTGCTCCCAGAGCATAAACTCCCTTAACTTGCTGACAAACCCGAACACAGCGACCACAGGATATACAAATATTAAAATCGAACCTGAAAAGAGGATCATCATTTAAAATAGGAAGGTCTCTGAATCTATATCTTTGAGTTTCCGACGGGATTCCAACATAGTCAGCTACTTTCTGAATCTCGCATCTGTTGAGCAATTCGCAGCATCTGTCAATTTTGGTGACATTATTAGCACAAGTGTCAGTCATTGGAATGCAGCCTTCATGCTGAGCGCAGGTAAGACAAGCATGAGGATGAGTTGCCATTATCTTTGCTAAATTTTCCTGACGACGTTTTCTAACAGTTTCGCTGTCTGTCTGAATTACCATGCCATCGGTAACAGCTACTTTGCATGCAGGAACAAAAGCGCCAGTGCTGTCATTCCAAACAACGCATACTCCACAACCTCTGATATTTGAAATATCCGCATCAGAATCATTGACAATTTTATTTTCCCCTTGATAAATGAAATCACTCAATTCCACAGTATTAAAATGTTCAATGTCAGGATGACTGCACAGAACAGGGATATAAATACCGGCTTCCAGAGCTGCATTGAGAATAGTAGTCCCTTCGGGAACAGACACAGCATTATTATTGATCTTTATGTTAATATAATTCATTATAGTAAAAATTGGAAATTTCAAATATTAGAATTTAATAAAATAAATATTAATTAACACTTATTATATAATTAATTGTTGTAAATAAATAAAAAATGGCTGCCATTCTTGATGACAGCCATCTATTTCTATAAAAACTTTGATAATGGGAAAAGAAAATATCTTGAAATACTTTGCTAACTCACCATGAATGCGTGATTGCAACCGGTGCGCATGCATTAACGCACGGAAGGCTGTGAACAGCATGGTCTGGCTTACAAGCAGCACAAGCATATTTAATTTTTTTCCTAAACTCATCAAGTATTACAACCATTTGATCATCAGCCATAGGATCAAATTCATTATCTCTTAAAGCAAGGATATGAGATGGACAGGCAGGGATACAATCTCCACAGCCATTGCACTTATCAGTATCAATAGCTATATAAAATTCCCCTGATCCGTCCTTGTAACCGAAATTTGCTATCATATCGACCTCAATTATAATTATAAATTGTCAATTTCTAATATTAGTATCTCCAAGCCCAACCCAAATTTTGTGTCAGAAGATATTATATTTCTTTTTTAATCATTAATCATTTATAATTAATAATTATTTACGCTCTTTTTCAGCTAATGCACGTCCGAACAAAGCGGCTCCCAATGCACCTGCAATCTGAGTGTCATATTTAGATTGCAGAGTATTAGCACCGAGTTCATCAGTGATTCTTTTTACGACACCTATGTTTTTGCCGATTCCTCCTGTGATAACAAAATCGTTCTCAACACTGATTCTTTCAAGTAAAGATACAACACGATGAGCCATAGCAGAGCAATATGAAGCAATAACCTTATTCTTTGGCCAACCCTGACGCAACAGACTTGTAGCTTCTGTCTTTGCAAAAACCACACAGGTGCTTGATACAGGAGGAGGTTCTTCTGCAACTTCAAAAGATAAAGGTCCAATATCCTCAATGGGCACTGAAAGCAAATCAGCAAAAACTTCCATTCCGCGACCAGTACCGGCAGCGCATTTATCATTCATTAGAAAGTTAGTCACTTTACCTTTCTCGTCACAGCGGATAGCTTTACAGTCCTGACCACCCATGTCAAGAATAGTGCGAACTGTAGGCCCATACATAGTATTTGCACCGCGGGCATGGCAGGCAATTTCAGTAATTGTTTTATTCGCAAACGGGACATTTACACGGCCATATCCGGTGCCAACAACATAATGAATATTTTGCATGGTCATCTCGGTGCCATCTAATGCCCAATTCATTGCATTTTCTGCACTTTTAGGACTATCAGAGCCGGTTCTCATGCTTGAATAAGCGTATAATTCCCCATCTACAAGGATCACAGCCTGAGAACTAACAGAACCTACATCAATGCCAGCACTTATCGTAGAACCGTTCTTCCAACTAATATCCTCATTTTTCCAATTATATTCTTTCCAACGCCAAAACTCTTTTGCCATTAAATTTCTCCTTAATTAGTTTATATAAAATTAATTTAATCATTATAAATTGCTGCACCGTAAGCTGAGATAAATTCCGGAAAATCAGGAATTATCAACTCTGAGTCAAGTGCTCTTTTTAATGAATCAACAAACCCAAGATTCTTAGCCATTCCACCGATAAGCTGAATATCTTTTTCAAAGCCAACTTTGCGGGTCATAGATACAATTCTTGAAGCCACTGCATCATTCACGGCTTTAGCAATATCTTTTTTCTCAGTCTTAGAGTGTAATAGAGATACAACTTCCGATTCTGCAAAAACTGCACACTGAGCGTTCATTGGGATTTCTTTATCGGATTCTAATGACAAAGGCCCAAATGTTTCGACTGTAAGTTCCAATGCGCGACCCATTGATTCGATAAATGCACCTGCTCCTGCAGCGCATTTCTCGTTTAGTGCAAAATCAATAATTTTTCCGTTAGGGTCAATTCTTATTGATCTGCCTTCTTCAGCACCTACATCAATGACGCAGCGTGAAGTTGGGAAAAGGGTCGTAGCACCTTTTGTAGCAGCAGTAACCTCAGTTATGCTGTTTGTTGCAAAATCAATTGCTTTACGTCCACTACCTGTAGTTGTAATGGTGCTTATATCTCCCCGTGCAATTCCATGCTCCTGAAGCATACTGTCAAATAGTGCAGTAGAGTTTTCTTTAGTTTCAAAACCTGATAAGGTAATGCCTCTGGCTATAACTTCACCATTGCTAACCATAACAATTTTGATGTTTTTTGCACCAAGATCAATTCCAACATTTATCATAATTTCTCCTTTATTGATTAATTAATTTCATTCCAAGAGTCTCCATGAACGAATCAATGCGGCTCATGGTTTTAGTTGCATCAAATTCACGTTCGTCGCCCATATTGCCTTCAAACGCCATTACAGGATAACCTGCTTCTATTAAGGCAAGCCTGTTTTCTGCAATACCGAGTGATAAACCTTCGCATCCACGGTTGTAATGCAGCAATACGCCATCTACTTGCCATTGCTGGCATATTTTTATCATCATATCTGATTTAAGATGTGGGGAATAGAAGTGCTGCCATTCTGGTTTACTCAGATTCCAGTCAGCCAGAATACGTAAAGCTTGCTCGCGTGTTTCAATTTTAATTCCCTTTTGAGCCGGAGTAGTACGTGGTCCCCAGGTACCATCAGGTTTATCTTCCCATACTCCGATTAATCCGAATGTATATAAAGAACCGACTGAAACAGCTCCGAAACCTTCGAGGTAACGGAATACATCCAAGAATCCCCATGGTGGCTGCGTATCTGATATTAGTCTGCAACGTTCATGTTTAGTAGCTGATATTCCATTTTCAACTCTCCATTTAACTTCATCGCGCAATTCCTCATAATAATCTGCGACAATTTTTGAATGTTTTTCAAGAGTACCAAGAACATAAAGCGAATACATTGTTTTCTCATCCAAGGGAGCGGGTTTTGCCATATTGTACATACAGATTTCAGCCCATGCCGATGTTGCACGACATTCATTATTGACTGCTTCAATAAGTAAATCGTCATTATATTCACGTCCGGTAGTTTTTTTAAGCCATTCGATTCCATCTTGCATTTGAGCAACAATATAATCAATTTTACTTTCTGTTACCGAGTTATATGGACCTACGGCTACATCTATACTGTAAGTTGGGATTCCACCTTCTAATTCAGATGCTACCTGATACCACTTTGAGTGGCTGCAGCAGACGTGATCCTGCCACATAAAATCCGGTTTTGGAAATTTTCCACCGTACAAATACTCATCAAGAATTATAGAACCCCAGTAGGTGCGCATATAAGCACACAAATCTCTGGCATACCCTTTCCTTTCAGTAGCTTCGAGACAGCGCAATGAAAATTCTTTATTAAATGCAATTCCTGCAGCATAAGGCTCACCGGTTATTGGAAAAATATCTCTTCCCAAACCGCAAGGTATGGCTCCAAAGCTCCAAGCACCGCCAGCCCAACGTAGGCCACCATTTTCATGTGCATTCTGGTATCTTTTATAAAAATCATTTCGAATTTCTTTTGCTTTATTCCAGCTTTTTAAAGCTTCAGTTTTATATGTTGGTATAGACATTATTTTCCTTTCTAATTAAAATAAATCATCTTCTTGAAGCATTTCTAAAAAGGCTTCTACTCTGATTTTAAACTGACCAAGAGGTACGGTCACGTCAAATTCGAGGAAAAGCGTTTTAATATCATTTGCATTTAATGATTTGATAATCGCAGGAATATCAAGTTCATGCGGATCACAAAACTTTTGCTGAATGACTATTGCTCCCTTGACTCCAAATTCTTTTGCTATAGAAAGAATGTGAGGAATGCGAGTGCGTTCGATCCAGTCTTTACTCGGACATGCAGGGCGGTCTATATAACGTTGTGCGATGGAAGTTATCAAATCTTCTCCGGGTTCTACATTATTCCAAAAATAACGTGTGCCAATGCAGTGATCATCGGTGACAACAGTACCATTAACTGATTCAACCATTCTAACAAACGGAATATCATCATTTTCACTTCCAAGTATCATTAGACGAGTACCACTGGTGTTTTTCGTGGATTTACCTCCTGCTGCTATTTCATCAAGAAGTTTACGCATTGCCACTGAATGCTCGCGTTTATCGACCATTTGCTGAGTTATAGCAACTTCCATTGATTCTTCACCGGAAAGTGGTGGATTATCCATTTTCTTATAATTGTAAATCTCATGGATTAGGCTTCTGTTCTCGTTCATTATGTCAATGCCACGTTGAAGATCATCAGGAGTGATCTCTTTGCCAATCCACTTTTCTACTGCTTCTTTAAATTGAATATATTCAGCGGTCAGATATGGCGTTGCGTGCGGACTTTGAACATTATTAGGCATTGGTAAATAATATTGGAAATCTATTGGAATATGCTTGGTCCAGCTTGTATAAGCCTGACGAATATGCAGACAGGACTGAGCTATCATAATTCCATCGAGATAATCATATCTTCCTTTTAGACCTTGAGCAAGGCAGTCGCGGCAAAACGGGCAAAACATACCAAAAATATGTGGCTCGGTCACATCATTTTGCTCATGGCTGCCAAGAATTCTGACTGGGAGAATGTTAGCTGCATAAAGAATTTCTTCCGGTACATAAGTACAGAAATAACCCATAACCTTTCCGCCTGTCCGTTCCTTCCATTCTTTTGCATAAGCGTGTCTGTTTAAGTCCCAATCACGGAATTGAGTAATCATTTACACTCCTTTAATTTATAAAACATAAAAATATTAACAAAAAACAGTTTAAGATTCCCTTTTAATAATAATTGCGCTTGTAACACCACCACCGCCACATATTGATGCAATACCAATATTCGCATCAATTCTTTTCAAAGCATAATACAGAGTAGTAACTATTCTGGCTCCGCTAATTCCAGTAGGATGACCTAATGCTATTGCTCCACCATTTACATTTAACTTGCTTCTATCCCACTTTAACTCACGTTCGTTAGCGAGTACTTGAATAGCGAAAGCTTCATTTACTTCGATCAAATCTATATCATCAAGATTCATGTTTACTTTTTTTAAAGCAAGAGGTATTGAAAGAGCAGGACCCTCGCCCATTGTGGAAGGATCAACAGCAGTTTCGGAATAAGATATAATTGAAAATAATGGCTTTAGTCCGAAGTTAATTGCATTCTGTCTGCTTGTTAAAACAATTGCAACCGCTCCATCACTTAATCCACAGGCATTTCCTGCTGTTACAGTCCCATTCTTACGAAATGATGGCTGAAGTTTTGACATTTTCTCAATATCGGCATCATATCTTATTGTTTCATCTTTTTCAAAAATAATATCAGGTTTTTTAGCATTTCCTGAAATTGTTATAGGTGTAATTTCTTCGTTAAAATAACCGTTTGATTGAGCTAAAGCGGCTTTATTATGACTACTACATGCAAATTCATCCTGTTCAAACCGAGAGATATTATATTTATCAAATAAATTCTCTGCTGTTTCACCCATTCCCATTGAAATAAGCGGATCTATACTATCGCTCCATCCATCTTCGAGGGTTTTATTTCCCATTTTAAAACCTTCCCATCGTGCATTTTTAAGTAAGTATGGAATGTTACTCATACTTTCAAATCCACCGGCAAGCACTGTCTGAGCCTCACCCAGCCTTATCGCCTGAGAAGCTAAATGAATTGCTTTCATTCCTGAGGGGCATGCCATATTAATGGTATAAACAGGTACAGTTATGTCTATACCACCACGAACAGAAGCTGTACGTGCTGGATTCGGGCCATTACCAGCCTGGCGGCAAGATCCAAGAATTACTTCATCTATTTTATTGCCAAGTTCACCTGATCTTTTTACTGCTTCTCTTATAGCCACTGCTCCAATATCATAAGACTCCATACCTCTAAGTATGCCGCCAAATTTTCCCATTGGTGTTCTAACAGCCACAACAGCAACTATGTCATTTATATTCATTAACCCGTAACTTTCAACATAAAACATTTCATTAAATATACTGCCCACCATCAACTTTAATAATTTCGCCGGTAATGTGCTTTGACAGATCACTACACAAAAATGCAACTGCATTAGCAATATCTTCCGGGCTGCCAATGCGGTTAAGAACAGTTTCTTGCAATGCAGCCGTGCGAGCTGCTTCAGGAATATTTTTCATCATATCCGTATTAATCATACCCGGTGCAACCGCATTAACATTAATTGAGTATTTACCCAATTCTTTTGCAAGAGCTTTAGTAAAACCGATAATACCGGCCTTTGCCGCAGAATAATTAGATTGTCCGAATTTGCCTCTTAAACCATTAATTGAAGTAATATTTACTATTTTTCCGTTGCATTGATCTTTAAAAAGTGGAGCTACTGCCCGCACATAATTAAAATAACCTTTAAGATTTACATCAATAACACTGTCCCACTGCTCTTCCGTCATTTTCCAAATCACAGAATCTTTATTAATACCTGCATTATTAACCAAAATATCAATTTTACCGAATTCTGAAATTATCTTTTGAATAATAATTTCAGCATCTTGGAAATTAGAAACATCGGATTGAAAGAACCTGCATTTCAGACCTAAAGCCTCAACCCGTTTAATCGTATTTTCAGTTAGCTCATTATGAGCAATGTCAACAAAAGATATATTACAGCCGAGTTCAGCTAATTTAGTTAATATAGCATTACCAATTCCGGCATTGGCGCCGGTTATTAAAGCAACTTTTCCTTTAAGATTCATTTGTATATAATAAAATTAAATTCAATCAATAAAAGCATTAAATTTATGAAATTATTTTGGAATTAACAAGAAATGAATTGCTATAAGTGAAAGTGAAATTTTGGAACCCTAAAGAAATCAAATTGTTGAAACTTAAATTAATTTATTGTTATTAACTAATAAACTATATTTGAATGAAAAAATCACATGGATATATGTTTTTACAATTTTATTCTATTTTTTGCGTTTCTTATAAACGAATAATAATGATTTTGATAAAGATAATATGACAAAATTTCTTATAATCCTTCTATTAATTTTAGGAGGAATAATTTTCGGTATAACATATATTTTGAAATTTATTCAAAATGTATTTTCAAGTATAACCGGCACCCAGTCCGTAAATGGTAAAAAAAACCGATCAAAAACCGATAACGGGGAAGTAATTTATAATAAGGATGAAATTGTTGTCTTAAAGGGTGAAGCTGGCAAAAAAAAAGCTGACTGATCATGCTATCCTAACCTCTCTTGTGCTAAAACTTAAAAAAAATCTTTAAATTTGTATTCTGATAAATGAAATTTGAATTTAAGTATTTTAAATTAATTGTTCTAAAATATTCTTTTTCAACAATCGTTTAAATCAAGCTATTATATTTTTTTGCTCTGAAAGCAATTTATGCAAAGAATAATGTTCAAATCTAAAATACATCGTGCTCGCATAACAGAGGCTAATCTGTATTATGAGGGCTCTCTTACAATTGATGAAGATTTAATGGATGCAGCCGATATTCTGCCTTACGAAAAGGTATCGGTTGTAAATATTAATAATGGTGAGCGTTTTGAAACCTATACCATTAAAGGAATCCGCGGAAGTAAAGTTATTTGTTTAAATGGTGCTGCAGCCAGAAAGGGAGCGGTAGGAGACGAAATCATCATTATTACTTATATGAATCTCGATAATGAAAGTGCGCTTGTTTATAAGCCTACAATAGTTCTTGTGGACAAGAATAATTCAATCATATCCGTCTCAAACGAAACCGATCCCGGAAAAATTATAAATTAATATGAATGAAAATCTTTCAGTTGTAATCCTCGCCGCTGGTAAGGGAAAAAGGATGAATAATCCAAATATGGCTAAAGTGATGGCTCCTCTTGGTGATAAGCCTTTAATAACTTACGTGCTGGAGCAGGTGCAGAAACTCAATCCAAAAAAAATTATTGTCGTAGTTGGGCATCAGAAAGAGTCTGTGATTGAATATATTAAATTTATAAATATACAGAATTTATTTTTTGCAGAGCAAAACGATCAGCTTGGAACAGGCCATGCAGTGGCTCAGGCTGCTGAATATTTGATGAATGATAATGGGAATGTGTTGATTTTGGCTGGTGATGTACCTTTACTCAAAAGTGAATCATTAACAGCATTTATTGAGATGCATACAAAAACAAGTTCGGTTGCATCTGATATGACTGCCATAGCAGCGAATCCTTTCGGTTATGGAAGAATAGTAAGAGATAGCTCAGGGAATTTTATAAAAATAGTTGAAGAGAAAGACACAAAACCTGAGGAAAAACTAATTAACGAAATTAATAGTGGTATTTTTATTGTTAAATCAAAATCACTATTCAACGCACTGAATCTGGTTTCCAATAAAAATGCCCAAGGTGAATATTATCTGACTGACATTATTGAAATTCTGAGGAATGAAAATAAAAAAGTTTCAGCATTTATTTGTGCAGAATTTGACGAGCTGCAAGGAGTCAATTCTGTTGA
Source organism: Candidatus Kapaibacterium sp. (assembly GCA_026390695.1). Classification (GTDB taxonomy): domain Bacteria; phylum Bacteroidota; class Ignavibacteria; order Kapaibacteriales; family UBA2268; genus JAPLFL01. The sequence goes on along the minus strand of JAPLFL010000128.1, from coordinate 99,321 downwards.
GGATTTAAAACGATGTGAGGATTTTTTAAACAGAAATTAAATTTACTTTTACACATAAAAAAACCGGAACAGTTCAGCTATTCCGGTTTTTTTGTTTAAAGCAATTTTCTTTATTTCTTTTGTTGATTATTTTGCTGTTGTTGTTGCTGAGGAGCACCGGGTGAGGATGGTGCGCTTGGTACACTAGGAGCAGTGTTTACATCTACACCTTGTAATATGGTACTCTTTTTTGAACCCTGTTCTTCAGAGTTGCGTGAAACAAAGCCAACATTTGTTAAAAGACAAACAACCATAATACCTGCGGCAAAACCGATGGTTAATTTTTGAAGAAGATCTGTAGCGCGGCGCGTTCCGAGAATTGAATTAAATTGCCCGGACAACATACCTAAACTTGAAGCTACATCGCCTTTTCCCGGCTGTAGAAGCACTAATACGATTAATAAAATAGCACTTATTATCAATAATATACTCAAAAATGTTACCATAGTTAGAATCTTTATCTTATTTACAAATTATTCGAATAACAAAATTAGCAAATATCCATCTAAAAAAAAAATATTTATATGAATTTAGTAATTTCAAATTTTTCACCGACATGGAATCCTTTCTCATTTCTATAAAGTTTCGCTGCCTGTGTGAATGCATCGTGCTCGAATGCAAGCAGCCAGTCTTCTTCGTATGCCTGGGTAAGTATTCGCTTTTTTTCTTCAATTGTAGTGAGAGGGCTGTTATCATATCCCATTACGTAGGGAACCGGAATATGTGCAGATGTAGCACACATGTCCGCACAATAAAGCAAAGTTTGCCCTGCATCGGTAATTTTCACAAGTTGCATTGACTGAGTATGCCCATTTACTTCAATCACGGAAATTCCTGGAAATAATTCCTCGTCAGCTTCAGAAAATTCTATTAGTCCATTTTGTTTTAGTGGCATGTAATTTTCAGATACAAAAGAAGCTCTATCCTTATCAGTCGGTGATTGTGCCCATTTAAAGTGTTCTTTTTGAACAATATATTTTGCTTTTGGAAAAGTCGGTATTATTTCATTATCCGCCTTAATCGTTGCTCCACCTGCATGATCAAAATGCAAATGGGTAAGAATAACAGTATTAATCTGATCAGGACTTACTCCGTAGAGATTTAGGGCTTGTAAAATATCTGATTTGCTTTTATCAATTCCATAGATTTCTGCAAACTTATCACTCATTTTCGAACCGTTACCAGTATCAACAAGTACAGCATTATCCTCCCATCTTATGAGTAGTGGCTGTGCCGCAAGTGGAATACGATTAAGTTCATCTGCTGGATGATATGCTTTAGACCAAAGAGCTTTTGGCACAACTCCAAACATAGCCCCGCCATCTAATGCGAAAACTCCTGTTGGAACTAAATCAATTAAAAACCTTCCTATTTTCATATTAGTTTATTATCGATAAACTGTACGAAACATCGCAACCAGAGCGCTTTAATGTAGCCGCTACACTACAATATGTAGTTTGAGATAATTCAACGGCTCTTTCGAAATCTTTCATCTCGGCATCAGGACTGTGTAATTCAAAACTAAGATGAACTTTTTGAAATACTTTTGGATGATTTTCCGATTTATTTCCTTCAATATTTATTTTCAAATCATTTACAGTTTTTCTTTTTTTTCTTAGAATAGAAACAATGTCCATTGTTGTGCAGGCTCCTAATGCCTGAAGTAAAATTTCCATTGGGGTAGCAGCGGAATTATCACCACCCACACTTTCTAATGTATCAAAAGCAGTCTCATAGCCAGAACTATTGCTACCAACAATTCTCATTTTTCCGTCTAATCTTGTTTGAACATTCATAAATATACCTTTTAATTACAAAAAATAAAGTAAATTATAGACGAAAGTTTATTAAAATTAATTTAAAAATATGGAAATGAATCGTACTGTTGGAATAATAATGGGAAGTGATTCTGACTTGCCTACAATGAGTCAGGCTGCAGAAGTGCTTGAAGAATTTGATGTGAAATATGAAATAAAAGTTGTTTCAGCCCATCGTACACCGGTTGATATGACGGAATATGGTCAAAGCGCAGTAGATCGTGGATTAAAGGTAATTATAGCTGGCGCTGGCGGTGCTGCTCATTTACCGGGAATGATTGCCGCAAATACCATTTTGCCAGTGATAGGTGTGCCTATTCAGTCAAAAGCATTAAACGGACTTGATTCCTTATTATCTATTGTTCAAATGCCTCCAGGTGTTCCTACTGCTACTGTGGCTATTGGAGCAGGGAAAAATGCAGGATTGTTAGCAGTTCAAATATTAGCGATTGCAGATGAGGAGCTTAAAAATAAGTATATTAAATATAAAAATCGAATTGCACAGGAATCCAGAGACAAGAACAATACTAAGAATTTCAGTAATTAATTTTTCCATTTTTAAAAGTAAATGCTCTGCTATCGCCAATTTTTCTGGCTGTAAAATTAAATATAGCGTTTAAATTATTGCCGTTAAAATTCTTGATGGTAACAGTTCCGCTATCAGAGCTAAATACAGTAGATCCAATATAAAAATAACCGATTGAATATTGATTTGAGTCAAGATTAGGACGAAAGTTCAAAGTTTTTGGGAATATTGTATCTTTTATAAAAAACTCAAGTAATATACTATAATCCTGATTCAGACTATCTTTGAATGTAGATGAAAGTTCATATCTATTTTCTGAACTAAAATAAATTAAACGACAATCTGAAAAATAATTAAAAGAAAGAGATCCTCCTACTACAGTAGTTAAATCATAAGTTTTTTCTGTAATGGGCTGAAAATTATCAGCACAAGCCACTACAATAATAGTCAATAGTACCATTAGGATTTTGGTCATGTTGAATCTCAAATTTTGTAATATTATGCAATTTAATCAAAGTATTTTTAAATACAAAATTACTTGTTTATTAAAGTTATTTCAGTACCAAGGCTAAATTTGAATTTTCTCTCAAAGGATGAGTTTTTTAAACCAATTTCTATAAATCCGCTACTACCGCGGTATGCACATGGAATATCATTTTGAAAAAAATAGTATGATTTAAAAAAATGACATTCCAACATGTTGGAAATATTTAAAATATAATTATCTAAAGATAGACCAGAAGGGTCTATTGAGCATATTGCATTTCCAAAATTATCATAATCTATTATTTCACCGATTATTTTATCTGATTCAACGATACATTTTAACTCCGCAATACGAGTTAATGAGCTATAATCAGCATTAGTCCCTATTTCTGAAGGATCAATCCCTAATGATAACTGTGCTGCTAAAGGTGCAAAAATATCTCTTCCATGAAAAGTTGAGATAATATTCTTATTAAAGTATTTTGAGTTTATTAATTCAAAAACTGCATCAGGTATATTTTTATCTAAAATATAGCTTAGAATGCCATTATCGGGAGATATGAAATATTGATTATTTAATTTCATGAGAATAGCTCTTCGGTTGGAGCCAACATCCGGATCAACAATAGCCAGAAATATTGAATTGTCAGGGAAATATTTATAAGATGTATATAGTGTCAAAGCCGCTTTATTAATATTCTGCTGAGGAATATCATGTGATAAATCAATAATTGTGGCATCATGATTAATACTCAATATAACCCCCTTCATCACTCCCACGAATTCATCTTTATATCCGAAATCGCTAAGTAATACTATGGGTCTATTCATCTCTCATGCTTTCAATTGATTTTAAATCGATAATTTTGCAATTATTTTTATATGACGAATTATTTAAACATTTGATTTGATCCAGTATGACAGTATTTTCAAGCAATAATATTAGTAAAAAATTTAATAATAAAGAACTTTTTAAGGAAATCTCTTTTGGAATGGAAGATGGGGAGCGGATCGGTATAATTGGAAAAAATGGAGCAGGAAAAACAACACTTCTTAATATTATAGCTGGAATAGAAACTCCTGACACTGGAAATGTTTGGTTTAACAATAATGCAAGGGTTGAATACTTGCGTCAGGAGCCAAATATAATTAATTTTACTTCTGTAATTGATACAGTGATGAATTCGAGAAGCGAAATATTTTCTCTATTAGAAGAACATCGGTATTTATGCAATAAAATTAGTCAAAACCCCGATCCATCCTTGGATGACAAACTATCAAGAATTACAAATCAACTCAATAACAACGGAGCATGGCAATTAGAAAATGATGCAAAAAAAATGCTCTCAATTCTTGGAGTTAAAGATTTTTATAAAAGTGTTGAGAATTTATCAGGTGGACTTCGTAAAAGAGTGGCTTTAGCTCGAGCTTTAATTTCAGATCCAACTCTTTTAATTATGGACGAACCAACTAATCATCTTGATGCTGATTCAGTTCAATGGCTTCAGGACAGACTTATGAATTCAAGTCAATCACTACTTTTTGTTACGCATGACCGATATTTTTTAGATGCAGTTGCAACAAAAATTATTGAGATTGATAGATCAAGAATATTCTCATTCCCTGGAAATTATGAGAAATATTTAGAACAGAAGCAGATTCTGATAGATTCTCATGATTCAACAATAGATCACTTACGTTCTAAATTGCGACAAGAACTGCACTGGCTCTCTCGTGGTGCTAAAGCACGGAGGACGAAACAAAAGAGCCGTCAGGACTGGATTGAAATTCTCAAGGATGAAACTAAAACTACTAAAGAAAAGAAAATTAAAATTGAACTCGGAAAAATATTTTTAGGTTCGAGAATTATTGAAGCACATAATATTACCAAAACATTAGGCCAGCAGCTATTATTTAAGAACTTTACTTATATTGCAAGACCAAAAGATAAAATAGGTATTATCGGTGCTAATGGGTCAGGAAAATCAACGTTATTAAATGTATTAGCTGGGAGAATGCAGGCTGATAGCGGTACTGTAAAAATTGGTTCTACAATACAAATCGGTTTCTTTAATCAAGAAAATTCCGAATTAAAGGATTCAAGTACAGTAATAGGGGCTTTACGCGAAATTGCAGAATACATTGATGTAGGGGAGGGAAGAGACCGGTATTTAACAACAAAAGACCTGCTAAATCGATTTTTGTTTCCTCCTAAGCAACATGGGGCATTTATCAGTACTCTTTCGGGTGGTGAAAAAAGGCGACTAATGCTGCTTAGGGTACTTATGGCCAATCCAAATGTACTTTTACTTGATGAACCTACCAATGATTTTGATATACCAACCTTAAACGCATTAGAGGACTATCTGGATAATTTTTTCGGTGCACTCATAATAGTTTCGCATGATCGAGCATTTTTAGATAGATGTGTTGACGTGATTTATTCTTATGAGGGTGATGGTATAATTAAAGAATATCCGGGCAATTATTCTTCATATTTAGAAAAAAAGGAAATTGAAAATGCATCTAAAGTAGCAGCTAAAGCCGTTATTAGTGAGAATGAAAATAAAAAAAGGAAACCTGATAACCCCAAAAAATTATCTTATCTTGAACAAAGAGAACTTAATGAACTTGAAAAAAATATTCCATTAATCGAGCTTGAAAAAGCTGATCTGGAGCAGATATTGAACTCCGGATCTGTGATTGATTATGAAAAACTTAATGAAATAAGCCATAAAATAGTCGAACTGGCGAACACTATTGATACTTTAACATCTCGTTGGTTAGATCTTTCTGATAAATTCAACGATTAAAATATTTTTAAGAAAAAGCAGTTACCCAGTTTGTTCTTTCCATCGAAATTTGAAGAACTTTTTCAGCATGTTCACTCAAAATATGCGCTGAGTCAGCCTTTGAACTTTCTGCAATACCTACACTCACAGTTACAGAAAAGGAACGATTTTCAAAATGAAGGGGTAAACTTGCAATTTCCTGTCTTAATTTTTTTGCAAAAATCTGGGCTTTCTCAAGCTTCATTCCAATCAGAACCAATCCCAGCTTTTCATCTCCACAATCGCCGATAAAATCATACGGTTTTAAATATTTATGAATGATTTCAAGAACATGACGCTTCATACGATCGCTCCTGTCGCGGTAAATACTTGGGTCAAGTGATTGATATTTGTCTATCTTAAAAAGAAGTAATGTAATTGGTATTTTAAAATCCGAACTACGAACAAATTCTTCTTCCATTCTTGAGTAGAAAGCTGGCTCATTCAAGGCTCCTAAAGCCGAATCATAAATTGCAGAGTTTTGAAATTCGCTGATCATATTCATACGTTCGATGCTTAAACCGGCATGTTCACCTAATGTTTCGAGAGTATGAAGATCATTTTCTGTAATAACCTGATTGGCTGTGGCTTCAAGATAGATTGCACCAAAAATACTCGATCCAGAGCGTAGAGGAACAGAAACAAAAGTTCCATCGCTTTTGGATAATTCCTCAAAATGCGCACGGCAGTAGCCTGATGCGATCGAAGTCAAAATGGATTCACCTGTCATTATCGTTTTACCGAGCAAACAACTATTTAAATCAACAGGCGTTTCGAATATAACTTTACTAATATTTTCTTTTGTTCTTAATGCTTTCACTGCCCAATCATTCATCTCGTTATCGAAAACACACAGTCCTACTGTAGAATAATCGACTATATTACTTACTGTATCAACTATTGATTCGATAATGCTGTCAACGTTAATATCAGGGCTTAGAATCATTGAACGGAAATAATTTATTGCGTTCAAAGTCTTTGAAGCTTGCAGTAGATCGAACTTTTCGGAGTAGCTATGTATCATTGCAGATATTAATTTAGTAAAATGCCCTAAAAAGCTAACCGTATATGAATCGAAAGCATCCACAATGTCTGTATCGGTGCATAGAACGCCAATTACTGAGCTTTTATAAAACACCGGAACTCCAACAAAAGAAGAAGTTGATACGGAAACTTTATAATATGGAATCAGATCAAGCTCGGCTACTGGATTGATTTCAGTAAGAATTTCAGGCTGTCCGTGAATAATAATCTGGCTTATGACGTCATTACCTAAATTAAATCTTAGTTTAGCACATACTGCATCTTCAATATCACTCACAAATGATTCAAGTCTTAACTGCTGTTTTTCAATATTAACAAGAATGAAGGCTGCTGTTCTGACTTTGATGATTGATCGTATGCCCATGAGAACACGGGCAAGAAAGTACTCAAGTTCTTTTTTGGGTTCTTCACTAAGGAAAGGTAATTCCTCTGCAATCATAGATTGAGGTACATCGCAAATTTTCTTTTTATAGTCTGATTTGCTGCTCTCAATCTCATTTATTTTTATTTTTTCAGATTGAATAATATGAGGAATTACTTGGACTGACTCTTGAATTTCATTTAAGATTAATTCCGATTTGTCAATTGTATTATCCTGGAGATTATCTTTGGGCTCTTGCATCTGGGGCTGCGAATCAGTCTCAATTATTTGGTCGTCGCTTCCATTTTCAGTTGGAATAATATTTGATGAACTAAACAAATTATCTTCGGAAGGCTGTTCTACAGTGTGTTCTGAAGAAAATGAGTTTAAAAGTTCATCTTTTAAATCCATATTATTTACTAAATCATGTTGTTCAATTTCAGAATTATTGGTAACAACATTTTCAGTGACTGACTCTACTGGCTGGTCTTCCTTTTGTGATGATCTGCGTTCGATAATTTTAATTTTATTTAGTTCTAATTGCTCGACTGCTTTTTTATTATCATGCTCAGGTTTTAATTTAGAAGTTGCAAGGTTTTTATCTCTTCTAATGATTTTAAATCCTTCGTCGGTACGCATAAAGTCCTTCTGTGGCGGATCTTTTGGTAAAAGATTTAGATCGGATTCCGATCCGAAATAGGAATCAAAATTACTGATAACCTGTCTTTTGGCGCTTGTATCTTTCCTCACAGTGATAGAAAAATTTGGGGGTGGCGGCATATCTTGAGGTGTTTTTATTTCAACATCGTCAGCTATTCTCTGTTGAATAAACATAAATAGAGCTAATGCTCCAAGAATCGCTACTGATCCTCCAATCAAACGAATTGCAGTTTCATCGAGAAAAATTGCTATAAATAATCCAATTAGTACAATTAGTATAGCGAACGCGTCATTTGGAACAAATAATTTTCCAATTTCAATTTTTTTATTTGCCATGATTTATCATAAGTTAAATTTTAAAATCAAATTTAATTAGCAAATGTTCGAAATAGAAAAAATTCAATCCGAATAATCTTTTATCAATTTCTTCGGAACGAATCAATTAGCAATAGCTCATGTATTTACATAAGAATAAGATATTTTGAACATTTTGTAATCCCCCCAATTCCAAATTGCAGAAAAAATATTACTTAAGCAAATAAAAAATTAGCAATAGATGAAAAAATCATAATTGTAATTCAACTATTTATAGAATATTTTTGTATTTCAAAAAAGGAATGTAAATGACAATTATAAACGCAATAATCATTGGATTGGTTCAGGGAATTTCTGAGTTTTTACCGATAAGCAGCACAGCGCATTTAACTTATATCGGCACACTACTGGGAATGATCGACAAAAACCATCCTGAGCAGTGGACATCTTTTATAGCAGTAATACAATTGGGCACTCTGATAGCAGTTCTTTACTATTTTAGAACTGATCTGGATAAAATAATCAGAGCATTTTTACACGATAATTTTGGTATTAATAAAATTAAGAAGATTAAAATGCAGTCAAGTGATTCCAAAATGTTTTGGTATATATTTTTGGGTTCCGTACCGATTTTTACCATTGGATTTATCTTCAAAAAGCTGATTGAAAGCAGCATTACGAAAGATATTATTTCAATTTCATGGATGGCTATCATATTTGGTTTATTATTGGGTTTTTCTGAAAAATCTGCTAAATTAAAACGTGATTTAAGCAAATTATCGCTATGGGACTCAGTTATCATTGGTATTAGTCAGTGTTTTGCTTTATTTCCGGGCGCATCTCGTTCCGGAACGACAATGACTGCCGGTTTGTTTTTAGGACTAAACCGCGAATCAAGTGCCCGCTTTTCATTTTTATTGGGTATTCCATCGGTATTTGCCGCTGCTATTCTTGAATTTTATCAAAGTATTAAATTTATGAATACAAATACTTATATCGTATATTCCGTTGCAACCGCTGTAGCCGCGATAAGTGGTTTTTTTGCCATAAAATATTTATTGTTTTATCTGAAAAATCATTCCAATTATATTTTTGTAATTTATAGAGTTCTTCTTGGTATCATTGCTCTTGGACTAATTTATAAGATCATATAATGTATAAATATTTAGTTATTTTAATTCTATTTTCATTCGTCTTATGCTTTTGTGATAAAGATCAGAAAACGATAATTATCCCATCAATCAAAGAGAAAATAAATCCTTCTTTAAAAGAACCGATTTTTGTAATTGATTCAACGATAATTACAGATTTTGTGGAATTAATAACAAGCAAAGGAATATTGAAAATTGGCTTATATGGCAATGATGCGCCGATTACAGTAGATAATTTTTTAGGTCTTGTAAAAAGAAATTATTATAATGGAGTTTTGATTCATCGAGTAGCACGTGATTTCATTATTCAAACGGGAGATGGATTTACGAGGGATAAAAATAATGAAAAAAACTGGGGATATGGCGGTGAGAGTATTTATGGCCATGAATTTGCTGATGAAATTAATGAGAACTCAGCTCTATTCCGCGAGGGATATATAAAAGGGACCGTTGCCATGGCTAATTCAGGTAAAAATTCAAATAAAAGTCAATTCTTTTTCTGCTTGGAAGATGCCATGTATATTGACCATAATTATACCATATTTGGTCGTGTAATTTCGGGAATTGACGTGTTAGACCAGATTTGTGATGTTGAAGTAATTCCATCAGAGAGAGGAAAATATGATGGACTTCCTAAGATACCGATTAAAATCATCAATGCTCGTATTATAAATTTTAAATAATTAATTCGGTGAAAATTTGAAAAATATTTTTTGGATTATTTTAATTGGGATTTTTTCTGCTTGTTCACCAAGTAAAAAAGATGAGGAAAAATTTCTTAACACTTATCGTGAAGTATTAGTGATTCGTGAAAAAACACTTGTTCCTGAAATAGCGAATGTTCAAGTTAAGAAACTATTGACTGACAGCGGGTTTACAGTTGAAGAATTTTATAAGAATTTTAAGTATTACTCTTCAAATTCAGAGCATTTTGTTAGTCAACTTGATTCACTCAGGCAACATACCATAGAGCAAATTAAAATGTTAAAAAAAGCAATTCCCGATACAAGTAAATCGCCGGTTCAAAAATAATAGTCTAAACGATTCATAATTAGATTCATTTATTGAAATGAACCACTGAGTCCGTCAACAATCACTTTAATACAGTCGAAAATTTTATCTTCGTTGTAAAATAAATCCTGAACTTTGAAAATGTTGTCAGGTAATTTTGAGGATACTTTGATAATTGATGCATTAATAAGAAATTTATCTGCCTCATAATTAAAATCGCCACTCACAACTTTTTGAATATTCAACTTTTTAATGGCCTTCCACATATCAGAAAGATACTGAGGATTGGAAGGATCTACGTTCATGCCTGTTAGCACGGCCTCAACCGAATCAAATGGAACGAAGACAGTCTTTTCTGTCCCGTTAAATTTTGCTATAAATGACTTCTGGAGTGAATCTTGAAGCATAAGGTTGAATTTATTAAACTTCATGTTCCCTGAAGTATTAATAAAAGGAATTACTGTAACTCTGATTTGAGAAAATGCAGTCACAGTCAAAAAGAAAAAAAATACTAAGAAACTCAACTTTTTCATTTTATTTCCTGAATGTTTTTACATACCTAAAGAAGTTATGAATTCTCTTGCTTCTTTAAATTTATTAACTAATTTGGATTTCATTTCTATGGCTTCATCCCAAGACAATGCTTTGGAAATTCCTTGAAGTTGAATACCTAATGCGGCAATATCATCTAAACTGAATTGCAGGCACGAACCCTTCAGAGTGTGTGCTAATCTATATAAATCGGCATCATTCTTAGTGTTTATTAATTCATCATACTGCTCATCAATATCAATTAACCACTGGTCTATAAACTCAGGTAACAATTCTAAAACAAAGGCATCTTCGGGAAGTTTCATGTTTCACCTTTTGTACTACTTAATTTATCAAATTTAATCATTTTATTAATTTTATTACTAATCATTTAAACTTAACATATAAAAAAATAGCAAAAAATATACCAAGCGAAGCGAAAATCAACCAAAATGAACCAGGAAAAAATTGATTTTGTAAAATATTCACTATTTCAATATCTGAGAATTTTAGTTTAAAAGATTCCAAATTTATCTGATTTAATTGTGTATATGATTCTAATAAATAAGATTTTTCAGACAAATGTTTGAAAAGATATGACCCGATGAGCCCACCACCGGCGAGTCCTATTGTCCAAGGGATACTCATCAATCCCATGAAGGCTGCTTTTTTTCCTTTGGGTGCAATCTCATTGATATATTGTGGAAATTTGGAATTTACTATTATCTCACCTATTGAATAGATAATTATCCCAAAAACCAGTGCCAGAGAGCTTTTAGTGATTGATAAAAAAATAAATCCCATTGATACCAAGATCATTCCAATACTGATTTTTAATACTGAATATTTAATGCTTTTTTGCATTGACAGTATAAAGCCGATGATAATCACGACGATTGTATTTAAACTATAAAACCATTCGTAAGAGATCATTAATCCCCTTAAGCTCTGATAGGTGAAGAGAGAAGGTAAATTGAATATTTTAACTATTGATCTCGTATCTGACCAATCTAATATGTAATTTGATAAATATTCATAGAATTCCATATAACATAATGTAAACCCACTCATTAATAATAAGAATAGCAGCAGCTTCCTGTCCAAATATTTTAATGATTTTATTTCTTTTTTTATTAGTTCTTTATTTGTTTTTGAGAATTTTACAAAACCGATAAGTATTAAGTTAATCGCAAGAATAAATGCAGATCCGATAAATAATGCATGCCATGATATTTTGGTTAGAGTAACTGCTACTGCCGGTCCAAACAATGCAGCAATATTAATTAATGTAATATAAATTGGCCATATTGTTGAGTTGGAGCTGTTATCGGAATATTCAGCAATGGAAGCCATGAGAGCATTCTTGAAGATTCCACTGCCAAAGCCGATTATCATACACACAAAAAGAAAGATATAAAAATTATTTACATAAGCTAAAACACCGTAACCGATAATAACAATGATGAGTCCTGAGAGAATGCTATTTTTGTAGCCGAATTTATCAATTTTATATCCAAGAAAAATTGGAGTTAAATTCTGTACTAATGCCCATCCGAAAAATATTATCCCTTTGGATAATTGCTCCCAGTGCAGACCGCCAGCATAATCTTTCTGAGATATATAAACAGGTAATTCCAGCCAGATTGACCAAAATGCAAGTCGTTCGATCATCTGGATTAGATTAAGCAGCCAGAACTCTTTTCTTAATGTTCTGTAATGATTAATTAATGCAATCAAATCTATTTCTTTTTACTTAGAGTCACATCCACAGTCACTTTTTCCTTATAATCCTTGCCACGAAGCAAAGTTATAGGTACAATATCTCCGGGTTTGTGCTCCCTAAGCTGAAAAGTGAGGTCATAGAGATTTTTTATATCTTTCGATCCGATTTTAATAATTATATCATTGTCTTTTAAACCTGCTTTCATAGCAGGACTTCCCGCACTTGACCCTGATATCTTACATCCATAAGGATTTTCTTCAAAATTAGGAATAATTCCCAACCAAGCGCCATAGCCTTTATCTTTAATGTCTTTGTTACTTGAATCAGCGGTCATAACTTTGATAAAAGTTGGATTATTCGTTCTGTTACCTATGCTCCTTACAATATCCTCAGTGAGCTTTAGCACAGTATTTTCGCCTTCTGCATTGATTTTATCCCAATCATCACTTGGGCGATGATAATCTGCATGTATTCCGGTAAAAAGGAAGAGCACCGGCAAATTTTTTGCGTAAAATGAAGAATGATCCGTTGGAGCAAAACCATCTGCAGCTTTTATAATTTTAATTGAATCACTAATTGCAAGAGAATCGAGTAAATTTTGAAAGTAACTACCAGTGCCAATTCCAAATACATTAACAGAATTATCTTTCATTCTGCCAATCATATCAAGATTAATCATTGAAGTGATTTTTTCAAGTGGAATCGGAGAATGATTTGTGAAATAAGCAGATCCCAATAAGCCCATTTCTTCGCCACTGAAGCAAATGAACAATACACTTCTCTTTAAAGGTTGCCTACTGATTCTACGTGCTAATTCCATTACTCCGGATGTCCCTGAAGCATTATCATCAGCTCCGTTATGTATCATGGCGGGTTTACCCTTGTATTGCGAAGATGGGCCACCCCAGCCAAGATGATCGTAATGCGCACCTATAACAATGAAATCGTCTGCTAATACTGGATCTGAGCCTTTTACGAGAGCAAGAACATTATAGGTCGGTTTATCATCATTCAATAATTCGGTATTAATGTTAACTGAACTGTTATTTATCATGAAGCTCTTAGGATGCTTTTTTTTATTGATTTCACTTTCTACAGGAAGTAGTAAAGCTGTTTTCGGAAAAAATCGTGCAATAGAGACTCTATTTGCTTGAATGGCTGCTATACCGGAGTTCCGCCCCATACTGTCAAATTCGAGCGGTATAAAAACATTAGAAGAATCTCCTTGAGTTTTTAAGAAAATAATACCTTTGGCACCATGATCTCTTGCATTCGTAGCCTTATAACGTAATCCGTTAAAGTTCATAAAGGCGCTCTTGGAGCTTTCTCCTTCGGGTGAACTGGTTAAAACTATAACAATTTTATCCTTAACATCTATTCCTTCGTAATCATCATATTTCAACTCTTTTGAACTAATTCCATATCCCACGAAAGCCAGTTCACCTTTGAAATTACCGTTATCACTAAATGAAAGTGGCACCCAGTCTTTATTTAACTCCCATTTAATGTTCTGAGGTTTAATTAATTCCATCGGAACTCCTGGCTTTTCTACTCGAATATCAAAGGAAACCTCTGATTTTGTCCCCACCTTTAATGCGGTGGTAACCTGAAATTCTTGAAACCATTGCCCGTTTACCGGCAATAGCCCTGATTTCTCAAAACTGGCTTTAATGTAATCAGCTGCTTGCTGTATCCCTATTGTACCTGGGTATCTTCCCTGAAGTGAATCAGACGATAAGAATTTGATATCCTCCAAAATTCGCTCTGCAACTGGAGAAAGCTCTTTTGTTGCATAGAGTGTATTCAAAGAAAAAAATGTTACAAGAAGAATTGCAATTTGAATTGCAGTTATGAGTTTAGAAGTGTTTAACATAAATCTCCGGATTCATTTCTTAATAATCTAACAAAATTAAGATAAAACCGGTTCCAAACAATTATTGTTTATGAATGATTAGATATATTTCAATTAATATTTTAATTGATTAGCTAAAAAAATTAATATTAATTTATTATTAGGCTAAAAATCAAATTAAATTTGCATTGTCATTAATTATTGTTTAATTTATTCTTCAGGATTTGTTAAAATTGAGTTAAGAATTAGTTTGGAACATGATTTTAGCAAATTTCAGAGAAATTGTATAATTATAACAGGAAAATATGTAAATTTTTTACTATTCCATTCAGTTCAAAAAATAAATTATGAAATTCAACTTGCGAAAAATCGCATTATTTTTGTTTTGTTTAATTATAAGGATTGGGTATGGATCAATTAAATTACAAACCCCGTACAAGTGATCATCGAAGAAAAATGTGGATTGGAGCCATTAGTTTTCTTTGCGTTCTAATATTCGGGATTCTATTTACTGCGACGGTTGGTATAGCCGCTAATAAAGCAATTATTAAAGGAAAGGTCTTCGATGCCGAAACCAAGAAACCTTTGAAAAGCGCCACCGTAGTTGTTTCAAGTTTAAGAGTAGGAGCCATCACAGATGAAAAAGGTGAATTTTCATTCGATGCACCTGCCGGCGAATATTTTGTAGAGGCTAAGTTTATCGGATTCGAAACGGTAAGCAATAAAATAGAGACAAGGGATGGCAAAACAACCTTAGTCAATTTTGAACTTTCTGTTAATCCTATCAAAGCTAATGAAATGGTTGTCATAGGTATTACCGGAGAAGTGGACAGAGGCAAACTTGGAAATACTATAACCTCTATTAATGGAAATGAAATTCAGAAGGTGGTATCTGCATCTGCTATAGATGCTCTAAGCGGGCGAGTTGCAGGTATGGAAGTTATGAGAAATTCAGGAACACCCGGAGCAGGAACTTATATTACAATCCGTGGACGTAAAACAATTAACGGTAGTTCCGAACCTCTCTATGTAATCGACGGAATTATTATGGATAATAGTTCTCTTTATGATGCAAGTGGAACCGTACAATATTCAAATCGTGCCACAGATATTAACCCTGAGGATATTGAATCAATGGAAGTATTAAAAGGAGCTTCTGCTGCAGCTTTATACGGTTCACGTGCTGCAAATGGAGTCGTTTTGATTTCAACCAAACATGGGAAATTATCATCTTACGATAAACCAGCTTCAATAGCCTATACAGGTTCTTTCCAAATAGATCAGAAGACTGACCATGTGCCTTTGCAGACGATTTATGGGCAAAAACCAAAATCAAATACAACATATAATTTTACTGTTGATACTACACAAGCAACCACTATGCTTACTAAATCAGTAAAATTAGATCCCAGCACTCCAACTTATGTTCAGGATGATGTACCTTTCAGAACCGGTTATTCAAGCGAACATTCAGTCGAAGTATCCGGTGGAGTTCCTCAGTTTGATTATTTATTAAGTTTGACTGATCTCAAACAAGAAGGATACGTAATCGGATCTGATTATAATAGAACAAGTGTCAGAGCTAATGTAGGGACATCAATTCTTCCTGAAATGTCACTGCAAAATAATTTTAATTATGTCTCCATAAATAATAATTTGCCTCAAGATGGCTCAAATGTATCTGGAATTATGCTTGGAGCACTGCGTACACCTCCTGATTTTAATAATAATGTAATAACAAATGCTAACGGTACTCAGCATAAATTTGCTGCTTATGATAATCCTCTATGGACGCAATTAAATAATAAATTTAATTCCAAAATTGACAGAATATTAGAAAGTGCAAATTTGAAGTGGCATCCTTTGACATGGGCTTCTTTAGATATGAGATACGGCTTAGATTGGTATCAATATAAGAATATCCAGAGGTTGGCTGTAGGTAGCGGAGCTTCTCCTGATGCTCAAGGTTTAATTGATAAATCAAATATTCTTAATAAACAGCAGAATTTTGATATCACAGCAACATTTAAACAAAAGTTTTTCGAAGATATCCTCGATATGAACTTAGTTGTCGGTAGTCAGACAGTTTGGTTTGATAATAATAGTTCCGATGTTAATTCCAATCACACCTTACCATTTTTTGATCAAATCGGAGCTGGTCCGTCAATTTCCGGTAGTTCGTATGAATATCATAGTAAAACAGTTGGAATTTTTGCACAACTTTCAACTTCTCTTTGGAATAGAATAACGACCACTTTGGGTTTACGTCGTGATGGAAGTTCTGTATTCGGACAATCACAGCAATTCTATTATTTTCCAAAAGCAGGACTTTCTTACATCTTATCAGATGAATCATTTATGAAAGATATGAAGGAAATTATAAGTTATGCAAGACTCCGTAGCTCTTGGGGAGAAGCGGGCTCACCGAGTGTACCGGGTATTTATAGTACAAATTTCTTATTTGGTACTTCAGGTTTCTTTGATCCTTGGGATCGCGCTACTACTGTGAACCGTAATGGTTTTACCGGAATTCGTCAAGGTGGAGGAGCTTCAGGTGAATATATAGTTGCAGGAGCAGAGAATATTCGCCCAGAGTTATCCATTGAACGTGAAGTAGGAATTGACTTGGGCTTTTTGAAAGATAGAATAGGCTTAGAAGCTACATTTTATCATACTGATATTTTTGATATGGTGCTAAGTGTTCCTGTTCCATCATCAACAGGTTATGATAAACAACTCAGAAATGCAGCACAGATGTATAATGAAGGATTTGAAGTTGCATTAAAAGCAACACCTTGGATGTCCGACGAGGTCAAATGGGCTACTCAGGTAAATTGGTCGAGAAATTATAACCTGGTAACTAAACTTGATATCTCACTTAACCCGACCGGCAATGAATATCAGGATTTAACCGGAGCCTTTACAGGACTGTATAATGTAGCTATGGTTGGACGACCATTAGGTACATATTTCGGTTATGGTTGGCTTAGAGATGAAAATGGTAAATTACTTTATTCAGGAGATAAAATTCGTGCTAACGCTGATGGTTCTTATGAACGTGCTCCAAATGGAGGTGTTTATCGTGATAACGGAACTCATATAAAAGCTGATGATGTTTCTTATGTCTTAGAAGATGACTGGGGTTCAACTATGTCAAGTAAGACATATTTCCGTTCTCCACTTTTACACGCCCCAATTCAGGATGCTCAACAAAAGGTTTTGGGAAATTCAAACCCAGCATATAGACTCAGTTGGAAAAATGATATTACTATATTCAAGGATATTACTATTGGATTTTTATTCGACGGTGCTTTCGATTTTCAAGTGTGGAACGGTACTAAAGGTGCTCTGAATCGTTTCGGAACAGATGAACAAACCTTAGATAGAGACGAGCCTTGGTTTAACTTCGATGGCCAACCAGTTACAACTACAGGTGGGAAACAAGTATCAAGATTGGTATATTATAGCATTTATTCAAATCAATTCAATGGAGTTATAGAGCCTTTCATAGAAGATGGTTCATTTATTAAATTACGTGAATTATCAGTAGAATACCGCTGGCATGGCTTAGATGAATGGAAAATTAGTACAATGACTTTTAGATTCTCAGCAAGAAATCTATGGAAGTGGACACGTTATACAGGATTCGATCCTGAAGTTAATACATTTTCAAATGCTGAAGGTCGTGGCATGGATTACTTTACTCTACCACAAGTAACTTCGTATCGTTTTGGTTTAACAATAAATTATTAAGGAGAAAGAAATGAAAAATACATTAAATATTAAATCGGTCAAAACAACCTTTCTGCTTGCAATAATTACCTTTTTTATTTATTCTTGCGGTATAGATTCAGGTTTAAATAAGTCACCAAACGCTATCAGCGCCGATAAAGTAAAATCAGCAATTGGTGTTCAGGGTTTAACTGTGGCTTTACAAGTGGCTGCCGGAGATTTTTATTCAGGTGATCACTCAAGAATTTTAAGCTTCTGGTGCTGGCAAATGTGTGCTCCTGATGGATTAGGACGTCCGCAGCCATTATCTTGGAATGACTACGCTCAAACGGTCGATGGTCCTCCCGATGATTCGTGGAAAACTGCTTACCGAGGTATTACAGTTGCAAATAAAATTATTGAATATTCTCCGTCTGTTCAATTTGATCTTGCAGATGCAGCTAATAATACTAAATTACAAAACACATATCTTGGATTAGCCAAAGCATATAAAGCCTTGTTTTTTGGTGAACTTGCTGCTTGTTACGGTTCTATAATAGTGAACTTTGATGGGTTAAATCCTTCGCATTTTTCTACTCAACAGGTTGCTTTTGATACTGTGCAGTCACTATTAGACCAATCTATCGAACATTTTAAAGTTGGTGGCGGTTCTATTGCTCAGGAAATGAATTTTCAGGGTGATGCTGCTAAATGGACAGCTCTGAGTCATACTTTAAAAGCTCGCTATTATATGTTGGTTAAAAATTATTCAAAGTGTCTCACCGAATCTAATAACGGTATTAAGGATGCTACGGGTAATTTAATGGGCATGTATTCACTTACTTCAGACGAATACTCGCCGTGGGGACATTGGTCATATACCGAAGTAGGACAACCGATTCGTGGTGAAGCTAATATGGTAAGACTTCTGAAATCCGAACCAGGAGATAAAAGGCTTGCTTTGTATTTTACATCACCAACAGGTGCAGGAGGTTCATTCTGGGGAGCAGCAATCCATGAAGCAAGTGCTAATCCCAATGAAGATAGTGCCTCCGCTGATATCAATCAAGATAAAGTTGTTCGTTTAGGTGATAAATTTGCTGCTTATGATGCAAATTTCCCATTGGCTACTTATCAAGAGAATGTTCTTATGATTGCTGAATGTTCGGCACGTGCCTCAGATAATCCAACTGCAACTACTAATTTGGATATTATTAGAAAGGCTGCTGGTTTAGCTGCTTATAGCGGGACAACTGCCAATTTGGTAACTGAAATTCTCAAGCAAAAATATCTTGAATTATTCTTGCAAGGTGTCCCATATTACGATATGCGACGCACTGGAACACTACCGGCAAAAGCTCCGGCAAAAGCAATACCTCTTCGTTGGGTTTATCCTATTTCAGAGAAGAATGCTAATCCCTATGTTCCAGCAGATGCGGATAATTTGATGCAATTAGTTCTTCCTTAAATAATTATTTATTTCAGGAATATCTTAAACAGAAGAATTTCTAAATAGAGGATATAATATAAAAAAGGCTTTGAATCATGTTCAAAGCCTTTTTTTGAATAAACTATTTTATGAACTTAATAAACTTTCAACTCATCAGGGGAGAAGAGTTATTATCGGATCGCAGTCACAGTGCTGTTTCACGTTCAGTCTGGCAGTGTTTGCATAAGCTTTGCTTGAATAATGTCCGACAATTACAGCATACATTTTTTCAATCCCAATTTTCTTTTCGAGAATTTCTGTACGGAAGCGCATCTTAGTATATTTGTCACGCTCGGATTCAGCGGATTCGCGTGATTTATAAATTCCTACCTGTAAGCCGAATCCAGTTGGTTCTGCAGCCACTTCTTCTTTATCATCAGCATGCTTCTCAGGTGTGATTTTTTCGCTAACTTTTTGAGTATTCTTGTTATTCAAATTGTTAGGCTCAATACCGTCTGATTCAGAATCTTCATTATCAGAGCTTTCTATTTTAGTTTTTTCTTCTTTTACAGGGCTATCTTTTTTTGAAGTTTTTAGTTTTGTTGAAGTTTCAGAATCTGTCTTATCGCTGACTTTTTTATCATTTACCGAAAGTTTGGGTCGATCAGTATTCTTGCTTTTGTTTATTCCCAAAGCAGTACGGACAATATCATTGGATGGAGCTAAAAATGGTGAACTTGGGTAATTATCACGAAAGTGACGTAATTCTGTTTTAGCTTGCTCTATATCACCGGATATAGCGCAGTACTGGATTATACGCCATAAAGCATCATCAGCCCATTCGGAATTTGGATAATTTTTAACAATTTTTTTATAAATATCAACTGCTCTGGATGCATCTTCAATAACCGAAGCATGCAAAAGCATGACTCCCGGATCGTCAGGATATTCAGCAAGCAAGTCGGGAAGTTCGGATTTAACTTGATCAATTTTTCCTAATGCAACCATTTGAAGATAATTTGCTACCTTCTCGGATTGAGAATATAATGTAAAATGGATTAAAAAACTTAGAATCAGTGCAGATGTAAATATGGTTTTCATATTTCCCCCCGGTTTATGAATTAACTACATTAACAAAAATACGAAATAACTTAGATTAATTCGAATAATTTTCTATAATATTGTTAGCCGTTGTTTCAAAGTTAAGATATTCTGCATCAATTTCTTCATTTGAATATGCAAGATTATTGTCTGAATCAATGATTTCGCCTGACAATTCAAATTGTAAGACATTATTATTAACTTTCATATCTGGCTCTAATACAGGCTTATCAGGTGGTACATCAGTTTGATCGATGTTATTTTCGTTGATAGAATTATTTTCCAATATTGTTTCTGATTTTTTTTGATCTGTGGATTCAGATTGACTTTCCTGTATATCAAATTCTAAGGCTTCATTAAAATGGTCTTCATTATTAAATTCGGAATTATCTGTTTGTTCGATAATTTTTTCGTTAATGGATTCATCAATTAATAGAATATTGTTCGATTCAGTATGAATGCCTTCGGTTTTATCGCTGCTACTTGTCAGAGCGGTATGATTAACATCACTTGTGATTGATTCTCTGGAAATTTTCAGTAGAATCGACTGGAAATCAGATACACTGATTATTTTTACACCCTGATCAAGTAAAATTTTCAACTCATTAATTATCGGATACAGCATTTTATCATCATGAAAAATTATCAATGATTCGATTGGTGCTGATTTCTCAGAAATATTTTCAAGATATGGAGTAAAAAACTCGAATATCGGATCAATCAAATTGAGATAATCATCAATTGATAAATCAAATATATATTTATTATCAAAAATTTCAAGTACTTTCTCGAAATCTGAGACTGAAACGAGAGTTTCAGGTGTTTTAACATTGTTTTCTTCATTTGCCCAATATTCAAATCCTTCGGAAATATATGAATACTCATGTAAATAATTAAGTCTTAGAATAATTTCTTTATAAGATTTTGTGGGTTCACCCCTAAAAACAAACCATTTTAAAGTTGTACGTGGCCTGCAAATAAGATTAATTCTGGTCTTGACCAGTGAATCAATATAAGATTCCATTAGGGATAAGGGAAATCTGGCATGTTTGAAAAGAAGATCATCAAGGTTGGAAAGTGCTTCTGCAATTTCCGCATCCCTCGAATTATATAATGGATTTTGTAATCGCTGCATCTGTTCTTGATAAATGATCCACTCAGCTTCGCCCTGAAAGTATTTTTTATAAGAATTATTTAGCGATTCAATATGAATAATACCGTCCAGATCAATGAATTCCATTGCTGCATCGAGCATTAGCCGGACTTTTTGGGTCTCTTCTTTTATAAAATTTTCAAACATTTTTTCTCCAAATTAAATTCTGAGATATTTAAAGCAAATTACATACCAAAATTTGTCTAACTAATCTCAAAATTATAGAAGAAATTCGCTAATTTTGTATTTTTATAAGAAATAGAGATATTCAAATGTTAAATTCAAATCTAATTCCAGCCAGAAAAACCGAAAACATTACTTATGCAATACGTGATATTATCGTGTTGGCAAATGAAGTTGCAAAAACCGGCAAAGAAATGCTTTATCTCAATATAGGTGATCCAAATATATATGACTTTGCAACTCCGCTGCCAATCGTGAATTCAGTCCATCAAGCAATGATAGAAAATAAAAACGGTTACTCTCCATCATCCGGAATTCCAGACGCGATTTCTGCAATTGAACGTGATGCAGAACGAAAAGGAATTAATAATATTCTTGATATATTTATTACAACCGGAGCCAGTGAAGCTATTGAGATTTGTTTAACTGCTTTACTCAATCCAGGAGATAATTTTCTTATGCCAACTCCCGGTTATCCTCTTTATACAGCCATACAATCCAAACTCGAATGTGAACCAAATCCTTATTATCTTGATGAGTCAAACGGCTGGCAGCCGGATGTTGAAGATATAGCTGCAAAAATTAATGACAGAACCAAAGCAATTGTTTTAATCAATCCAAACAATCCAACAGGTTCGGTTTATTCGGAAGATACCTTAAGGAAAATAATAAATGTGGCTTTAGAACACAATTTGCTCATCATAGCCGATGAAATTTACGATAAACTAATTTTCAGCGGTAAGAAGCATTGCGCACTTGCTTCACTCAATGAAGATGTTTCATGTATTACCTTTTCAGGGCTTTCAAAAAATTATATTGCACCAGGATTCCGCATTGGCTGGGGGATTGCAAGTGGTCGCCGTGAAATAATGAAAGATTATCTCGAAGCAGTTAATAAAATATTAAGATCAAGACTATGTGCCAATCATCCGATTCAATATGCCATTACAACTGCTTTAGATGGTGATCAAAGTCATTTGGACGATATGGTTTCCCGTATTGAAAGAAGAGCTACAATTTGTTATAATATGCTTAGTAAAATTCCCGGTATATCGCTTGTAAAGCCAGAAGGAGCATTCTATGCCTTTCCAAGGATTGATGTTGCCGATGATGAACTTTTCGTCAAAGAATTGCTTAAGGAAACCGGAGTAGTCGTAGTGCCAGGTCATGGATTCGGTCAAAAACCAGGCACACGTCATATCAGATTAGTTATTCTTCCTCCTGAAGAAATATTGATAAAAGCATTTGAAAGAATAGGCAATTTTTACTTGAATTATAAATCAAAGTAAAAAAATATTTCAATCCATAAGAATTTTGGGGTTTATATTTTCATTCATGGCTTTTGTAGCAGTGTTTGGAAATGTTATATTTATTTTGATTTTTATTAAAAAAAACAACAATGGAAGCTAACAATTTCTATTATTAAGTGTACATTATTTTATGTTCCAATTTTTCATAAACTTCACTTCCTTCCTTAGTCTTATAATTGGGTTTTTGAAAAGTGGAAATGAGATTTAATTAATTTGCAAGCTGAGTAAATCTTTGTAAATTGAGATTTTTAAATTAATAGAGTGAATTATAGATTTTGATGAATAAAAGATATTTCTTAAAATTACAAATCCTGTTTCAATTTATTTTCTTTTGGCTCACACCCAGCCTGAGATGTGTGAATATTGAATCAAATGAGAATGATAATTCCGCTAAGACTTCTATTTTAAAATTTGAAAAAATAATTGATAAAGCAAAGCATGATCATTGGCAGGGGAAGCCAATGGGAGATGTTTTATCGTTAGTTGCTAATGAATTTATTAAAACTCCTTATATCGTTGGTACATTGGATACGGATACAAATGAAAAGTGTATAGTCAATTTGATAGGATTAGACTGCGTTACCTTCAACGAAACAGTACTTGGATTATCAAGAATAATAAAAAAAGGGAAAGCAGATTTTAAAGATTTAACTGCTGAAATTATACTTATCCGCTATAGAAGCGGCATTATGACCGATTATACATCACGACTGCACTATACAGCAGAATGGATTAAGGATATTGAAACTAAAGGAATATGTAAAGATATTACAAAAGAAATAGGAGGAGAAAAATTCCAGTTAAATGTTTGTTATATGTCAGATCATCCTGATCTATACAAGGCTTTAAAAAATAACAAAAAATTTGTTGAGGTAATCAAACAATCCGAAATCAAAATTAATTCCAAACAACATTATTTTATTTCTAAGGAGAGATTAAAAAATAAATTAGTTAAATTTAAAACTGGAGACATCGTTTCAATTGCTACCAATAAAAAGGGACTTGATTATGCTCATGTTGGAATTGCAATTGTGGATAATCAAATTGTTAAATTTATTCACGCATCCTATAAAAAGAAAGAAGTAAGTATTGAACCTGATTTGGACACCTATTTGAGGGATATTAAGTCTGATATTGGGATTACTGTGGTACGGCCATTGGAGCTAAATTAAAAAAATGATAATTAATGAGTTAAATAAAAATAAAAAAGTTTACATTGAAACTTACGGTTGCCAGATGAATCTGAGTGATTCCGAAATAGTGTCTGCTGTTCTGACTGATGCAGGATGCAATATGGTACAGAATCCGGAATCGGCCGATGTGATATTGCTAAATACATGTTCAGTTCGAGAGAATGCTGAATTAACTATTAATAAGCGCCTTTTGAATTTAAATTCAATCAATAAAAAAGGTGAAAAAATTATCGGAATTCTTGGCTGTATGGCAGAAAGGCTCAGAGAGCGGATTTTCGAACAAAACCATTCTGTATCCTTAATTGTCGGGCCTGATGAATACAGAAGATTACCTGAGATCCTTGGACTTGCTTTCGACGGTGAGAAAGGCATTGCTGTTAAATTAAGCAGGCAGGAAACTTATGATGATATTTCTCCATTGAGGGTTGATGGAAAATCTGCATGGATTTCGGTTATGCGTGGATGTAATAATTTCTGTTCTTATTGTATTGTCCCTTTTGCAAGAGGCAGGGAGCGCTCTCGTAGCTCTGAAACGATTTACAATGAAATAATAAGATTAGAAAATTCAAATTATAAAGAAATTACTTTGTTAGGGCAAAATGTAAATTCATACCTTTGTCCGGTTACCGGTATTGATTTCCCTGATTTATTGGCTGTATGTGCTGTAACAGCCACTAATATCCGTTTTCGGTTTGTCACTTCTCATCCTAAAGATATGAGTGATAAACTTATTAATACAATTGCAAAATATTCAAATGTTTGCAAACATATTCATTTGCCAGTACAGTCTGGCTCGGACGCTGTTTTGAGCAGGATGAACAGAATATATTCATCTGCACAATATCTTGAATTGATCCGAAAAATCCGTAATCAAATGCCTGAAATAGCCATATCTACTGATATTATAGCTGGATTTCCCGGAGAAACTGAAGAAGATCATTTGCTCACAATCAAATTAATGAATGAGGTGAATTTTGATGGTGCTTTTATGTTTAAATACAGTCCCAGAGAGAATACTACAGCATTTAAGTTTGATGATGATGTGTCAGATGAGATAAAACTAAGAAGATTGAACGAAATAATTCATCTTCAGAATAGTTTATCAGCCGCAAAAAATAGATCAGAACATGGGATAGTTCATAATGTTCTGGTTGAATGCCCCAGCAAGCGAAATCACTTAGAGTGGCAGGGAAGATCAGATACCAATAAAACTGTAATATTCCCAAATTTTAGTGGATTTTATAAAACTGGTGATTTAGTTCAAATAAAAATTGAAAGGTCAAGCTCTGCTACTATGTTTGGTACTCCGGTTAATACCATTACAGATAGCAAAAATAGTAATTAGATTATATTTTTTTTGTGTGTATTTTATAGAGGGGATTATGAAAAAAACAATTACTAATATTCTGATGTTAGTGTTGATGATTGCTGGATCAGCGCAATTATTTGCAATTACAGGTCAGAATTACGTACAACTTGCTCCCGGGATAGTTGATTTCCAAAACCGAAATTTTGGTTTTGTCGAAAACAAAGGACAGTGGGATGCAAATATCAAATTCGTTTGCAAAATGTCAGACATGAATATCATCGTTACAGAAGATGGAATTTGTTACGATTATTTTCTCAATCTACAGAACTCAGATGAGTCTGCTGACAAAATTAGAACAGGACAAGTGATTAAGCTTGTCAGTGCAAATGTCAATAAAATGACTGCTATCGGTAAAACCGCATTGGAAACTGTTAAAAACTATTTTATAGGTAATGAGACATCAAAGTGGGCTACTAATGTTCATGAATATAATAATGTTTTATTACAGAATTTTTATGATAAGATCGACCTCAATCTTCGCTTTGACAACAAATCTCCGAGGTATGATTTTATCGTTAAGCCAGGAGCCGATCCAACAAAAATTCGTATGAATTATCAAGGTCATGACGGAATTATTAGCAATAACAATCAAATTGAATTTTCTCTTGCATTTGGTTCAGTTAAGCATGATGATATTTTCGCTTATCAGGACATTAATGGTGAGAGAAGAAAGATTGAGTGTACTTTTAATTACGACGGTGCCACAGTGGGTTTTAAATTAGGGAATTACAATCCAGAACTTCCACTGATAATTGACCCATTAGTAATTTCATCTTATTATGGTGGAGTTGGCACTGATACGATCAAACAAATTGTAGCAGATAAAAATAATGATTTATTGATTGCTGGAACCACAGATTCTGATGAATTACAGACTACGCCCGGCGTTTATCAAACAACACTAAAAGGTAATTTTGATGTATTTATATCTAAAATCAGACAAAAAGGAACAGATAATAGAATAGTTTATACAACATTCTTTGGTGGAGCAGCAAATGAACTAAGTGCTGGAATTGGAGTTGATGGGGAAAATAGTGTTTTTATTGCAGGAACAACCGAATCTTCTGATATACCTGTAAAAAGTGCATTCTCACAATCGTTAAACGGAATGAAAGACGGATTCATAGCTAAATTTGATTCGAATTGTACAAAACTAATTTACTCAACTTATTTTGGTGGAAGCAAAGATGATATCGTCAGAGGTTTAGCTATAAATTATTCTGGTAATGCTTTTATATGCGGAGAAACATCATCTTCTAAAATAAGTAATGATGCAAATGGTGTTCAAAAGAGTTTGGGTGGAGGTATCGACGGGTTTATAGCAGAAGCCAGCGTCACCGGTTCAAGCCTTGCATTTGCCACTTATCTCGGAGGAATAAGTGAAGATAGGATAAATGCAATTTGTTTAGATCAATCTGAAAATATTTGTGCTGTTGGTCAAACAGCCGGATCTGATTTCCCGGTTTTTCCTAATACAAGTTGGCCTGCCCCAATTAAAAGATCATTCGATGTTACTCAAAATGGTAAAAAGGATGCTGTTGTTTTAAAACTCTATGCAGATGGAACAAAATTAGTATTCTCTGCCTTTTGTGGTGGATCTGAAGATGATAATGGAACAGCAGTCTGTACTGATGCTAATGATAATGTATATTTTGCAGGAACAACAGTTAAAGAATCAAAGTTAACTTTTCCTATAGTTCAGCCATGTTACCAAATTGCTCATGCTGGCGGGCCTGTTGATGCTTTTATTGGCTATTGCAGTTCAGACGGGCTTAAACTTAATTCGATGGGCTTTTTTGGTGGATCTCAAGCCGAAACAATAACTCAAATACAGAGAGACAGCGCATCAGGATCATTTGTTATGACCGGATTTACAAATTCGTCTAATTTCCCTAAAATAATTAGCGATGTTTCCTATCTCAAAGGTGGTAATGATATTTTCATTGCTACTTTATCAGCCAATCTTGGGAGTCTGATGTTTTCTACTCTTATTGGTGGTGAAGGTGAAGATATACCCACTTCATTACTCATTGATTATCGTGGAGATTTATATATAACCGGATCAACAACTTCAAAAAAGAGTTTTCCAAAAGGTGCTTTGACCTTCAATTCAAGTTTCTTGGGAGGACAAAGCGATGGCTTTATTTTAAAAAATGTTTTTGGAAATTTATCTGTTACTCAGCCTGCTAATAATGAAAAATATTGCGCAGGAGCTGATTTAACAGTAATTTGGACATCAGATATACAATCATCTAATGATTTGTATGATATTTATATTTATAAGCAATCTGATTCGAATAATGTTTCATTAATTAAAAAAGGTGTTTCAGGAAATTCGTATGTTTGGAGCGTTCCAACTAATCAACCAAATGCTAAAAATTATAAAATAATGGTAGCACATTCATCTGGCCTGATATCACTGACTCCCACAACTTTTGAAATTTTATCAGCACCAAAAATCGTAAGTTTCATAGCCAGTCCTGATTCATTAATTCTATGTGAAGGTGAAAAAATAAAATTTTCATTAAATGCTACAGGTGATATTACAAGTTTTGATTGGAAACACAATAATGTTGATATCCCTGGTAACCATGATTCAAGCTATACTATTGATAAGGTGACTTTGGCTGATGCTGGTAATTATACTGTGAATCTTGGTGGAAATTGCCAACCCAG
Organism: Candidatus Kapaibacterium sp.; assembly: GCA_026390695.1. Taxonomy (GTDB): domain Bacteria; phylum Bacteroidota; class Ignavibacteria; order Kapaibacteriales; family UBA2268; genus JAPLFL01. Next base: position 70,849 of record JAPLFL010000128.1, on the reverse strand, counting down.
TGCAATGACCCAAGCATTAAAATTAATCGTCAAACCAACTACTAAAGTTACAGAATTTGCCAAAGATACGTCCTTTATTGATGGAACCCCTGCAATTATCAGAATAAAAGCAAACGGAGTAAATAAGAAATACACGTGGTTCAAAAATGGATCAAAGTTATTCGGTGAAACAGATTCTGTTTTGAAATTTACTAAAATATCAAGTGCTGATGCAGGTAAATATAAATGTGCTATAGTTGGTGATTGCAGCACCGATACAAGTGGAGAGTTAAATATTACCATTACACCAGCTACTGTATTTGAAAACGGGGCTGCCAATTCGCATTTACAGCTGATATTAACTGATTCCAAAGACAATCAGGGATTATACGATGCAGAAATAATTTCTGAAATTATCTGTACAATTAATCTTAAATTGTATAGTGTTTCAGGGGAATTTATTGAATCAGTTTATAATGGTACTGTTCAGACAGGAAAAACAAAGCTACAGTTAGATATGAATAATTATTCTAACGGAGTTTATTGGATTAGCGCTGAGTGTGGATCGAATGTCATAGTCAAGAAAGCATTATTTATTAAATAATCTTAAATTTTGGATTAAATGAAAGAGCCTTACATTAGTGAGGCTCTTTTTTTAAGGAAAAAAACGTAATTTTAAGGTTCTATTGATTTATAAGATAAATAAAATGCAAATTAAACTTTACAATACTCTCAGCAAACAAATTGAAAATTTTAATGCACTTGATGATAAAGATGTTAAAATATACAGTTGTGGCCCAACGGTTTACAATTATGCCCACATAGGGAATATGCGAGCTTTTCTATTTGCAGACTTTCTTCAACGAGTGATAAGAACTGTTGGTGGTTTTCAAGTCAAATGGGTGATGAATATTACAAATATTGATGATAAGACAATTCGTGATAGCAGGATTGGTAGCCAAGTATGGCTTCCGGAAATGGGAAATCAATCTGAGGATATTCTTCAGAATCTATTGACATTAACTGAGTTTTATGAAAAATCTTTTATACAAGATATTGCTGCCCTCGGTGTTAATTCAAATCATTTTTATAAAATGCCAAGAGCTACTGATTATATTAATCAGATGCAGAAATTAATATTGAAAATAATTAACAAGAGAACAGCTTATATCTCACAAGGGTCCATTTATTTTGATTTATCAGAATATCGAAAAACAGAGACCTATGGCAAACTATTCAATATTGATTTTGGGAATTTTATTGAAGGATCCCGCATAGATTCTGACCAATATGAAAGAGAAAATATTAGTGATTTTGTGCTGTGGAAATCCAAACGTGAGGATGAGCCATACTGGGATTTTGAAATAGACGGACAAAATTATCCTGGGCGCCCCGGCTGGCATATAGAATGCTCTGCAATGGAATTTGACATACTCGGATTACCCTTTGATATTCATACTGGAGGAGTTGATCTTCGATTCCCTCATCACGAAGATGAAATTGCTCAGAGTAAAGCCGGATATGGGATAGAGCCAACTGTGTTTTGGTGCCATAACGAGTTTTTAGAAGTTGAAGGCGAGAAAATGAGTAAATCAAAAGGTAATTTTTTCACTTTACGCGATTTGATTGACCAAGGATTTGATCCTTTAGACATAAGATTTTCGATTCTCAGCACTCACTATGGTTCGATCTATAATTTTACAAATTCCGGCATCAAAGCTTCTGCAAAAGCTAGAGCCAGAGTACAAGAGTTTATTTATTCAATTTTTGATACAGCCGATAATTCCGAAGTTCAACCCGATATTCAAAAGTTGAAAAATGATGTGTTCGGTGCTTTAGCAGATGATTTGCATAGTCCTAAAGCACTTGCTAAATTATTCGGATTTATTAATGAATATAGTGGTAAGGCAATAGATGAATTATCAAAAGATAGTCTGAAAGAATTCTTTACAGAGTTAAATGAAGTATTTAATGTCTGGGAAATATCACCAAGAGTAGAAATCGAAATAAAAATTCCATCAAAGATAATTGATATTGCCGAAAAGAGGCTTATTGTAAGGGCAAATAAAGATTTTGCCGAATCCGATAATCTCCGAAAAATACTTGATGATCTCGGTTATATAATTAAAGATTCTAAGGATTCTTATACAATAATAAAAAAATGAGAACATCAATCATTGGAGCCGGAAAAGTCGGTATGAGTCTGGCTTCACATTTATTAAAAAAAGGAATTTTAGATTATGTATTTTGCAGAACTGATTGTTACCTGTCGGAATTTAAGCACAAAATCAAAAAATTAGAAGAATTAGAAGTTAAACTTCAAAGTTGCGAATTGTTGATAATATCTGTCCCTGATACACAAATTTCAAATGTGGCTACTGAACTTGCTAATCTCCCAAACTATTTATTAAAAGATAAGTTAGTATTTCATTGTTCCGGATCGCTGAATGAAAATATTCTGGAACCTCTTAGAATAATAGGCGCTAAAACTGCGGCAGCCCATCCTTTACAGACATTTAGCAAAATTGATGATTTATTGCTCCATGATATTTATTGGGCAGTCGAATGCACTGAAAAAGATAAAAATGTTTATATTGAATATTTAAAAAGTATAGATGGGAAGCCATTCTTTCTTAATTATAATGATAAAGAACAAAAAATATTATACCATGCTTCAGCAGTAATGGCATCAAATTTTATGCATCTATATCTGGAAAAAGCAATCGAATTAGCTGAGAAAGCCAATTTATCTCGTGAAATATTTCTACCACTATGCACACAAACTTTATTAAATTTTTTTAATTCTGAAATTAGTACCTTAACAGGCCCTGTTTCACGTGCAGACATCAACACAATAAAACTTCATTTGGAGCTATTAAATATATATCCTGATATAAAGAAATTTTATCAAACAAATTCTGTTATCCTTTCAGATCTCGCACTGAAAGCGGAAATTATTAATCAAGATCAGTTCTCCGATTTAAGTAAGATATTATTAAAAAAATAATTCGTATTTTATTCCAATAAAATACAATATATAAAATCCATATTCGTTTATACACTAATTTTTTTGACAGAAAACCGATTAAACTTTGTGAAGAATATGAGAGATTTTGAAAAGATTATTTATACAGGTATTACCTATGATGATGTATTGCTAATACCGGATTATTCCGAAGTTCTTCCAAAGGACACAATTACTAAGACACGTCTAACCAAGAATATTTCCATTAATATTCCTATCATCAGCGCAGCGATGGATACCGTCACTGAAGAGGAAATGGCAAGAGCTATGGCCCGTGAAGGTGGTATTGGCGTTATTCATAAAAACATGTCAATTCGTGCTCAGGCAGAGCAAGTCGATTTGGTGAAGCGATCCGAAAGTGGGATGATAAGAAATCCGATTACTCTAACTGCTGATAAAACAGTGGCAGATGCTCTGGGACTAATGTCCAAATTTCACATTTCGGGTATTCCAATTATTGATGAAAATCGTCGATTGATTGGAATAATCACAAATCGCGACCTTCGCTTTAATCCCGATCATACAGAATTGATTGCCGATGTGATGACAAAAGAAAATTTATATACTGCACCTTATGGAACTACTTTTGAGGATGCAGAGAGGCTTTTGCAAAATCATAGAATTGAAAAGCTGCCGGTTGTTGATGAAAACTTCGTCCTGCACGGCTTAATTACATTTAAAGATATCCAAAAGAAGAAAAATTTTCCGAATTCATGCAAAGATTTACAAGGAAGATTACGAGTTGCAGCAGCAGTTGGTATTTCCGGAGATTTATTGGAACGAGTAGCAGAATTAAATAAATCGGAAGTTGATATTATTTTTATTGATACTGCTCACGGCCATTCAAAGGGAGTGATTGATGCTGTAAGGAAAGTTAAAATGCAATTCCCCGATCTTCCGGTTATAGCTGGAAATATTGCGACCAGTGAGGCTGCCGAAGCATTAATTGATAGCGGAGCTGATGGTTTGAAAGTCGGAATTGGCCCGGGATCAATTTGTACTACAAGAATAATAGCCGGGGTTGGAGTACCTCAACTTTCTGCTATAATGAATGTAAGTAAAATAACAAACAAATCAGATGTAACTCTTATAGCCGATGGTGGTATTAAACAAACCGGTGATATTGCCAAAGCAATTTCAGCAGGTGCAGATTCTGTTATGATTGGCAGCCTTTTTGCCGGTCACGAAGAAAGTCCGGGTGACAAAGTAATTTACGAAGGACGAGCATATAAGCTATATCGTGGAATGGGCTCAGTAGATGCTATGAAACAGGGTTCCGCAGACAGATATTTTCAGGATATGGAGTCTGAGATTTCGAAATTTGTTCCTGAAGGTATCGAAGGACGTGTTCCATTCAAAGGAAAACTTTCCGATACAATATTTCAAATTCTTGGTGGTTTGCGTGCATCAATGGGCTATTGCGGATGTAGGAATATTGATGAAATGAAAGAAAAAAGTCAGTTTGTTAGAATTACAAGTGCAGGACTTCGGGAATCGCATCCTCACGACATAGTTATCTCTAAGGAAGCTCCGAATTATTTCTCAAAATAAAAACTGACAATAGAATATAAAGTCAGCGCTAAACGGGTTATCGTGCAATTATAGAATTAATATATATTTACAAAAAAGGAAATGTTATATGGCTATCAATTCAAAATCCAAGGGAATATCTCCCAAAGTTTCATCAAAGCCTGAACCAAATAAAAAACAGGTTTCAAATATTAAAAATATCAAACCTGAACCTCAGAAAGTAGCGGCTAAATCTACATCTGTTATTGGTTCTAACAATTCCAAAAAAAATGCACCAATACCAGTCTCCAAGAAGGTTAATAATGCTGCTATTATTAATCCAAAATCAGCAATTAAAGCACCGATTGATAAAAAGGATGTAAAGATTACTAAACCAGTAACGCAAGTCTCAGAAAAGAAACCGGTAGTAAAAGTAGAAGTAAAACCCACAAAACCAGTGGCCAAGCCAGTAACGAAAGTCCCAGAAAAAAAACCGGCAGTTAAAGTTGTTGTTCAAGCAACTAAACCAGTGTCCAAGACAATATCGAAAGTCACAGTAAAGAAACCAGAAGCCAAGGTAGTAGTACCAGCAGCTAAACCAGTATCTAAGCCAGTAACGAAAGTCCCGGAAAAGAAACCGGCAATTAAAGTTGTTGTTCAAGCAACTAAACCAGTATCTAAGCCAGTAACGAAAGTCCCAGAAAAGAAACCGGAAGCCAAGGTAGTAGTACCAGCAGCTAAACCAGTATCTAAGCCAGTGGTGAAAGTTCCTGAGAAAAAGCCAGTTGCAAAGGTAGAAGTGCCAGCAGCTAAACCAGTATCTAAGCCGGTAACGAAAGTCCCGGAAAAGAAACCGGCAGTTAAAGTTGTTGTTCAAGCAACTAAACCAGTGTCCAAGCCAGTATCGAAAGTTCCAGAGAAGAAACCGGAAGCCAAGGTAGTAGTACCAGCAGCTAAACCAGTATCTAAGCCATTAACGAAAGTCCCAGAGAAGAAACCGGAAGCCAAGGTAGTAGTACCAGCAGCTAAACCAGTATCTAAGCCAGTAACGAAAGTTCCAGAAAAGAAACCAGAAGCCAAGGTAGTAGTACCAGCAGCTAAACCAGTATCTAAGCCAATATCGAAAGTAACAGAAAAGAACCCGGAAGCCAAGGTAGTAGTACCAGCAGCTAAACCAGTATCTAAGCCAGTTGTGAAAGTTCCAGAGAAAAAGCCAGTTGCAAAGGTAGAAGAAAAACCAATTAAACCAGTTGCAAAAAATATTGAAAAAAAGGCTGATGTTGTTTTAGAAGATAAGCCATCAAAAGCTGCGACAAATGCCACAATAAAAGTTCAAGAAACTCAAACAAAAACCAAAGCTAAAACTGAAACCATATCTCAAAAAACGGAGTTAAAAGTTTCTGATAATAAAAAAATTGAAATTCCTATTCAAGCAGAAGTTCAGATACCGGAATCAAAGACTGGAACTAAGAAAATTGCGAAACAAGATACTATTGTTGAAAAAATTGAAACACCGGCTATTGAAATAATTGAGCAGGAAAAAATTGAACCTAAAAAGCAAAAAAAAGGAAAAATAATAAACGACACAGTTGAGATCGAATCACCAGTTAGTGCAGAACCACAGCCAATTATTGAGGAAACAATTGCACCTGAGATAAATGTTGAAACTTCATTAGGTTCTCCAAGTGAAAATATTGATCCCGAATCTGAAGATAAATCCGAAATAAAACGAGAGACACCCAAAAAAGTTAGAGAGCCACAGAGTTTTGTTAAATTAGAACAAAAAATGGTTTCAATTGATACAACCGGAACTTACTCAAAAATTATTGATAAAAGATTGGAACAATTGAGATTCACAGCAGGTGAACTAAAGGTTGATACTCTCGTTATCAGTTACCTGCCAAATATTCGCTACCTGACAGGATTTTCAGGATCTGCTGCTACTCTGTTCATTCAAAATGAAAGAATAATAATTTTCACAGATGATCGCTATGAAGAACAAGTAAAAACTGAACTTTTCAATTTACCTAATTTTGAAGTGCATATTACCCGTGATGTATGGGATTACGGAATTAGGGCGGGTGTATTCTCTACAATAGAATCTATGGCTTTTGAAGCTGATAAAATGCCATATTCAGATGCTGTTGACATCAGAAATTTTATCAGACCGATTAAATTCAAACCTGCTTCTAATGAAGTTTCTCGCTTTATGGTTCCTAAGGCTCCCGAAGAAGTTTATTTTATTCAAAAAGCCGTTGATATTGCACTGAAAGTATATGAAGAAATTTTGAAATTTATTCAACCAGGGAAAACCGAACGGGATATAGCCACGGAAATATCTTATTTATCACGTAAATATGGCTCTGAAAGTGACCCTTTCGATATTATTGTGGTAAGTGGTGAAAGATGCGGATTAGTACACGGTCAGCCATCAGATAGAAAAATTCGTAAGGGTGACATTGTAATTATGGACTTTGGATGCACCGTTAATGGCTTTATTTCCGATATTACTCGAACTATTGCAATTGGTAAAGCCACAAAGGAACAAAGAGCATTATATCAACTTCTGATTGAGGCTAAGGAGGCGGCAATCAAAATTGTTAAACCCGGTATGAATGGAAAAACAGTCGATAATGCTGCACGGAGTCTTATTCAAAATGCAGGTTTCGGAGATTATTTCCAACACTCTTTAGGCCATGGAATTGGCTTGGATGCTCACGAAGCACCGCTCTTGACATTTAGAAAGGATGATCAAATTGTGTCTGAAGACTGTTGTTTGGCAATTGAGCCGGGTGTGTATTTCCCTGATAAATATGGAATGAGGGTGGAAGACAATATTCAAGTCACTCGTCAAGGCGCAAAATATTTATCAAGAGCACCGGAAGAATTAGTTGTAATTGAATAATAAAGTTTGAATTTTATATAAAATTCATAAAGTGAACATCAAAAAAAACTGCTCTGAAAGCCAATTTAGAGCAGTTTTTTATTTGATATTCAAATAATAATTTTGTTTTATCAGCACATATCAGGTCGCATCTCCATCATTATCATTACCTTTGAATAATACATTGAAAGATTGTTGTTGAGCTGGAGTTAGTACACTCATAATATCAGTATTTATCTTGGTGAAAGTACTTTTCCTATCGGAAGAATTAGCAACAGTCCCAGTTGATGAATTTGTTCCATTTGTAGTACTTGTAGGTTTAATTACGGACAGAGAATCAAAATCTTTTTGAAGCAATTTTTTTAAGTCAAGAACCTGATTATCGTTCAATCCTAATTTACTTTGCAACATTGATAAAAATTTTGTAGGATCTGGTACCTGTCCATTATCCCCAGTTCGGTTAGCATGTCTATGGTGTTGATGAGTAGGTCCAGTTTGTTGTGTTTGAGACGGGTCAATTGTCTGAAAAGCACTCAGACCTGTGTTGGCGGCTGTAATTCCATTGGTAGCCATAAGTTCTCCTGAAAAAAATTTAAAAATGATCTATCATATGTATATAAACATAAATTGGTACATTGTTAGCCTCATCTTAGATTAACCCAGAATATTAATTAATATTGTCAAATATTGATGAAAAAAATATTTGGGATATCAAGGGATTCATTTTTGATTATGAAATAATCTCAATTGAATTGTTATGATACAAGTCTGTTCTTCTATCTTTAAAAATATCATTAAATGGATTAAAAGATTTGTCTCTTGTTTTTATCGGATCAATATCAGCAAATAAGATTTGTTCTGCATCAGGTGCAGCTTCAGCAAGAATTTTCCCATTATAATCGTAGATTGCGGATTTACCCTTGAATAATAATGATTCTCCATTTCGGTTTTCGGTGCCGAAGCGATTAACACAGGCAAGATATACCTTATTTTCAAGTGCTCGAGATGGCATTGATATATGCCATACATCAGTAACCAGATTTGAAGGGCATACGATAAGGTCTGCGCCTAATAAACCAAGACTACGGGCAGCTTCCGGAAAACGCCAATCATAACAAATCATCAAACCAATATTTACATCAAGATCATGATTGTTTATAACAAAAAAACCTGTATCACCAGGATCAAAGCAAAATTTTTCTCGATAAAATAAATGAGACTTACGATAAATACGGTTTAAATTTTGATCCGGAAACAGTGCTGCTGCAGAGTTGAATAATTGATGATCATCCTTTTCGGCAAATCCTAATATTATTATTTTATTTTGTTCCATTGCCATTTTACTAAGAATAGAAATAGTATCACCCTTAGATGATTCTGCATATTGCTCGGTTTCATTCCTGTCTGCGAAAGAATAGCCAGTAGTGCAAAGTTCGGGGAAAATTATCAAGTCACATTCAGTATTATTGATTAAATTGATTATTGTATTTAAATTATGCTCTTTCTCTCCGAAGATAGGTGCAATTTGTACAGTTGCGATTTTCATAGTTAAAAAATTTAATTATTTAAAAGATTATTATTGAAGATTCAGGATAATAATTATTTGAAATTATTTTAATCTTGTAAACCAGAATTTTAATCTTGTAATCCAGAAATATAAATTTTATTAGTTATTGATTAACAAAAAATAATATTAACACTAATTCGTTTAAACCATTCTAAATTATTTTGAATTACTTATTTGGAGATAAAATGATAAAAATAGGAATTCTCGGTTCGGGAATGGTCGCTCAGGCTTTAGCCACAGGCTTCATGGCAAATGGTCACGAAGTTATGCTTGGCACAAGAAGTTCTTCTAAACTTTTGGATTGGCAGAAACAATCAGGTGGTTTCATTGGAACCTTCGCACAGACTGCGGAGTTCGGTGATATTGTTGTTCTTGCAGTTAAGGGTAACAGTGCGGAATCCGCTTTAAATATGGCTGGTAGTGTGAATTTAAAAGGGAAATTAATTATTGATACTACCAATCCTATAGCAGATGTTGCGCCAACTAATGGAGTTCTTAACTTTTTTACGGATTTAAATTCATCATTAATGGAACAATTACAAAATTCATTTCCTGAAGCAAGTTTTGTAAAGGCTTTCAGTAGTGTGGGTGCAGCTTTGATGGTCAATCCTGATTTTAACGGGATCAAACCTTCTATGTTTATATGCGGAAATAATTTTGAAGCTAAAGCAAAAGTTACAAGTATTTTAGGTAAATTCGGTTGGGAAGCCGAAGACATGGGTGGAGCAGAAGCCGCTCGTGCTATAGAGCCTCTTTGCATGTTATGGTGCATTCCGGGTTTTACTCGTAATAGCTGGTCACATGCTTTTAAATTACTGAAGAAATAAGGGGAAATATATTCTCTATTTGATTTTGTAAATATTAAATTTAATGTTTAATTACAATTAATTGGGAATATGGGTCTTATTTAGTTTAAATTGGAGTATTATTTTGAGGCTGTCTTATAAGTTGTTTCTGACAATTTTGCCAAAAACTTTACTTATAAGACAGCCTCAAATATTTATACTTTATCGTTTTAATTGTTAATACTTTTTGATCTCATAAATCCTATCAATTCCTGAGCCTGCTCTAACCATTCAAGCTTTTGTATAAACGGAATTTTGGAAGTTACGAGCAGTTGTGCTTTTCTGCATTCTTCGGGGTCTGTATATTTCCAGTCTTGTTTGAAATCTATTTGGTCATTTCCCATAAAGTTGCTCCAAATGCTGAATGTCAGAGATATCTAACTCTCTGTTGCTTAACTGTTTCATCTTGATTAATCTTTCATAAGATAAAAAGTTTGCAAAAACTCCTGATGCTATTTCTGCTCTGACTAAATTTTTATATTCTTCATGAAAACAAAAGGGAATATCAACAAAAATATCAATTGGCGTTTCAATAAAATTTTGACTAATAAGTGAAAAAACAATGATATTCTTTTCTTCAATCCATTTTTTTCTAATTTCACTATCAGCAAAATCATCAATATTCACTGGAATAAGTGGCTGGTAGCCTAATTTTTTAAGAATTACAATTGCTTTATCAATATTATTTTGTTCAAAATCAATTACTATGTCGATATCAGTTGTTAATCTCAAATAACCATAAAAAACAACGGCTAATCCTCCAACTATAAGATACCTGATATTTTCGGATTCAAATTCGCTGATAATATGGGTTAGAGCACTCTGTTTCATTCTTTCTAATAATTAAATAATCCGAAGAAAACCCCGACCTGAAGTGCCAGACCATCGTTGTTTATGGTTGAAGGGACGTCCTTGAGATCAAAATTGTTATTATTCTTCCAAGTACCTTTTGAATTATAGTAGTACATGGCAGAAAATTTGGCAACTAAATATTCAGTTACTGCATATTCAATGTTAAGAGCAGGAGCCACGAAATAGCCATTCCACTCGCTTCTGATCATGTAAGATAATGTGTCCGATGGAGGTTTCAGATCGCCCCATGACATTGATTTGCTGCGATAATTCTCAATTGAAAGTCGCCCCAATCCTCCCGACAATGATGGTAATATTGCAAGAGATTTAAACGGCATAAGAGCATAACTTAGCCCTAATCCTGTGAATCCGGCACTGTAATCTACATATTTATTATAATCAACACCTGCAATTTTTTGGGTGGCATTAATACCAATGCTTCCACTCTGCCAATAAACTGATAATCTAAGATTCTTGGGTTTGAATGTAATGATTGTTCCTTCAATTCCATTCATAAAAATTCTGTTAGCCAATTTTGAACTAAAACCAAATTTATCTATTGCTAATTTATCATTTACGGTTTGGGTGGAACCAAATAATAAGCTGCCATGGTAGCCAATTCCTATTCCGAAATAAACTTTTTCTTCTTCTTGTGGAGCTGATTGTTGGAAATTCAGAGTATCTAATGAATTATCCTGTGCACTCAAATATTTAGATGAAAAAATAGAAAAGATAAATGATATAATAATTATTTTTTTTAACATATTAATTCCAAATTGTTTTTAAAATTTACGACCATCAATAAGGCAAATTACTAAATTTTTATTAACTTTGAGGTTTTGTAAGTATTAAATTTGTAAAAACATGAAAATTACATTCCCAGACGGAACAGTTCGTGAATTTATTGACGGCATGACCGGTATGGATATTGCCAAATCAATTTCCGAAGGATTAGCTCGAAATGCGCTTGGAATCATAGTTAATGGAATTCATTATGATTTATCAAGAAAAATAAATGAAGACTCTGTAATTAAAATTCTAACTTTTGATGACGATGAAGGTAAAGAAATATTCTGGCATTCATCTTCTCATCTTATGGCTGAAGCTGTCGAAAGTCTTTGGCCAGGCGCTAAGTTCGGAGTTGGACCAGCTATTGAAAATGGATTCTATTATGACATGGAAATTCCCGGAGATTACAAACTTACAGCCGAAGATCTCCCTAAAATTGAGAAAAAAATGAATGAACTTGTTAAGCAAGAATCCGATTATGCAAGAATTGAAATATCCTGGAATGAAGCTGTAGATCATTTTACTAAGGTAGGAGATCGTTATAAACTTGAATTATTAGATGGATTGAAGGGTGATGAAATAACTTTTTACAAACAAGGTGAATTCATTGATCTCTGCCGTGGGACTCATATTCCGAATACCAAACATATAAAAGCTATTAAACTTCTTTCCATTGCCGGTGCTTATTGGCGTGGTGATGCAAGTCGTGGTATGATGACCCGTATATATGGAATAAGTTTTCCCAAGAAAAAATCTCTGGACGAATACTTACTGATGCGTGAAGAGGCTGAAAAGCGCGATCACCGCAAACTCGGACGAGAACTTGAATTGTTTATTATAACTCCTGTTGTCGGTGTTGGATTACCTATTTGGCTTCCCAAAGGAACAACGGTACGTCGTATATTAGAGGATTTCCTAAGAGGAGAGCTTAAAAAGCGTGGTTACAAAGAAGTTATTACACCTCATATCGGAAATCTTAATATGTATAAGACATCCGGCCACTATCCTTATTACAAGGACTCTCAATTTGATCCTATTAAAGTTGAAGAAGAAGAATATATGCTTAAACCGATGAACTGTCCTCACCATCATCAGGTTTATGCATCAAAACCTCATAGCTATCGCGATCTGCCTCTTCGTCTTGCAGAATTCGGAACTGTTTATCGCTATGAGCAATCCGGCGAGCTTACCGGTCTGACACGTGTCCGTGGATTTACTCAAGATGATGCTCACATTTATTGTACTCCTGAACAATTGAAGGATGAAGTAAAAAATTGTATTGAATTAACGCAGCTTGTTTTTAGTACTTTTAACATGGATGTCACAACCAGACTGTCTTTCCGAGATGATAAGAAGGATAAATATGTCGGTGGTGATGAGCTTTGGGAAACCTCACAGCGAATTGTAAAAGAAGTGGCAGATGAAGTTGGTCTTAACTATTTTATTGGTATTGGAGAGGCGTCATTCTATGGCCCTAAGATTGATTTTATCGTTAAAGATGCAATCGGTCGTAAATGGCAACTTGGAACCGTTCAAATTGATTACGTAATGCCAGACCGCTTTGAGCTTGAATATACAGGTGATGATAACTCTAAACACAGACCTGTTATTATTCATCGTGCACCTTTCGGTTCGATGGAGCGTTTTATGTCGATATTAATTGAACATTATGCTGGGAATTTCCCTTTCTGGCTGGCTCCTGTTCAGGTTTCTGTCCTTCCAATAGGTGAGAACCAGTATGAATTTGCTAAAACGATATTAAGCAGATTGGAAAGCGAAGGCTATCGTGCTCAGATTGACGTACGTAGTGAAAAAGTAAACAGAAAAATAGCTGAAAGTGAGCAGCAGAAGATACCTTTTGCTCTTATTGTGGGTGGAAAGGAAGTTGAAGCAAATGCTCTTGCAGTACGTCAGCATGGTAAAGGTGATCTTGGACAGATGCCTGTAGATGCAGTGTTTGACATGTTTAAGAACTTGGAATTAACGAAAATATAAAATTAAAATTTAAACGATCCAAGTGATGGAAATGGGTATATCAAATAAAATTTAGTTTGTTTGCCGATTTCCAAAACCGGAGATGGTAATTTGTAATAGTTCAGAGTCTGAATGATCCAACCAAGGGTTCCGTTTGGTTTTGGAAATAGTTCCAATAATAATTTTGATAAATTATAATCAAGAGCGATTAATAATTTGCGATTTCCATAAGCTACACCATTAAAATCATCATATTTTTTTGGATCCTGAAGGTACTGTTGATCCATAAGACTATAAACTGCATAACCAAAACTTAATTCCAACCATGATGGCCAGTAATTTTGAATTTTTTCGGGTAATAGATTGTGGACGTTTACTGACATCCACCAAGTATGTGTACTGTAATCATCAATAAAAATCAAATTAGGATTTGGCTTTCCACCTGGATCATCTCTGTGCTGCTGTCCAATCCAGCTTGGCACTACATATTCAAATTTTGGAGTGAAATTTTGTAGAAAAGGGGAATAATGTTGTGCCAAAAAGAAGCCTGAACCTAATATATCTGCTCCGAAGTCAGATGGGGAAAACCCAAAATTATAGCTATGACCATCGTTTATTTCAATGTAACTGAGATAGGCCAAACCGGTAATAGCACCCCAAATAGCTGAAGCATCGTAGCTCATTCCACATTCCATAAATAATTCGGATGTTAGATAGGAAGGAATATATGTCATATAAAAATGAGCACCTTTATCTAAAGAAAAAGTATAATAATAATCTTCAGCTACTTTGAATGGAAAAGGATCACCCCACATATTTTTCTGGATTTTTTTCTGAACAAGGAAAAGTCCGGCAATTGATCCAACCACAATGGATGTGGGAAGTAGATTAAAATTTGTTACTTTATTTGGTAAGCTTCCATCAGGAAGAAATCTGCGATGGCCGGCAAGTGTAAATTCTGATAATGGTAAAATATTTCGCGTATTTTGAGAAATATCAAAATAATTATTTAACTTCCTTAAAGTATCCTGACCTTGAGAGTTATGAATTGAAAAGAAAATTAAAAACATGAATGTTGTAGAGTATAAATATATATTTTGGCGATTCATTTTATTGTCGTTTTGTTAATAATGAAATTTGTCATAAAGTAATCTCTAAAAATAATGAAAATATCATTCTCTGGCACATTTTTTTCTTATATTAATTGGTGGTTTTGGTTATATTAATGAGTATATATTTTGAATTAAATGGAAAACTTCGGAAAAATATTAAGTGACTCTCGTAAAAAGCTAAATTTATCGATAGATCAAGTCTGTGAGCGTTTAAAAATCCGTCCACATGTCATTGAAGCATTAGAGAATGAAGATTTTACTATAATGACAAAAGTTTATTTGATGGCTTTTATCAAGTCTTATTGCAAATTTCTGAAATTGGATTTAGCCCAGTTCGGTGAATATTTGAATTCCAAATTTGCAGAACTACAGCCAACAATTCAGACTAAAACCCTCGAAGATAATCAGGTACATCATAAAGTAAAAAGTGGAAAAAAGCAGGTTTATATTTTTCCAAATTTCAGTTTTCCAAATTTTAACATTTATAAAGCAAATTTTTTACAAAATCCTCAAAAGAAGACGATAATTACTTATATCATTTATTCGGGAATAGGATTAGGGCTGCTTGCAATTGTTTTTTTACTGGTGATACCCGTTGATTCGGGAACTTCTTATACAAAAAAAATTGTTGGCACTGACTCAAGCTTAGTTGAAATGCAAACTAAAAAAGTTGTAGCATATTTTGAAGGACCAACTGACAGTCTTTCTCTGGATGTACATGCAACCGATACTTCATGGATGAGAATTGAAACTGATGGTAAAAAAAACGAACAACTTCGGCTGATGCCCGGAGCAGACAGGAAGTATTTTGCCAAAGAATATTTTATTTTAACGGTTGGAAATGCAGGAGCTCTCGAATTCAAGCGTAACGGACAATTATTAGAAAAATTCGGTCCCAAAGGAACAGTCGTTAATAATGTGAAAATCACTAAATCAGAGATAATAAATTCTGCAAATCCGTGGAAAATGGACTCACTGAGAGCTTACCGTAAGAAAAAAGTGAAGCAGGAAGAAGTAAAACCGCAACCACCGGTACGAATTATCGAACTTAAAGAATTTAAACCAAAACCATATATACCTGAAAAGAAACGATAGTTTGATTGAATTTTCGTAATTTGTATTTTTTGTATGTAAAAATTATAAAAGGATGAAAATGCAATTTTATGTTGATTCAGCAAATATCGATCATATCCGCCATGCCGCTGCTTTGGGGTTTATCTCAGGAGTTACTACTAATCCATCTCTCTTAGCTAAAGAAGACCCACACATTGATCCAAAAATAAGAATTTTAGAAATTCACAAATTAGTAGGGGGTCATTTATCTGTTGAAGTAATTTCAACCGATTTCAAAGGAATGGTCAAGGAAGCTGAAGATATTTTGGACTGGTTTCCTGAAGCTACGATTAAAATTCCAACGATACCTGAAGGTCTTGCAGCTTGCAAGATTTTATCGAAACAGAATATCCCAACAAATTTAACACTGATCTTTAGCCCAACACAGGCAATGGCAGCCGAGAATGCCGGTGCGACTTATGTATCGCTCTTTATGGGTAGATTAGATGATATTTCTTTTGATAGCATTAATGTTCTTAAAGATATTTGTGAAATATGGGATGTTCAGGGTTATGAATCACAAATAATTGCAGCTTCAATTCGTAATCCGATTCATTTGATAGAGGCAGCCAAAGCCGGTGCTCATATTGCAACAGTACCTTATAATGTTTTAATGCAATCCATTCGTCATCCTTTAACAGACATAGGATTAAAGCAGTTTCTGGATGATTATGATAGGTTGCAGACAGAAAGACAGAAAGCAATAATTTTATAATTTTTTGTTATAAGTTAAACTGGAAAAAGAATCACAAAATACGATTAATCACGAGATATTGATTGAAGCCTATTGTAAAGGTTTTTTTCCAATGGCAGATTCTGATACAGGTCAGATTTCATGGTATTCTCCAAATATTCGCGCAATATTTTTATTAGATAGATTGAAAATGCCGCGATCAATGCGAACTTATCTTAAAAAAACAAATTTTGAATACTATATTGATCGTTCTTTCTCTGAAGTTATTGAAAATTGTGCCAAACGACCTGAAACATGGATCAGTCGTGAAATTATAGATTCATATAATGATTTACATAGGCTTGGTATAGCTCATTCTGTTGAAACATGGTTAAATGGCAGTCTTGTCGGAGGGCTTTATGGAATTGCTCTTGGTTCTGCTTTCTTTGGTGAATCAATGTTCAGTAATGTAACAAATTCATCAAAAGCTGCATTTTACCATTTAGTTAAAATATTAAAGGAAAATGGATTTATCTTGCTTGATTCTCAATTTATAAGCACACATACATATAATCTTGGAGCCATTGAGATACCGAGGAAATTATACATTGAATTATTGAATTCGGCTTTGAGAATTGAGAATCAATTTCCATAGTAAGATAGAAATTTTATATGATCGAAACGAACTCTAATTATTTATTAACTAATTTATAAATTTATATTGATTATTCGTAATTTGTAATTGTAATTATTAAAATAAATGATAAAGAAATTGAAATTATTAACTTATTTATTGATTTTCACATTTATTTCCGTTTCCTGTGCTCCCAGAATTTGGAAGGGAAAGGAATTAAACTGTCCGGTTCGTCAACAGGAATGCAAAGTTAAAACATATAACGGTTTTCCCGAAGATACTTCTGTTGTCGGAAGTCCGGTCAGGGGCTATTATTATTCGATTGAAAACGTTCAGGGGATTAATACTATTTCAGATGAATGGCAGGTATCTTTCATTCAAAAGAATAAAGCTGCTTTGATGTTCAATGACAATTTACGTCAAAATCTAATGATTATCAGAATGCTCAATCCATCAAGATTTACTCTTGAAACTGGTGTCAGCGCGCCAGTGAGTGATCATTTTGGACCATTTTCTTGTATTGATAGCGATGTTAGCTTTGCTTCATCCCCATTTTTGCAGACTGAAACTCAATCTATGCATTCATGGGAAAGACAGTCAATTAAATTTCCAACCGATAGAATAATTGGTAATACCAGCATCTACTCTGGTGTTTTGAAGTCAAATCAAATATCTGAAATTCATAAAATTGCTTTCCAA
The DNA here is from genome assembly GCA_026390695.1 of Candidatus Kapaibacterium sp. Lineage (GTDB taxonomy): Bacteria > Bacteroidota > Ignavibacteria > Kapaibacteriales > UBA2268 > JAPLFL01. Next base: position 53,194 of record JAPLFL010000128.1, on the reverse strand, counting down.
AAATCTGAAATTATTTTTTCCTGGATTTCTCATCCATCGCTATCATTCAATAAAAGTGTACTTTTTTTTGCTGCAAAAAATGATTCCGATTTTGCAGGAATTGATATATGGTATTCAATTAAATTGGCTGATAAAAATTGGAGTGAACCGATTAACTGTGGCGCTACTATTAATTCAGCTTGTGATGAACTATGCCCATTTGTTAGCCAAGATGGGAAGCGAATATACTTCTCATCATGCGGCCATGAATCAGTCGGAGGTTATGATATATTTTATGCAGATATTTCGTCTGATTTTTGGACAACGGCTGCCAGTAATGATATTAATACTTTGAAAAAGAATAATTATTTTTCAAATCTGAAAAATGCTAAACCTCCTGTTAATACAAAATTCGATGAACTGTTTCCAACAAGCCCGGATAATTACGATTCACTGCTCTATTTCAGCTCTAACCGTCCAAATGGGAGTAAAAATAATTTTGATATTTATGTGAAAAGAAAAAACAATTCACCAATGCTTGTTAATGAAGTGAAAAAAGAGGAATACAAGGCTGATGTTAAAATTGATATTGTTCCCGATCTGAGCTTGCCAAGCAAGATGCCTGAATTGGAAAGTCCACCATTCTATTTTGTTGAAGGATATGTTTATGCTGCTACTTCAAAAGTACCAATGTCGGAAGTTGTCGTTGGTGCAAGGGATTTGAATGCAATTGAATCAAAAGTAGTCTCGAAATCTGATGGTAGCGGGTATTACCAATTAAAATTAGATAAAAATGTTGATTTTGAAGTATCTGCTCAAGCAGAACAAACTTTTTTTGATACATATAAAATTCGTATTGAAAAAAGCGATACAACAAGCACAGTCCGAAAAGATTTTTTTATACCTGAAAAATTTACGCTTAGAATAAATTTCCCATTGGATGAATATAATAACCCATATAAATTTACAATCGATTCAGTCGGTATTGAAACAAATCGCACATGGAATGAAGAGCTAAGGCTTTTAGCAAAGAATATTCAGTCATCAATTGAAAAGATCAATAAAATTAAACTTGTCGGTCATACTGATGATATTGCATCGGTTGAGTATAATGCCGCATTGGGACAAAGAAGAGTTGATTTCATCATTGCAGAACTCGTTGGGCTTGGAGTGCCAAGAGATTTGCTTGACGGCAGATCAGCCGGAAAATCAGAATTATTGATTCGTCATCAAAATGAAGATTTGTCAGTATATCGGAAACGGTTACGTAGAGTTACCTTAGAAAAAATTTTAAAAGACTAAGATTACAGTGAATTAATAATGACACCATTAAAATATTTAGGTTTACTTTTCGGGCTTTTCTTTTTAACAAGCGCAGCATTAGGTCTTTATATATATGATTCAGTAACAGATGGTTTACCCTCTGTCGATCAACTTGAAAATCCTAAACAGAATCTTGCTACTCAGATTTTTAGTTCTGACGGTGAACTATTAGATCATTTTTTTATTCAAAGACGAGTTCAGCTTAATTTCGATAGTATCCCCAAGGACTTTATCAAAGCACTGATAGCAACTGAAGATAGAAAGTTCTATAAACATTGGGGTATTGATTCTTATAGAATTGTTGGTGCTTTTCTGAAAAATATCAGCTCAATGAAAGTTAAAGAAGGCGCTTCAACCCTCACTATGCAGCTTGCAAGGAATTTATTTCTGAATCAGGAAAATACCTTGCGCCGTAAACTCCGTGAAGCATTTACGGCTATACAGATCGAAGCTAACTTTACAAAGGATGAGATTCTTGAAATGTACTGTAATACCGTAGCTTTTGGTAAAGGAGCCTTTGGTATTCAAGTGGCAGCACAGATTTATTTTGATAAAGCACCTCAAGATTTGACTTTATCCGAATGTGCTTTTTTAGTCGGATTACTTAAAGCTCCGGAACATTATAACGGAATAATCAATAAAGATAAGGCAACCATAAGGCGTAATCTTGTTCTTCAAATGATGTACGAACAGAAATTGATTGATGCCGATAAGTTCTCTATGGCTCTGGATGAACAAATTGAGTTGAAAACCGGAAAATTCAGTAAGTCTCAGAATTTGCTTGCTCCACATTTTGTTGAAATGGTCAGGCAAAGCATTAGCAAGGAATCCCGTTTGAAAAGCTATAATATTTATCGGGATGGTCTTGTTATTTATACTACATTAAATTCCAGAATTCAAAAATACGCTAATGAAGCAGTAGAAGAGCATTTGAATGAATTTCAGCAGTTATTCAAAAAATCATGGTCATGGGCGAATAATCAAACAATTTTAAATGATATAATCGCAAAAGCTATAAAGAATCATCCTGATTGGAAAAAAGCAAACGAAGAACAAAGAAAGGCTTTAGATCGTACTTTAAGGCATGATTCTCAATTCATTGATTCAATTAAAAATGCTGCAACTACTATCCAAGCCGGAGTCGTTGTTATGAATCCGTTTAACGGAGCAATAGTAGCAATGGTAGGAGCATCCCCAAAATTTATAGCCGACAGAAATGATTCAAAGTATTCATTAAATCATACAACTCAAATAAACAGGCAACCGGGCTCATCATTTAAACCTTTTGTTTATGCACTTGCACTTGAAAATGGTTTAACTCCCAGTTCAATGGTTGAATGTGGCCCATTTTCTTATAGAAATCCTGAAACGGGAGAAGTATGGAGTCCCCGAGGTAGCGGTGACTGTGCATCAGGGGAAAGAGTGCCTTTAGCTGAAGCACTTCGAAGATCAATCAATACTGTGGCTGCTCGTTTGGTAACATCAATAACATCTCCTTCGAAAGTAGTTGATTTGGCTCACCGATTAGGTATTCAGTCAAGGTTGATGTCCGTACCTGCCATTGCTCTTGGAGCAGGTGGAGAAGTAACACCTCTGGAAATGGTCTCTGCTTATGGCTCATTTGCTAATAATGGTTTTCATTATGAACCTTTTTTCTTAACGAGAATTGATGATCGGCTTGGGGCAACTGTGATGGAAAATAATAAAACAGCAGTTTCACGTGATGTATTGAAAAAAGAAACAGTAGTTCAATTGACAAAAATGCTTCAGGGGGTTGTTGATGCTGGCACAGGGCGCAAAGTTCGTGAATATTTTACTGGTGTTGATGCAGCAGGCAAAACTGGCACTACAAACGAAAGTGCAGATGCATGGTTCATAGGTTACACCCCGCAGCTTATAGCCGGTGTATGGGTAGGTTTTGATGACCATAGAATAACTTTTGATTGTATCGGAACCGATGGCTATGCCGCAAAAGCTGCAGCACCTATTTGGGGTCGGTTAATGAAGAAAATTTATAATGATGATCTTTTGTTATTCAAACAAACTAAATTTGATTTCAATATTAGTGATTCTATTCAGAATGTTGACTCTTTAACAGCAGCTCAGATATATAATCAGTTATTGCTATTATCTTTTCAAGTTGATATAAATCCAATTTTTTCTTTAAAATTAGAAGATAAAACTCAATCTAATGATTCGAATATTCCCGATCATAGAACTATTCTTAAAGAAGATTTGTATGCTGTCAATAATGAGCATAAAGAGCATTCATTAATTATTTCCAATTCGCTTATAGAAATTTAACATGAAAACTAAATTTAATTTTTTAAATGGTGAAGAAATTGAAGCCCGTACTTTATATGGTATTGGTAGTAATTACAGTAAGCATGCTATGGAAATGGGTGGAGTTGTGCCTTCCGAACCTGTTATATTCATTAAACCGGCAGTGGCACTAATTGGTGATAATGAGAAGATCAATATTCCTGATTTTTCTCAAAATGTTCACCATGAACTTGAATTAATTGTAATCATCGGCATCGACTGTTCAAATATAGACCGGACTGAAGCACATAAATATATTGCAGGATATGGCGTAGGTTTAGATATAACTTTGAGGGATATTCAAAATAAAGCTAAAACAGAGGGCAAGCCTTGGGCAGTTTGCAAAGGATTTCGCACATCAGCGCCCGTTTCAGCAATTGTACCGGTTTCTCATTTATCTGATCCCTTATCGAATTTTGAGATAAATCTATGGGTGAACGGAGAACTAAGACAAACCGGACTGACTGCGGAAATGGAACGTCCTGTCGATTTGTTGATTGAATATTTATCAAAAGTATTTTCATTGCGTAGGGGAGACTGTATATTTACCGGAACCCCCGAAGGTGTGGGTAGAATAATTTCCGGAGATACTCTGAAAGCAGAGTTACGAGGTTATGTTAGCCTTAATGTTTCAGTTGAATAATTATTAAATAATTCGGAACATTTTTATGAGATATTTCAATTTAGTTACAATTTCGGCTATAACTCTTTTTTATTTACAGAGTTGCAGTTCGCTCACAAGAATAGAAAAAGATCAATATGCTATAACTGTCAGGGATACTACATATCAGTTTTATGAGCGTAATGCTCCTGGTGAGCGCGATGATGGTGTAATCTATCCTTCATCTAAGTCTATACGTAGTGAGCGTAATACCACATGGAAGGATAGCATCGTTGTAAGAGAATATCCCGATTTTATAAGATTTGGTCTATTTGAGAGTGTTGGACTATTGTTTGCCGGAAATCAAAATAATTCAATGAAAGCAGGAATGTTTGGTATATTCCCGGATTTGGGCAAATTATTGGCTATTAATGTTGATACCGGTAAAAAAGGAGGTATTGTCGGCCGAATTACTCGCTTTGGTATAGGAGAATTCAGGTTACGTTGGTTCCGTGATGCCAAAGACTGGACATGGGGTTTTTATGGCTTTGAAGCAATTTCTCCAGATGCAGGAATTGAAAATACCTTGCTTGGCTATCTTCCTTTTTATATTAAAAAGCGATTTTATCTAAAGGAGACTATTCCTTATATAGCTTTAACAGCAAGTGCAGGATTCGGAATATATCCATCTAAATATATTAATTTATCTACAAGTGCAGACATTGGCTCAATCGGTGGACTTAATCTGAGAGCATATCTTGGATATGTTTATGGAGTTAATTCTGCACAATCGGATTTGGTTAATTACATGCCAAGTGAAGGAGCTAAAAAGGCTGTTTCGGTTAGCTGTTTATATGGCGGACTTGGAATATCAATGTTGGATTTTGTCAATCGTGTTCCTGAGACTTATCGTGAATGGAAAGATCACGAACATTCATCCTGGGACATTGGACTTATGCAGTTAGCTTTTATAGGGACAGGATCTGACAGTTCTTTATTTTCATCACGTGATAATCCGAATACTAAGTTGCTTTTGAGTGGGTTCCAGTTAAAGTTAGTGAATTCCGATATTGCTATCCCTATTTTAAATAATGGTTTTTATGCAGGGACTTCTCTTATAAATCTAATAATACTCGGAAGAACTGAATGGGGACTCGGAATATTACCCATCAGACTTGGCTATTGGCAGACTGTTCTTGAAGACGAACTTAGTGTTTCTCCATTTATTGAGTTTTCATATTACCCGTCTTCAATAATTAATCTTGGAATAAGAGTTAATCTTGCGTTACATAATATGGTTAATATATCTTTACTTGGCGGCTATACTTCAGGCTCTACAAGTCTATCAATGTTAAAAGATCTGAACGACTCCTTTGGTACAATCGGAAATTTTAGCCGTTATTATTTTGGCTTTCAATTTGGATTTATTGATCAGATTTTCTTTCCACAAAATTTACGTTATAATAAATAATTGGAATAAGGGCAAAATGAAACCGAAATTGATATTTATTGTGATTGTATTTGCTGTTCTCGGCTTTAGTGGCTGCCAACAATATAATAGAATATTCCGTCCCGATAAATTGATTTTCCATGACGGAACTGATTCAACAATAAAGGGATTGAAGATGACAGATATTGATTCAATTTATCAGATTAATGATAATTCATTTCAAATGTGTTCTGGTTCTATGCTAAGTTTAAAATATGAAAATGCAAGGCAGTTTATTGCAACATATACGGTTACTCTTCGCTATGGCAGCACTGTTAAGATACATTTCCGCACGGTTGCCAAGTATTTTGAAAAGAATGAAAAACTGACTTTTTCTTATGGTTTGACAGGTTCAAAACTATTTTATAATGGGAAGGAAATCCTTGCAAATCCTTCTCTCAAAGCCACTATTAACGAACCAAAATTAATTACAATAATAAATGATGGCAAGTATTTTTCAATAAAAGTGGATTGTGATTACTTCTATACCGGAGAAACAAGTTTGCCAAACACCGAATACAATATAATTGAGACTGATAGCGCGACACGAGCAGAATTTAAAGGTATTAACATGGTTGAATTATATGATGAATTGGATGAAAAACTTCACTATTATCATTAATATTGTCCTACTGCGATCATTGTGTCTTTACATAAAAAAAAATGCTATCACAAACTAAAGTAAATCGAAAAATATCCGATAATACCGAAAATGCACTATAAGTGAGGGATTTATAAATTCTTCATTTAAATAATATTTGAAACTCCGCAATTGAAGCAAGTTTTGGGATATAATTAAAAATTATTTTATTGAAATCTCAATCAAAGCAATAGTAGCCATATTCCCAAGATTATAAGTAAAAAACCTTCAAAAAAATATCCTGAAAAACTAAAGTTTCGGTAAATATTGTCGAAATTGTGTTTGAAGGACGAAAATATGTTGGCAGGATGCCCAGAAAGGAACTTTTTATACATGGAGGTTTTATATGCCAACTGCACTATCAATGGGTTCAAGGATAAGAACCAATATTCCAGCCGAAAACGCATACAATGCATTGCTTACATCAAATAGCGACATTGCTAATCGGCAGTTAAGATTATCAACAGGAAAAAGAATTAATTCAGCCGCCGACGACGTATCAGGATACATTACGTCACGAGCTTTACAAGCCCGTAACGGAGCTCTTAATTCTGCTTTAATGTCTGCCGGAGATGCCGTAAACGTTACAGCAATTACGCAGGATGCGTTGGATAATATCAATACATTATTAACATCAATTAAAGATGCTGCAGCTACTGCTTCTTCCGGTGCATTAGCTACTGATGAAAAAGTAGCCCTTGCAAAGGGAGCTTATCGTTTAGCCCAACAGATTCAATTTATTACAGATTCCACTGTATTCGGTGGTAAACAATTATTACAAGGTGGATTTTCAGGTGATTGGACAATAGGTTATTATGCCAATAATACCCTTTTAACAATTGGTATTGACCTAACAACCGGAAACAATAATTTTAATGTTTCAAGTAATAATTTTAATCTTAACTCAACCAGAGATGCACTATCAAATGCCGGTGGAGTAACGAACATATTTGCTGGTGTTACTGGATTAAGTCTCGAAAGTTTAGATGCTATTTCAACTTCAGATTTGGGAATATTCGCCAAAGGTACAATAGTAAGCACCATAACGAGCCTTGCTGAAGCTTTAAATAATGTAAACAAGGTAGCTTCGTATCTTGGTGGAATTCAAGTACGCCTTAATTCTCAGGAAGAGCTTTTGAAATCGCAGATTACTAATTATCATGCTGCTATTTCAAGAATTGAAGATGCCGATGTAGCAACTGAACAATTAGCTTTAGTTAAATCTCAGTTCTTACAGCAGTCATCTTTAGTATCATTAACTCAGGCAAATCAATCACCACAGAACTTTTTACAACTTTTTAAATAGTAACTGAGTTTTTGAATAATTTGAATAAATCATAAATAAATGAGATGGTTTTTTTCCCGAAAGTCCGCCCCGCATACATCCCTATAGTGCTTATGTTTGCTAAAAGGATTTTAAGTTTAATCGATTAAATATAATATCTTTTACGCAAATACGGATTTTCGGGAAATATTTTTATATTGGAAATTGCTGCTTCTTTTATGAAATCACGGCATAAATATTGAATAGCTAACTTCAACGGTTAGCTTCGTTCTTTGTTAAATTAATTTTTTTAGGATGTTGGATTGTCCGATATAGTTTTTATTTATAAAGATTATTTTATGTTTGCCTGAATGAAATTGTAGGAATTACAAGTAGATGTTGGCAGGACGCCCAAATAATCACAAATCCATGGAGGAATGATATGCCAACAGCAATATCAGGTGGCTCAAGGATCAGGACCAACATCCCGGCAGAGAATGCTTACAATGCATTACTTACTGCCAATACAGACATAGCTAACCGTCAATTGCGTCTATCAACAGGCAAGAGAATTAACTCTGCCGCTGATGATGTTTCCGGATATATAACTTCGAGATCTTTATCTGCGAGGAACGGAGCATTAAAAGCAGCATTGAATTCAACTGGTGATGCGACGAACGTAACTGCTATAACACAGGATGCGCTCGATAACATCAACACTTTGTTGACGCAAATTAAAGACGCGGCTGCTACAGCTTCGTCCGGTGCTTTAGGTACCGATGAAAAAGTAGCCCTTGCAAAAGGCGCTTATCGTTTAGCCCAGCAAATTCAATTTGTTACGGACTCAACGGTATTCGGTGGAAAACAACTTTTGCAGGGAGGCTTCTCAGGGGATTGGACGATTGGTTACTATGCAAATAATAACCTATTGACAATCGGTATTGACCTTACAACGGGAAATACCGATTTCAATGTCGGAAGCAACAATTTCAATCTTAATGCCACAGCGACAGCCTTAGCTGCAGCAGGTGGTGCAACCGGCAATTTCGCCGGAGTATTAGGATTGAGTTTGGAGAGCTTAAATGCGGTAAGCACCGGCAATTTGGGAGTTTTTGCATCAGGAACTATTGTTAATACAATTTCAAGTATTGCCGATGCGTTGAATAATGTGAATAAGGTTGCTTCATATCTTGGAGGAATTCAGGTGAGGTTAGGTTCACAGCAAGAGTTGCTTAAGTCACAGATCACGAACTATAATGCTGCAATTTCGAGAATTGAAGATGCAGATGTAGCTACCGAGCAGTTAAGCTTGGTTAAGTCGCAGTTTCTGCAACAATCTTCGTTAGTTTCTTTGGCTCAAGCAAATCAAGCACCGCAGAATTTCTTGCAATTATTTAGATAAATTACCGGAATTTAAAAATACGGTACATTTTTTGTAATTGACATAGCTGTTTGTAGTCGTTAACCGGAGCCTCGAGGTCAAGCTCGGGTGCTCCGGCATTAACGATAAATTTTTTAACTTTGAGTTCATTATTTAATAATGATTTTTTTGAACAGCATATTAAACAGATTGAAGGGGATAATTTATGGCAACAGCAACACAACAACTTGCTGCCAGTAAAATTTATGGCAATAAAGGGGAAAAGAAAGTTCCTTCGTATCTTGAACAGGAAGTGCTATCGTGGAGCAAAGAAAAAATCATACTGAAGATGTATGATCTTTTCATTGTAAGCTGCAAGAGAAGCGACGTCTCGAAGATGAGTCGTGTTTTAATTGAGTTAATGGGGGCACTTAATTTCGAATATGAAGAAACTTCAACAAGACTATATCGTCTGTACGAATATTGTCAAAGGTGTATATTTCAGAAAAAATACGAAGAAGCTCTTCATATAATTCAAGAATTACGCGAAACATGGGCGAAAGCTTTTAACATGGAACAGCAGTAATTCTTTTTTTTATTTTTCTTCTGTTGTATATATAGGGAGGTTTTATGGCTGATGCTTTAACCAATAGTGTTGCCAGTTCCATGAGTGGTAAATCAAACACTGCTCTTGATCAGGTTGAAAATGCCTACCGGCAAACACAGCAATATCGTCTTGATGCACTTACTACGAAACAGAATACATTGCAGAATAATCAAAAATTCTACAATAATTTGTTATCTCAGCTTAATACGGTAATTTCAAATATTGATACTTTTACTGCTCAAAACGCAAGTAATAACTTTGTGACACGTGGTGTAACATCCTCAGATGCTACCGTCATGACTGCAACAACTACGAGCGATGCTGCTGTTGCAGTTAATCAGATAAAAGTGGACAGATTGGCTACTAACGATAATTTAATTAGTAAACGACTTAAATTAACCGATAAATTTCTATCAATCGGAACTCAGACATTTAAAATTAAAGTTGGAACAAATTCTTTTGATGTTTCGGTTGATTTAACTGCCGATATGAGCAACGAAGATGCACTGAAAGCTATAGCCAAGTCTATAAATACTGCTGTAACTACTACTACAAATTCAGTTTCTACTACTTATGCAAGTGCATCTTTTGTGAAAGATACTTTAAGCAGTGGTAGGTTAACTATTTCTTCAATATCGACCGGTAGCACTAATGCTATTAGTTTTGAAGATTCACCTTTATTAGCTGAGCTCGGTATAACTAATTCTTCTGTAAATTCAAGTTCGAGTACAAGGAAACTGGCTACTACACTTGACGCAGGATATAAAACAACTGATTCGGCAAATCTGGATTCCAAACTAAATGTTAATGGAATTGAAGTTTTCAGAGACACAAATACTGTTAGTGATGTCCTTAGCGGAATTACACTGACTTTACTGAAGCCACAGCTTGAAAGCGATATACCGATAACCATGACAACTTCTATTGATGTTGCAGCAGTGACAAATTTTGTTAAACCCATGCTTGATCACTATAATTCTTTATTGAATTTTGTGAAATCCAATACAAGTAGTACTCGTGGTGACACTGCTGTTAATTCTCTATTTAGCAGATTACGCAGCATTACTTCTACAGCCATTACTCCTCAAAACGGAGGAACGATGAAATATTTATCTGAAATGGGTATTAAAGTTGCTTCTGATGGTACTGTATCAGTTGCTGATTCAGCTGTTCTTAAAACTGCATTGGAGAAAAATCCACTTGATGTCGCAAATTTATTTACCGGACCTGATGGATTCGCTTCTCAGCTTAATTCAATTGTCTCATCCCTGACTGGAGACGGAGGGATAATCAAATCTAAAACTCTGGCTCTGGGTAATCAAATTAATTTATCCAGTAAACAAACAGTATCCGTTCAAAAGAGTATTGATCAACAGGCTGCTGCACTTAGGAAACAATATACGGCCACTCTACAGACTTATCTGAAGGCTCAAGGCCAGTATCAAACTTTACTTGGAACAACAAGCTCAACACAAACTTCATCTACGGGATAAAAATTTAAAACAGAGATTAAAGTTTTAAAATTCTAAGCCGATAATATAAAAAAAATGGAGGTAGATATGATAACAGGAGTTCAAAATCTGCCACCTGTTGAAATAGGGAAAATAGGTGACCTGAGAACTGCAAATACTGAATTGAACGGAGTAGAAACTCTCTCCGTGGGTTCGCCTTTATCTTCTGGCGAGCATACTAAACGGAATTCCACTTCATCACCATCAGAACTCAGGGGTGATAAGGTTGGAGGACAAAATTTTTCCGAAAAAGCACCGAATTATAATGCTTTGGCATCGAAATTGAATGGAATTTTAAATGATAAAGATGTAAATCTTGAATTTTCTTATAATAAGGACATGAAGAAAATGATTCTGAAATTGATTGATTCAAAAACTAATGAAGTTGTTGAACAATTTCCATCAGAGATTTCCGTCAAAATAGCAAAAATAATTTCAAAATCGATTGAGAGCGGAAGTTTAGCTGATGCAAAAGTCTGATGAAGATAAAATATTTACACTTTTGCAAAGTGTATCTGTTCAGACAAAAGAGATTACAAAGTACTTAGAAGAAATGGATTATGGTAATTCAATCAATATTAATAAATTAAGTGAACTTTACAGTCGTAGAGAAAATAATCTTGAAATTCTGAACAAATTTTGTAAAAGTAAGTATTGGAGTGATTTTTATAAAAATAATCACATTGAATGGGAAGATGTTTATCAGCCATTAGTGCGGGCTGATAAGGGGAATTTGGATATATTGGAAAAAAGTGTTAAAATTATATCTGAGAAATTGCGAATTTTATTAAAAAAGAAATCAATTTTAGTTTATACTCGAGAGGTGAAAAAATGAATATACATGCTTTGTCAACTGGTACTGCGGCTTATACCAAGAATAATATTCAATCTAAGGTAAATGATGATTCCAAACAAAAAGAACAAAAAGTATCAAATAATCAAAAAAGCGTTGATAAATTAGAACTTTCAGTGGAAGCCCGCAAATTAGCTCCGATTAAAAATAGAATAAATTCGGGATTTTATAATAAAACTGAAGTCGTTAAAGAAGTCGCAAAGCGAGTTTCTCAGCAGTTAGCTACTAAGTAGTTCATTAAATAAATTAATTTTTCTAAAATCCTTCTTTACTTTTATTGAAGGATTTTTTTATTTTTAGACGATACATGAAATTAATTCAAATACTAATCGTCGTTAAAAAAAATGAAAATTTAATATTTGACGATCGTCAGATTAATGAACTAATTTTATGAGGTAAGTATGTCAAGAACTCTAAACAAAGTAATGTTAATTGGAAATGTTGGTAAGGATCCGGAACTTAAATATACTCCCAGTAAAATACCAGTAACTTCTTTTAGATTAGCAACTTCTGAAACATGGAAAGACCGTGATAATAATTTGCAGGAGCACACCGATTGGCATACGATTGTTGCTTGGAGAGGTTTGGCAGAAGTTATTCACAAATTGGTTAAAAAAGGTGCCAGAGTCTATATTGAAGGTAGAATTCAAACAAGAACTTTTGATGATAAAACCGGCAATAGACGCCACGTTGTAGAAGTTCTTGCCGATAATATGCTTTTGCTTGAAGCTCGCACTAAACGCGATGGCAGCGATAAAGATGATTTCGGTGATTACTCTGAAACGCATCTTGATTATGATCCGATTGATTTTGACGATAGACTTGATTTACATATCCCACCAAAAGAACGGGATGATTTCCCTTTTTAATAATGATTTTCTCTGAATAGCCCTGAATAAGGGCTTTCATCTTTTTAAAATATAATTTGAATAATTTGATATTCTTTTAAAATTATGATTGACGAACAAAAAAAAAATGAATTTAAAGTTGGTATTGTTTCTATCACAGCATTAGTACTGCTATTCGCAGGAATAATCCTCGGACGTGGATATGGTGTATCTGTGAACAATAGAATTGTTAATTTCCGTTTTAAAAATTCAGGTGGTTTACAGGTCTCTGCTCCTATTATGATTAATGGCGTCAAGCGCGGATTTGTTAGCTCTGTCGAAAATAATCAAGGATCAGTCCTTGTTTCTGGGTCAATTGACAATATCAGCGACTTAAAAAAAGATGTTAATGCCAGAATTACAATCCTCGAAATTACAGGTGGTAAAAAATTAGAAATTAATCCCGGAATTTCCACTGTCTCTTATATGATCGGTAGCGAGATTCCCGGAACAACACCTCCCGATATACCTGAACTGGTGGCTGTTTTCGGAACAGTATCAATGGATTTGACCATGCTTATCAAGCGACTGGATACTGTAATGACTGCCGGTACAAAAGTTTTAGATGATGGCAAAGCTGTTGATCAAATTAAAAAAATTCTTAAAAATGTTGATGAGTTAAGTGAATCACTTAATCAACTAATTCGTGAAAATCGTTCTGGTATTAATTCTTCTGTCAAAGATTTAAAATATTTGACTGGTGAATTGAAAGGAGCATATAACAAGTATGAGCCACGTCTGGACACATTAGTTGGAAACTTGAACAGCCTATCTTATTCGGCAAAAAATTCAATTGTTAAAGTTGATAATGCTATTGACAAAGCAGATAATTTATTATCAGATCTTAGGGATTTTACTGCAAATATCAAATCCGGTGATAACACTTTACATAAATTGATGTACGACAAAGCATTTGCTGCACGAATAGATTCTGCGATAAGCGAATTATCGGGATTGGTCTTGTTTATTAAAGCAAATGGAGTTAATGTTAATGTTAGGCTTGGCAGCAGACCTTAGGGAATTATGAGAACAGATCATTATTTTAACAAGTTTTCAAACAGTTCAAAAGTAGAGATAAAATTAATATTAACTTTAATAGCTTCCAAAAATTCCAAAATTCGTAATTCAAAATTGTTAAGGTACCGGATCGAATCCTCCGGGATGAAGAGGGTGGCAGCGTAAAATTCTTTTAGTACCCAACCAAATTCCTTTAAAAATTCCATATTTCTCTATTGCTTGAATAGCATATTCTGAACAAGTAGGATAAAATCTGCAACTGTTCGGGAAAAGCGGGGATATTAGTAATCTATAAAACTTGATTAATAGAACTGCACAGAAAATCAATACCTTTGATATAATTCTGATTAATGGCATTGGGAGTGATCTTTTATTGTTTAAAGTTTAATTCCGTAAATTACAATTAAGATGACTAATATTTACTTTTTTGGATTTTCAAATGATAAAATTTAATATCATCTATAATTAGCCTTAGTTCTTTGGATACATCGTTCAGATGGATCTGGCCTGGTTTTTTTGGTGCGGATCTCCAAATCCAAATAAAAGTAGATATTACAATTTGGTCTTGATGAAATAAATCCGATAATTCCTTTCTCAATGATTCCCTCATTAATCTCTTGATTCTATTTCGTAGAACGGCTCTCTTTGCTGTTCTTTTACTAACAGTAACAGCATAAGATACAATATGCGAAGTATCCAAGACATTTCCTACTGGTGACGATTGTTTTGAGTTAAATTGAACAGATGTTAAAGCAGCTCCACTTCGAAATTTCTTACCAGTATGAAATGCTTTTGTAAATGATTCGAAACCCTTGAGAGATGAAAATATAAGTTCCAAGTTGAAATTTTATAAAGTTTTTAATTAAATCTTGTTTTTTACTTCATTAAATTTGTATCTTTAAGTGATGAAACAAAAAAAATAAGGATAAGCAGCGACCTATCCTTATCTATAGCTTTAAGAAAAAAATTATTAGTCGCTGACAGTCAAGCGATAGCGTCCTTTTGCGCGACGTCTTGCTAAAACTTTTCTACCGTTTTTAGTTGACATGCGTAAGCGAAAACCATGTTTATTCAGTTTTTTTCTTCTACTGGGTTGATAAGTTCGTTTCATTTCAATGCTATCAATTTATATAAAAAATATTTTTCATTTTATACGAACCACAAAATTAAGAAATTTTCTGAAAATATCAAATAAATATTTTTAGAATTTAGATAAGTTGTAAACAAAAATTATTAATTTCGGCTTTAGTTAATGAATTAAAATTGATTATGGAATTCTTTCAAAAATTCACAAAGAATAAAATACTTCCTATTATAGCATTCACACTTGCTCTGCGGATTATCTTCGTATGGATATATTTTGATTTTTCGTCAGAATCAAATTATCTTGAATATGGGAACATAGCTAAAAATATAGTTGCAGGTAAAGGTTTTTCTCTGTTTTATTTAAATCAAGATAAAATTGAATTTAATGCTTCTGAAAATTCCAAACCAGTTCCTTCAGCATACATGCCTCCTGCATATCTTGCAGTGATTCTACCTTTCTTTACTATCAAATCGATAATTTTAAGAAATATCGCACTGCTGATATTCAACATTCTTCTGTCACTTTTTTCTGTTTATTTAATCTTTAGAGTCACTAATCATGCCTTCAATGAAAGAGTAGCACTGCTATCAGCTATCTTATACAGCATTTTCCCTGATTTTATATACATAGTAGCAACTATTGGCCCGACCCTAATATATCATATTTTAATTTTACTGTTAATTTATAATCTAAGTAAAATAGAATCTGTTTGGAATTACAAACATACATTTGTTATTGCTCTAATATGTGCGATTTTACCGCTTTTTAGGTCTGAATTTATCGTTTTCAATCTGTTTTTGGCATTTTATATGGTTTATAGGAAAAAGTGGCTTAATGCGCTGCTTATTGCGTTATTTTCGATTCTTGCTCTTTTACCATGGCAATTGAGAAATTATTATACTTTCAATAAAATTATTCCTCTTACGAGTGCTTCCGGTATTAACTTGTACCGAGGCAATAATCCATACTATGATGCTTTTTGGGAAGATGATAAAATTGCGATTACCCTGAAAGAAATTCCGATGAATAAGAATTTTGAAATAGCTCGAGACAGTGTCTTTATGAGTGAGGCTTTGAAATCGATAAAATCAAAAGGGATATCCGGGAATTTGCTAAATATTATAACAAAAGAATTTCATTTATGGGTGGGGAACCCTTTTGACAGAAAAAATTCAAATATTTTCTATTATATTCCATGGATGTTAGCTCTGGTACTATTAATAATTGGTGTTGTAAAAAACTTTTCTTTTAATAAATATCAATATTTTTATCTATTTATGATATATCATAGCTTAATAGCGGCCATATTTTTTGTTATACAGAGGTATCAGACTTTGATGAAACCGCTGCTGTTGCCGTTTATTTCTCTTGGAGCTATTTATTTTTATGATAAATATTTGCAGTTTAAAAGAAAATCTAAAATCTCCTGACAAAGATAAACCCGTTCTTGATGGCTACTATTGATGAATTCGGAACATTCTTTGCCTTTTTTATTTCTTTTATACTGAAAATCATATATACGGGTTTGCCAGGATTTCCACTTTTAATCAAAGAATTGTAATTATCTTGACTAATACCTAATCCAGATGCGGAGAGGTGGATAGGTTTCTGTTGGTAAAAGTAAGGAGCATAGCTTTTGAAGTCAGTATTGATGAAGACATCTTGCTGCTGAAGGCTCTTATAAAATTCAATAGATGTTGATTGAAGGTATTGCTCTATTTTAGGAGTAATCGTAATCAGTATAAAAAATATTGTCAATCCTGATATGGAGAATAGCAGTAATAGCGGCTTAAAATGATGTCCCTTTATGATTTGAATGATGGTAAATGTTAATGTTAAGGTAAGAATTATGCCGAAAATAAACTCAAATCCGCTCCAATGCACATCTGCTTTAAGAATTTCAAAAATAAATTTATCAGTAATCTTCGGAAGAAAATATTCCTTGTTAATAAAAATAAGCGGGATTAGAGTGAATGCCAGCGATATGATTAACCCTATAAGTCCGATTAATATTACCTGATACCGATATAACTTGATTTTATTCAAATAAAGTTCATTGAGCGCTCTGGCAGCAAAGAACGTTAATGGTAAGTAACACAGGGAAGAATAATGAATGATTTTCGTGTTTACTATTGAAAAAATAACCAAAACAGTCAGAAATAATATAAAATTCCAAGATTCAAATATTTTTAATTTAGGATTAGATTCCGTTAAACCGAAATAGCCTCGTATAGCCACAATAGAAGCAGGGAAACAACCGATCAATATTACAATAAAATGATAATAAAATGGTCCGCCATGACCAGCATCTTCGGTTGAAAGTAAACGAATATTATATTGAATAAAATCATTGATAACAATATTCCCTGTTTTGATCATCACTGCTAAATTCCAGATTAAAAAAGGGAGGATTGATAAAATTGTAAATAAAGGGAATTGCCAGTAAGTGAACTTGATTGTTTTCCTTTTTAAAAAATAAAATACAATCCACACAATACTCACAATAAGTAGTGCAACAGGGCCTTTTGTTAAAATTGCAAGCGAAATTAATAATGAACTTGATAGTAGATTTTTGAATTTATAATCTAAATAATAACTGTAAAGGAAATATATCCCAATAAAAATAAATAAATTAAAAAGCGGATCAATTATACCTGTTCTAAAATATAGCTGTGGAAGCAGTGATCCAGAATATGCTAATATCCAAAGTAATCCGAAAATATTATTAACTAACTTTTTACCAATTGAAAAAATGAAAAGAAATGTAAAAATTCCAACTATTACATTAGGTAATCTTGCAGCGAATTCATTTACTCCAAAGATGGCCATTGAAGCGGCTTGAATCCATATAAAAAGGGGTGGTTTTTCATAAAATATCTGATAATCAATTCTAACAGAAGTATAATCACCGCTCGCTAACATTTCTCTTGCAGCCTCAGCAAAGTTAATTTCATCCCAGTCAAATAAATGAACTTCTCCTAAAAATGGCAAAAAGAACAGGCTTGTAGCGATTATTATTAATATTTGATACTTATACTTTTTTATTATATCCATTGAAATATCTATTTTCCAGAAATTACATTTACAAAATTATGTAACTTTTCACTTATTGAGTGACTCTATGATTTGTAGAATTTGTTTAATTGTAAAAAATGGTAAAATTATGAAAAGAGTAATAACATGCGGAGCAGCAATTTTTATTTTCAGCTTCTTATGTGCTGTGGCTGCGGAGAGTGAAATATCTCCTAAATTAACAGATGTGAAAATATATCTACAAGGCGCTGAGTTGACCCATAGCGGTAACTTAAAATTAAAAGCAGGAGTAAATAATTATCTGATTCAGAATTTAGCAGAAAATATTGATCCCAATAGCATCAATGTCAGCCTTGGTGGCAGAGCTGTACTTATGTCGGTAAATCACAGATCAAATTATTTAAAACAGGTTGAAATAAGTGATGAGGAGCAGCAAATTAATGATACAATAAAGAATATTAATTGGAAGATTGATGAATTCAATAATCAGAACCTATCGCTTGATGAACAATATAACTTTATGATTACAAACAGAAATATTATCTCGGCTAAAGATGGCTTTAGTAGCGAATCATTAAAAGATTTGACAGAATATTATTTTAATAAAATTTTGGAAATAAAAAATAGGAAAATGAATCTGAATAGAAAAATAATTGATTTAAACACAACGATAACAAAATATAGAAATCAGTTGAATGAAATTAAACAGCGCAATACAAGCCGTTTTTCGGAGCTAATAGTATCTATTTCTTCTGAATCAGTTCAAAGTGTTGATTTGAAAGTACAGTATTATATTCAAAATGCAGGATGGCGGCCATTCTATGATATTCGAGCAGCTGATATTAACTCCCCACTTGATTTCAGATTAAAATCTTATGTTCATCAAAGCTCAGGCTTAGACTGGGATAATGTGAATCTGACGGTTTCAACACGGAATCCGGTTGAAAACGGCAATCTCCCTGTGTATTCAGAAAATTATCTCGATTTTATTGATAATACTCAGAAAAGAAGTGATTATGTAACATCGGCAAATACAAGTTCATCAGGTTATAATATCAGGGGGAGTCGAGCTACTGAAACACAGTTTAAAGTTAATGGTCTGGATCAGGACGGTAGTTTCATTCCACCACCTGTATTTACCACAAGTAATGCTTCTTCGGAATTGATTGATGCCGAATATACCGCTGATATGAAATATAGCTTCCCAAGCGACGGTAAGGAATATAAGGCTGATCTTGCTACATTTAACATTAAAGGGAAATTTGAGTACTATACAGCTCCTAAACTCAAGTTGGAGACTTATATGATTGCACGAATTACGAACTGGGAGGAGCATAGTCTCCTTGGTGGCGAAGCTAACGTATATTTTGGAAATACATATATTGGGAAAA
Source organism: Candidatus Kapaibacterium sp. (assembly GCA_026390695.1). Taxonomy (GTDB): domain Bacteria; phylum Bacteroidota; class Ignavibacteria; order Kapaibacteriales; family UBA2268; genus JAPLFL01. Next base: position 33,830 of record JAPLFL010000128.1, on the reverse strand, counting down.
TTAGTCTGGATCCAATGAAAGCAGATGATACACTTGATGTTTCATTTGGCAAGGATAAAAATATTGTTGTTGAAAGAAATATTATACGTGATTATGCAGAATCAAAATTCTTGAGTAATGACATTGAGCGTACATTTGCATATAAAATAACTTTAAAAAATAACAAGAAAACTCCTATAAAAATTATCATTAAAGAGAATATACCAATTTCAAAGAATGAAAAAATAATAGTTAAACTTGAAGAACAAAGTGGTGGAAAATTTGATCAGGAAACAGGTGAAATTGAATGGAACTTAGATCTGGAGTCAGGGAAATCAGTTGATAAAAAATTAATATTTTCTGTTCGTCACCCCAAAGATAGAAAAGTTACGGGAGTAAAGTAAACTTAAATTTTATTCAAATAAAAGAATAGTAGCACTTATTCGACATATTAATTTTAATAAAATCTCGAATATATGGCTCAGATACTGTATAATAAAAATTTTCACAATTTTGATCTGATGAAATCCATTTATAGCGCAATTGACGCTATGGTTGTGGACAATTCATTAAATTCATCAATTGTAATTGTTCCTACCGGGAAAATTTCACGAATAGTTAAGGATTATTCAGTTAAAAAATATTGGGAATTGCACAAACGTCCCGTCCCAGAGCCAATGATTATGACATTGCAGGCTTTTGCAATAAGGATTTTTAATTTATCGGGATTGAATAAAGATAAAAAAATAATTTCAGACGCATTTAGGTTAGCTCTTTTTGAACAGGCAATTGATCAAACTGAAACCGAATATTATAAATTCAGAGGGAAAAGTTATTCTCTACCAATGATTGAAAGAATATCTTCATTAATATTTGGTCTAAAAGAAGATGGTATTGATGTATTTGATTTTAAAAAAGATTTAAGCGAAAAAAACTCAAATATCGAAGACCTGCAGCGCTTTACTGATATTTATCTTATTTACCAAGAGTATCAGAAGCTTTTAGGCTCAAAATTACTTGATTTACCTGAACTTTTAAAGTTAATTGTCTCAGAGTTTTCTTCCGCGTATTCAAATTATTTATCAGAACTTTTTCCTGAGACTGAAAGTCCCCAAAAAAGATCACTTGGTGCGATCTTTAATAAAATCACAAAAATTCTTTGCTTTGGATTTAGTGAATTTAAAGCTCCTGAAGTAGATATAATTCGTTTGTTTGCAAGTTCCGAAATCCCTTTTGCATTGAATCTCGATTATTCATCAGAAAATGGGCCACTGTTCGGTAATCTGCGTAATTCAATCGAGACTCTGATAGGCGCCGGTTTTTCTATTGTGGATGAACAACCCTTTTTCCCTACTGAGGAAAATTCATGTATTTTAATTGCAAATTATATCAGACGTTGGCTTTTTAATACAGAAAAAGATATTCAACATCCTGCAATTGCTGCGATGATTCAATTATTTTCAGTACCTGATAAAGTTACGGAAGTTAGATTTATAGCAAAATACATTAAGGATTTAATTAGCGATAAAAATTATAAAGTTGGTGAAATATGTGTTGCAATGCGTCATCCGGAGGAGTATTCTCAATTATTTCGAGAAATATTTTCGGAGGCTAAGATTCCATTAAATCTGACTGATAGATATAACCTTGATTCATCTCCACTGATAGTTGCAATTGACTCAGCACTGCAATTAATCAATAAAAATTTTCAAAAGGCTGATCTGCAGCGAGTGATACTAAGTCCTTACATTAAAATTTATGATAAAGAGAATGATCAGACCGTTGATAAATTTAATTATATTCAAATATTAAATAATGAAAGGATTCTTCCCGGATTTAATAGAGGCGGCTCTGGCAGGATATTTGAGAAATTGCAGATGGTGAGGTCGAGCATTGAAAAACAGATAGAATATAATTCTTCAACTGATGATGAGTTCCTTATCAATGATTTAAAATACCGATTGAATAATGTGAAATCAGCAATCTCTGACACTTTGCTGCTGATGAGCATTTTTAAATTTGAGAGGAAAAAATATTCTCCTATTGAATTTGCAGACTTTGTTAAAAATTTAGTCCAAAAACTTGGAATTTTAGAATCAGTAAATGAATATTATTCTAAAATAAATTCCGATTTGAATGATTTTGATAAAATGGCTTTCTATGATGAAATAGAAAAATTATCACGGGCTTTTTCAGTATTCATCGACCTGCTCGAAGAAATTACATTTGTTCAAGAACAACTATATCCTGGCAGTAGCTACAATTTTAATGAATTGTATGATAAACTGAGAATATCAATTAGTGGTGCCCGGTATCAGACTCACGAAAAATTTGGGTACGGCGTAACAGTCACATCTATTGAGCAAACCCGATACGTTCCTTTCAAAGTTTCAATTCTTTGCGGTGCAGTCGATAGTAGTTTTCCTCCGGTTTACAGAAGTGATACAATGCTTGGAAAAGAGCTACCTGAGAGCGCTGAGAGGTTCATACAGGCAGAAAGAATGTTGTTCTATCAATTTTTAACAAATAATTCTGAGGCTTTGGAAAATGGAAGCAAGAAAATTATTATTACTTATCCGAAATTCAGAAATTTAGAAGAGCTTGTGCCATCGCAGTTTCTATATTCTTTAATTAAAATAATTAAAAAAAATAATGACTCTGATTTTATATCGGTTGATAATATCAGCACATATTTTTCAAATGATGAATATGATCAATTATTCTGTTCTTCAAATGAATTTTATTCAAATCCTAATCACAAAAATAATGAGTTTGATGAATCTGCGGAATTGAAGCACTGCATTGAGAAAATTGAGAAATTAGAATCTTTTAATTCTGAGATTTCTATAGATGAGATAATTAGATTTGCTGGCTCAAAGCCCGATGATCTTTTAGCAAAAATCTGTGAACAACCATTTTCAGCCTCATATTTTGATAATTATGTTAGATGTCCATTTCAGTTTTATATAAGTAGTATCTTAAAAATAAAAACACCAAAGGTAACTGAACTCGGCATTAGTTCTATTGAAACAGGAATTGTGATACATAAAATACTTAGCGATTTTTATAAACAAATTCAAATTAAAGAATATCCATCTATTGGAAATGGCATCTATCCTGTTCATTTAGATAATTATGATCATGAAGTCGCTCTGAAGTTGTTGCTTGAGATTGCTGATCATGAGTTATTAGCCTTCAAACATCATAATGCTCTGATGAAAATTGAAGTTTTGAATATGTTAGGTTGGAATTTTGATAAAATAAACAACAATGGATCTAAAAAAGAAAATAATCTGGATCCAGACTTTAATTATACATCAGATAGAAGTGGTATTCTGCAGCAATGGCTGAAGAACGAAATATTAAGACTAGAAATAGGGTGGAAATATTTGCCATCATTTTTTGAGTTCGAGTTTGGTACAAATGATAGTAATCAGTATAGTCAACCCATTAAATTATCTGATAAAGTATATATTAGAGGAAAAATCGATAGAATTGAAATTAGAGAGACTGACACAGGATTTGGATTTATTGTAGCTGATTATAAAACAGGGAAATCCGGTATTCATTCAGAAAAAGAGATTATGAAGAATGAGTCTTTTCAGTTACCTCTGTACATGGCTGCTGCAGCTAAATTACTCGAAAATAAATATGGACAAAAGTTTGTATTTGGCGGAGCGGTTTATTATGTATTATTTCTTAAGGATGAGCAATCGGAATCAGATCAGGATAAATTTGAAAAAAAATTATTCGAAAATTCTCAACAAGTTAGATTTGCAGCGGAGTTTTCTGAATTATATAATATTTTTAAAAAAAATCCAAATAGATATTATACATCTGAGGAAATCGAAGATATGATTAATTCCTCGATCGAGGCTGCCGGTGATATTATGGATAAAATTAAACTTGCTAAATTCAATGTAAAACCTAAAAATACACAGATATGCCGTACTTGCAGCTTCCAAGGCTTGTGTAGAATAAAAAAGAGGAAATAGTAGCATATTAATTTAAAATAGTAAATTTTACAATTACTTTTTTTGAATTCCCTTCAATTAAGCAATAATATATCCCTGACGAAATATGTTTGAAATTAAATTGCAACTGGCTTTGGCTATAGCTCACAGTATAATCATCAAATATTTCACCATTTGAAGTGAATACCTGAATGGAATTTTGTACACCCGAAGAAAATATTTGATTTGACAGATCAAGAATATTAATATAATTATCAGCTGGAATCGGAAAAACTTTAAATAGTATCTTATAATCAGTATGTTCCTGAACATCAAAAACTATTCTATTAAATTCCTTGATTTTAGCTCTGAAAATCCCATTTCCTGCAACAGCAGCTATAATGTTTTCACCTGATACTATTACCGAGTTCAAATCATTATTTAAAAGCCCTTTATTGGCATCAAGCCAAGTTAAGCCTTGATCTTTTGTAATATACGTTCCATTTATATCGGCTGCAAGCATAACAGAATCCGAAATAAACAAAGGTGAATCGTTGAAAACGTTCTTTAGTGGCTCTTTTTTGACTTCACTCCATTTATTTATATCATTTGTTGATAAATAGAGCTTAGTTTGAGTTTTAATATAAATATTTTTTGCAGAGCATTTTATCGAAAAAATATATAGATCAGTAAGCCCATTATTTGCAGATTTCCAGGTCTGGCCTGTATCATTAGATATAAAAATACCGGCATCGCTTGTTCCAGCAACAATATTATCGTCGAATATTGCAAGAGCAGTAATTCCCAATGAGCTTAATCCTTGATTCGCTTCTTTCCATGTTGAGCCGTTGTCATTTGACATAAATACACCGTGGGAGCCGGTTCCTGCAAAAATTGTTTTTCCATAAATTACTACTTCGCTTATGTAAGAATCTGTTAGTCCACTATTAGCAGTTTTCCAATTCTTGCCTTTATCATTAGAAATATAGACTCCATCTGATGTTGAAGCGGCTATGATAAGATTATCCAATGCAGCAATTGATTTGAAATTCAGTCTGAATGCAATATCTTGAATGCCATTATTGATTGAACTCCAGCTCGAGCCACTATCCTCCGAAACATAGATCCCATGTTGTTCAGTGCCTGCATAAATACTATTCTTATTAACTGCCATTGATAAAATTGAAATATTTGTTAAACCTTTATTTGCTTCGATCCATGTGCCTCCGATATCAATAGATCTATAAATACCTTTAGTTCTCAGGCCAATAAGAATATCATTGCCAGAAATAAGTATAGAATTTATATAAGTATGATTCACAGAATCAGGAACACTCCAGTTCAGTCCTGAATTGGATGAATAATAAAGACCCGCACCCATTGTGCCAACAAAAAATCGGTTCGAAATTATTGAAATAGATAGGATACTAAAATTAACTAATGTATCTGAAACAGTTATCCAATTTTCACCAAAATCCGATGATTTAAAAAGCCCGCTACCAGTGCCAGCATAGAGAATATTATCTGAATAATCGACGCACTGAATATAAATATTAGTTAAGCCATTTTGCTTTACAATCCAGTTCTTACCATTATCTGTGGAAATCAGAAGACCTTTGCTTGTGCCTGCAAATAACCGATTAGAAGCGGCTTTCATGGAATAGATTACAAAATCTTTAGTTGCACCATTTGTAATCTGCCATTTTAAACCATTATCAGAACTATAATAAATTCCTGAACTGGTTCCAGCAAATAAATATGTTGCAGAAGAAACTAATGAAATAATTGTACTATTTATCCCGGAATTAGCTACAGCCCATGTTTTACCCATATCTTTACTGGAATAAATATCATTATCGCTTGCAGCAAATAAATCGTTACCCTGAAAACAAAGTGCATTGATTGAAACAAGTTTATTACTATTATAGATTGAATGCCAGTTCTGACCATTATTTGTTGATAAAAATATTCCACCACTTTCAGTACCAGCAAAAATATTAGTTCCATTAATTGCAAAAGTTTTGACAGTTCCACCCTCCAACCCTGTATTAGATGGCTCCCATTGGGAATATGATTGGATTGTAAAAATCAAAGTTAAAATAAATATATAGACTATTTTCATTTATGTGGCTTATTTATAAAAAACAAAAGATCGGATAAAACTATCAACAAGGACAATCTTTTTGAAAAAATATTACAAACAGAAATTATGCCAAAAAATTAAGATGAATCTATCCCCAAGCAATGTCTTTTGCAATTTTAGTCGAAATTTCCGACCCACAGAGAGTTTCTGTGATTTTAAGTGCGAAGTCAACTGCCGTACCGGCTCCACGACTCGTTATAATATTATTTTGAATAGCACATTTTTCCTCAACATAGTTGTAGCCCTTGAATTGACTTGCTACTGAAGGGTGAGAGCAGACGGGGAGAATTTTATCAAGAAGATTTAAATTAAGTAAAATTGTCGGAGCAGCGCAAATAGCTGCAATTATTTTATTATGTGCATAATGAGATCTTATTAAATTTGTTAGATGCTCATTAGCAGCTAAATTTGAAGTACCCGGCATGCCACCGGGCAGAATAATAATATCGAATAATTTGTTTAATGGGATCTCTGAAATCGAGATGTCAGCAATGATTTTTGTTCCTCTTGAGCAAACAACAGGATTATTATCGGAAGCTACAATTAAATCAACTCCTGCTCTTCTTAAAATATCTATTACAGCAACGGTTTCCAATTCTTCGCTGCCATCTGCAAGTGTAATGAGTGCGGTTGTTATCATTATTATTCCTTCATGGGTGTATAAAAAAAAAGCCTCGTTTTATTGAGGCTTTTTATTATTATTTATCTCCAAAAGTGACTTCAATATTATTCCCATTTACCTTAGTAGTGTACATTGGTAGCGCCTTTAAAGCATTTGTACCACTTAAATCCTTTTTTACTGAACCATTATCAATATTAAATAATGATGAGTGTTGAATACAGTATATCTGATTATCAGAACATTGAACAATAAGAGAGGATGCTGCATGAGGGCATATATTATCAAATGCCTGATATTTACCATTTCCTTCATCAACAATTAAAATTGTTTTTTGATAGGTTTTCCCATCAAGATAAAATGAAAAAGTATATTCATTTGAACAAGGTTTTGTTAAACTTGCTATTGGAATAACCTGAGTACCAGTATATTTAGGAACGGCAGGAACAAATAAATCCTGTTCACAGGATGTAAGCAATGATGATGCACAAGTTGCACAAATTCCTGCTCCAACCAGCATGCTGGCTTGTTTTAAAAATCTTCTTCTATCTGATTTTTCCATTATATTTTTCCTTTCATTTTTAATAAAATACATGTAATTGAAGTAGCCACTGGCTCGCATATCCGGATATATGTTCGTATCTGGAAATTTGATATTGTGGAATAAGTTCAATAAATGGTAAAAGATTCAAATGTGCACCGAAGTTATAAAGGTTCCTGTAATATGGAGCTGGTGCGACAATTTCGCGACTTTGAGACCGTTCGATCCTTGCAAAAGGAATAAAATAATCCTTAAACTGATAATCTGCTTCTAAGAGATATGCTTGAGTATGCATCAGGTCCTTTTTATCGGAATATGAAAATTCGGCTATAACTACAAATTTATCTCTCATTCCGAAGCTGAGAAAAGCATCCGACAAAATTAGTTCTCCATTTTTTAAAAAAGTACCACCGACGAAAGATGAGATTCCGTGCCATTCTGGAAGAATTACTAGCATTTTCCCAGTGAATGAAATTGAATCTTTACCTAAGGTATCTGGTGAATAGTTCTTATTAAAGGCTGGAGGCATGTGTAAAAGATTAGTTGATTTGAACGCACCGAATGCTAACTGAAGCCAGTCGTATTTGTCAAAACTAAGTTCAGCACCGTACTCTGCGTAATCATCGGGCGGATATAGTGGCATTTTTGTATAATAATCTTCACCGTTTTTACCTCTTACCTGAGCCTTGGTTCCGTTAACCCAACGACTCAATACAGTATGGTCATCCCAGCGGATTCCGATTCCGGGTTGAAATTTACCGATTCTTAGCATTGGCAGCCAATTATCATAATCAATCATTTTGTTGAGATTTAAAGTTGCTGTGGCTGTCCAAGACTGTTGCCCTTTAAAGGTAGGATCAATCTGAGTGGCAATGTTGTACATTCCGTCAAACTGTAAACCATCAGTTGGTGTAATAATTAAATATGGTGACCATTGCATAAACCTTTGCTGGCGGCTCATCGCGGTAAGATTTGAATCCGGGGTAGGGAAGCGGGCTGATAGATAACGGAAATCCATTCCCCACATTACTTTGTCGTCAAAAAATGAATTATTGTTGCTAATTTTATCAAATATTGTCCCGAGAACAGGAACTTTATCAGTTGGAATTAGACTGATTGCGTTTCTTGCAATATTTCCCTGTGCATTGCGAGCAGCACCGCCATTTATCGAGATGTGACAACCAGTACACTTTATGCCGTAAGATTGAAGAATCGAGTATTGAGGGCGTGCAATAGCGGAAGATGCAAAGGCTATTAGTATAGTGAGGTATGCTATTAATTTTAACATAAATTCTTCCAGATTGTAAAAAAATGTTTTGGTAAAAAAAGAGCTTCACGAAATTAATCGCGAAGCTCAAATTTAAGCAATTTAATCAATTATTTAAAGAAGTTCTTTAAAGCATCCATCATACCCTTCATTAAAGCAGGATTGTGTGCGCCTAAGCTACGATCTTTGTACATAGTGACAAAATTATGAATAGCAGATACTGTATCACTACCAAGCCAGTTTACACCCTTTTTAGGTACTTGCATACTTACAGGTAAAAGACTGATAACACCGGTATATTTATTTGTATCTTGAATTTCATTTAATAAACCTTTTTGAACAAGAAGTTTTGCCATTGCAGGTAAATCAGTTTGCATTTGTTTGTAGATAGCTAATGTGCCTAAATCTTTTTTAGCATGGCAAGCATCCATACATCCATCATCTTTCCAATCTTTAGCTGGCATTTTTGCTATACCAGTGGCTGGGTTGAAGAATTTATGACCTCCGTTGAAAACGTTAGTTGTGTCTTGGCTCATATGGCAAGCAACACAAGCATCATTAAGAGCTGCATGAGGATTAGGTGTAGTAATTGAAGCCGGATCAAAGCCTGAACCTGCATTTGCATTGGCTTTCCATGATTTCAAACCAACACCGGTCATCATGTTTGTTGCGATACCGTAGTGAGGGCCGCGAGCTGTATAACCATTGTTTGTAGTGATTGCTGCAGTTGCTGATACAAAAATTGAATCAAATCCAGGATTTGTTCCAACAGTGCTGGTTAAACGAGCATAAGTACGTAATTGGTGACATTTTCCGCAAGTATTTGAATTTCCTTTGAAATCAAATCTTGGTTTGGTTGTATCAATTCTGCATTGGAAAGCAGTTGATAATCTTAATTTGAAATCGGTTGAATCATATTTTGTATGAATGAAATGGCATGTGCGGCAGGTAATAGGTGTAACGCCTGCTGTAGTTGCGTCTAAAGCGTCATTGCTAACAGCTTGAACAAATCCGTCACCATTATGGCAAACAGCACAAGTAGTACCACGTCCGCCTTCACCTTGCCAAAGTTCGCCAGTTCCGTGAACTGATTGTTTGTACTGATACCATTTGGTATAGAAATCAGTATTGGCAGCATTGTGACATTTTTCACAATCTTGTGAAGCGTCCTTACCATTTGTTCCATCTTTTCCCATTGGGCCTTCTGCGCCTGTACAAGCGACTAATACACCTAAACCAAGGGCTAAGGCTAACAACATTAGTTTTTGTGTTAAACTAGTTTTCATAATAAAATCTCCTAAAAAAAATTTGAGTTTAAAAAATATTGAAATTGTAAAAGAATTAAATTTATTGCTTTGTTACATTAACTAATTCCAAATTAGATAAAATATAAATGACTGCAAATTAATTCTTTGTAAGGGTTTAGCCGTATCTAAACAATTATTTTAGAAGTATAATTAGCTGAAAATAAAAGAGTTTTAAAGAATGAGTAAATGATTAATTTGATGAAAATTCATCATAAATAAATCATTTAGTAAAATATAAATAAATAATTCGCTTATTTATGGAAAATTTTGAATATTAACTACATTAGATTTTACATTGAAAATAAATTTAATTTTATTGTATTAAATTCAGTAATCAGTTTTAACTTCATTTTTATAATAGCTGAATTAACATGATTACAAGCCAGTTTTAGAAGATAATATAGGCTAACCGAAATGATTAATATATTTAACTCCTTTTTCAATTTGGGTTTTCAATGTCAATCAAAATCCTCATCACAAGCCAGTTTTAGGGTATAAAAAAAATCATCCGATGTTAAACTGACATCGGATGAATAGAGGATTTTTAATAATAATTTTAATTTGGAAATATTGTATGATAATGGCTATGATACAATTTCGTTCAAACTTATATTATCCTATTTATTTAAGAAAAATATTAAAATTATTTATCTCCAAACGTGACTTCCACATTTGTTCCAACAACCTTAGTAGTGTAGGTTCCCAAAGGATTCAGTGCTCCGCCCGAACCATTTTGCTTTACAGCTCCGGTTGATAATTCAAACAGAGTAGCATGAACTGAGCATTTGATGTCCTTTGAACTTGCTTGTACAGCAATTGGCACACCCCAATGTGGACATTTATTATCAAATGCCTGAAATACACCTCCGCCTTCATTAACAATCAGGATGGTTTTACTATAAGTTTTGCCATCAAGATAATACGAGAATGAATATTCTAAAAAGCCGTAATCATTGGCCAGAGCGCCGCTGATCGGTATAGTCTGTTTGCCGGTATATTTCGGAACAGGTGGAATGATTATATCTTGTTCGCAGGAATTAAGAAATGATGATGCGCATGTGACACAAATCCCCGTACCAACCAAAAGACTGGCTTGCTTTAAAAATTTTCTTCTATCTGATTTTTCCATTTTATTTCTCCTTAGTTTGATTAATAGAATACATGTAATTGGAATGTCCACTGCGAAGCATAGCCCGGAATGTGTTCGTATCTGAAAATTCTATACTCCGGGATCAATTCAATAAATGGTAAAAGATTTAGATGCATACCAAAATCATACTGAGTTGCATAAATTGGGTTAAGAGCGCTATGCTCGCGGCATACGGAGTGCTCTAATCTTACAAAAGGGATCAAATAATCTTTTATCTGATAATCTGCTTCGAATAAATATGCCTGAGTTTGTCTGAGGTCTTTCTTTTCAGATCGAGCAAATTCAGCAATAGCACAGAATTTATCACCTATACCAAAACTTAGGAATGCATTTGATAATAAATAATCATTATTTTTCAAGAATGTTCCACCAATAAAAGATGCAATTCCATGCCATACAGGCGGGATAACAAGAATTTTTCCTGTTAATGAAAAAGAACCCGAATCAACAACATTATGCTTAACTCCGCTTCTATCTGTTATCTGAGACATCGTTACCAAATTGTCCGCCATGAAACCTCCGACAGCTAATTCAAGCCAGTCAATCTTTTCAAAGTTGAGTTCTGCTCCGTATTCTGCATAATCATCCGATGGATATAAGGGGGTTCTTGAGAAATAATCTTCACCGTTTTTCCCTTGTGTACCTTTTCCTTTGCTAACTCCATAAGCATATCGGTTCAAAACAGTGTGATCGTCCCATCTGATACCGATACCGGGCTGAAATTTACCTGCTTTAAAGTTTGGCAACCAACCGTCCATCCAATTAGTTGTTTTAATTGTAAGTGCTGCCATCCAGGGCTGCTGACCAGTCATCAATCTTGCATCAATCTCTGAGGCTATATTATAAAGACCATCGATCTGGAGCCACTCAACTGGAGTAAAAATTAAATATGGAGTAAATTGCATGATCATCTGATCTCGTGCTGTTCTTTTTAATGTTACCGTATCTGCTGCTGCAGGCCAACGTGCAGATTGGTAGCGAACATCCATTCCCCACATAATCTTATCGTCAAAAAAGGAATTATTATTTGAGATTTTATCAAATACAGTCCCAAGAACCGGAATTTTATCTGCCGGTATAAGACTTATAGAGTTCCTTGAAATGTTTCCTTGTGCATTACGAGCGCCACCGCCATTGATAGAAATATGACAACCTGTGCATTTGATTCCATAAGATTGTAAAATTGAGTATTGTGGCCTGGCAAGAGCCGTAGTTGCAGTGATTAGTATCAGGGTTAAGTAAACTGTTAGTTTTAACATAAATTCTTCCGAATTGTGAAAAAAACATTTATTTAAAAAAAGAGCTTCGACGAAACCCGCGAAGCTCTTATACCAGAAATCAAAATTACTATTTAAAGAAAGCTTTTAAAGCGTCAACAGCACCCTTCATCAAAGCAGGGTTATGAGCCCCAAGGCTCTTATCTTTGTAAATGTTTAAGAATGTGAACATAGCACTTACAGTATCGCTACCTATTAAGTTTGCACCTTTGTTTTTCACTTGGAAGCTAACAGGTAATAAACTGATTTCACCGCTATATTTGTTTGTATCCTGTACAACAGTGATCAAACCTTTTTGAACAAGAATTTTTGCAATAGCAGGTAAATCGGTTTGCAATTGTTTGTAGATAGTTAGTGTACCCAAATCTTTTCTAGCATGGCATGCATCAACACAACCATTAGCAGCCCATGAAGCTGCACTTGTTTTTGCAATACCTGTTGCAGGATTAAAGAATTTATGACCACCATTAAACTGATTTGTTGTATCCTGGCTCATATGGCATGCAACGCATGAATTATTCACATTATGAGGATTTGTTGTATAACTTGCAGGATCAAAGCCAGAACCGGCATTAACATTAGCATTCCATTTTTCAATTCCAACACCAGTCATCATATTTGCTGCAATTCCATAGTGTGGGCCACGTGAAGTATAACCATTATTAACAGATAAGGCGGCTGTAGCTGAGATAAAGATAGAATCTAAACCGGCTGCTTTGGCTTTTAAACGAGTATATGTACGTAATTGATGGCATTTTGCGCAGGTATTTGAACTTCCTTTAAAGTCAAAAGATTTTGTAGTATCATTTCTTGCCTTGAAGCCAGCAGTCAATCTTAATTTAAAGTCTGTTGAATCATAAGCAGTATGAATAAAATGGCAGGTACGGCAGGAAATAGGTGCTACACCTGCTGTAGTTGGGTCTGCAGCTCCAGTGCTTACTGCTTGAACAAATCCGTCACCATTATGACAAAGACCGCATGAAGAGCCACGACCGCCTTCTTCTTCCCATAATGCACCAGTTCCATGCTTTGACTGTTCATATTGATACCATTTTAGATAAAAGTCTGAGTTTGCAGAATTATGACACTTTTCGCAATCTTGAGATGCAGGTTTACCCGCTGCTCCATCTTTACCGGCTGGGCCTTCAGGGCCAGTGCAAGCTACAAGAAATCCTAAGCCAAGGGCTAAGGCCAACAACATTAGTTTCTGAGTTAAACTAGTTTTCATAAAAAAAATCTCCTATTAAGAATTTAAAAAAAACATTTAGAAATTGTAAAAGAACTAAATTTATTACTTTATTACATTCACAGTATGCAAAATAATAAAAAATAAAATCTCTGCAAATTAATTGTTTGTAAGTATTTAGCTCATTTTAAACAATTAATTTGAGGATGATTACTTCTCAATTTGAAAGTATTAAATTATGAATATAGATGGCAAAAATAATATTGATATAGATAAAAAATAGTTTCTTTTATTAGCAACAAATATTATTTAGTTAATGATAGAATTTTTAGGTAAATCCAATTAATTAATTATCTGGAATTTATCCTGTTTTATTTCGAGTATTTATTATAACTAATCTCAATATTTTTCAAAAATTCTTAGATTTGTTGGCAATCAAAAATTTACACGATTTTGACTGTTAATAAAAAAGTTCTTCTAAAAAATACATTATTTGAGGGATCAAAATTATTTTTTTATTAGTAATGAAATAATATATGAGATTAAAAAAGTAATTTAGAATGAGTAATTTGAGATTAGAGTCTGAAATGAGTATTAATTTTTATGAAATATTTTATTATTTTCCATGTACCTAATAAAAATATTTCTAATTGTAAATCAGTGTTTTGTTTAGAAAAATTTCAATTTCATTTTTAGAAAATCCTGAGATTTTAAGTTACAGGAATATATATTTTAATTTGAATCACTATGCCTCAAAAGCCACTGTAGAAGGTTGATCCCTGTATTTATAATATCATTTCCTTTATGAATTAGGAATTATTGTCACTTGTGCGCATGAGACTGTGTGAAAATTACCTTTTCTTGTCATTTGTGCGCATGCGGGAATCCCCTTCCAGTACCAATCAGGAGATTCCTGCATACGCAGGAGTGACAGCCTTCAAGTAGGAAACGATATAAGAAGGATATATACTTTTCTTAAAATATAAAGTAAGTAAGAATGAATGTTAGTTATATGTTTATTGAGTCAGTCAGGGTGCGGTATATCAATGTTTACAATCGGTGCAAAAAAAAAAGAGCTTCAACAAAATCGTGAAGCTCTTTTCAAATTAAGTTATTTAATTTTATTTAAAGAAATTCTTTAGACCATTAACAATTTCTTTTGTTAAAGCTGGATTGTGAGCGCCATTGCTTCTGTCTTTTGCAACATATAGATAGTTAATAAGTGCTGTAACTGTATCGCTTCCTAATAAGCAAAGTTTTTTAGGAGTAATTTTTACATATTCACCAATTACTTTATAAGTTGTTACACCGTTTTCAACTGCAAGTGCTTGTGTAGTATCTAATAAATTTGCATTGATTAATTTAGTTCTGATTGCTGCGATATCATTTTTAATTAAAGTAGTATTAGCAGCGGCTTTCAAAGTTGCTTTTGGATGGCAAAGATTACAAGTTGCATTGAAGTACGCAGTTGTAAAGTTTTGATAATTTGCCTGTGGCATTGTGAACACGTGACCACCCATTGCAGGATTGGTCGTATCTTGTGCCATATGGCAAGAAACACAACCCTTTGGTAAGAAGCTATGTCTGTTATCATTTGGAGTACCATAATTAACACCAGCCATTGGAGGAATTCCTATACCAGTCATCATATTAGAAATTATTCCATAATGAGGTCCAACGCGGCTGTAGGTAGTTGTTCCGCTTGCTTTTGCAAGTGTATCAACTTTACCATCTGCAGTTTGAGTGCGGGATATGGTACGAGCTTGATGGCATTTTGCACAGGTATTTCCGACACCTTGGAAATCAAATGTTTGAACTGGAGTTGCAGGTTGACGCAATGTAACAGCTTTAGTCCATCTTAATTTGAAATCAGTAGAATCATAATTTGTGTGAATAAAGTGGCAAGCGCGACAATTAATTGGACTGGTTGCTTCTGTAACGGCATCATTTTGATTTAATCCACATGCTTCTGCAAATCCATTACCACTATGGCAGCCACCGCACTGAGTACGTCCGGCTTCTTCTTCAAATACGATTCCTCTTCCATGTAATGATAAGTCATACTGATACCATTTCTTATAGAAATCTGAGTTAGCAGTATTATGACATTTCTCACAATCCTGGGATCCGTCTTTACCATTAGTACCACTAGTACCGTCTTTACCATTAGTACCGTTAGTGCCATTTGTTCCATCCTTACCGTTGGTACCATTAGTACCATTAACGCCGTCTTTTCCCGGAGGGCCATCAGGGCCTGTACAGGCGATCATAAATCCTAAGCCTAAAGCTAAGGCTAATAATAAAAGTTTTTGAGTTAAACTAGTTTTCATAAAATCAATCTCCTAAAAATTTAATTATAAAATCAACAATTGTAAAAAAAAAGAATAAAAAATATCATTTTATCATATTCACAAAATATAAATTAACAAAAAGAAATATCGTTGCAAATTAATATTTAGTAAGTATTTAGCTGATTATAAACAATAAATTAGAACGTGATTAATTATTGTTTTGATAATAATAAAATAATGATAATCGTGCTTTAAATTTAATAGATAATATGAAAAAATTATATTTTATTATAGATAAAATATATTATTAGGTATTTTAAATTAGTTTAGTTAAACTTAATAAATTATTATATTATACATATTCCTTTTAAAAGCATGTACATAACTTAAATTCCAAATTATTTCAAACTATTATTTTTTACTTGATCAAAAGATTTGTAGTTGATTTTATTGACTTTTTTAAGTTAAGGTCAAATATATTTTTATATAATTGATATGATTTTTTTAATTATGCTATATAATTGGTATGATTCGTTAAATTTTCGAGTTAGTATGAAAAATATTAAAACATTAACAATGATCAATTTTATTTTTAAAAAATATATCTCTATTTTTTATTGGCAATTATTCATAAAGAAAATTATATTCAGTTCCCTAAAATTGTGCCGATACTATTCATTCAATATTTTTTGTAATTTTGTTAATGAAAAAAATCGTAATAGAAACAAACTCCGAGGAAGAAACCATTAGTACCGGTTTTAATTTTGCTAAAAATCTTGTCCAAGGTAGCTCTATTGCGTTTTACGGCGATTTAGGCTCTGGAAAAACTGAGTTTATAAAAGGTATATGTGATTACTTTCAAGTAGATGAAATTGTCTCTAGTCCTACATTTACGTTGGTAAACAAATACATTGCTATGAAAGATGATTTCGAATTCCCAATTTTCCATATTGATTTATACAGAATAAAGAATACTCGCGAACTTGAAGAAATAGGGCTGAGAGAGATCCTTGAGTCGGATGAATCAATAAAATTAATGGAATGGGCCGAAAAAACTTTTAATTATTTTGAATCTTATGATTTCAAAATTCAGATAACATTTGATGATCTTATTGAATCAAAGCGATCAATCAGCATTTCAGATAAAAATAGTTATTAAATTTCAATCGTTTTGAGTTATGTCTTACATCGGCAAGATGTAGGACATCTTTATTTTTCGTAAATTGTAAGTTCGTATTAGCACGAAATTAATATTTTTCTTTAATTTTTGATGAGCAGAAAAAATGGTAAAAGAATTAAAAAAGCAGAACAGTAGCGAC
Source organism: Candidatus Kapaibacterium sp. (assembly GCA_026390695.1). Classification (GTDB taxonomy): domain Bacteria; phylum Bacteroidota; class Ignavibacteria; order Kapaibacteriales; family UBA2268; genus JAPLFL01. The sequence goes on along the minus strand of JAPLFL010000128.1, from coordinate 16,798 downwards.
AAAACCGCGACAAAAACCATTATTCCAGTAAAATATCTTGACATGATTTTCATTGGTCTATTAGTAACTGCGGTTTTCATTTTCTTTTCCGGTGCAATTTTTAAAGGTGGATTCAATGCATCAGATAATATCTCATCGCTTAGTTTTGTTAAATACCTTGAAAAAGCATCAGCAGATGGAACATTTCCTCAGTGGGTGCCGCATCTTTTCGGTGGTATGCCGGGCTTTTCCGCATTGTTAGTCACAGGTGATCGTTGGTATGATATTCTTATTTCAATTTTCTTTGGATTTGCAAAATTTATAGGAACAATTTTTAGTAATGACACTGCTCGTATGGCATTTTACTATGCACTTTACGCAACTGGTGTTTATACCTTAATGCGTTTCAAGAAGCACCAATCCTTTGTTTCCTTCTTTAGTGCTTTTGCAGCCACTTTTTCAACGTGGGTTGTAACTTGGATTATGATTGGCCACAATACAAAACCAATCGTTTTTGCAATGTATCCGTTTGTTTTTCTGTTTATAGAAAAAATGAAAGTTAAATTCTCAGTTCTGTATGTCTTTTTACTTGTTTTAGCTCTTCATATTATGATGGAAGCCGGACATTTGCAAATGATATATTATAGCATTTTTGCTTTTGTTATCTACTATATATTCGAAATAATTAATACTTTAGTTAAAAAAGAGAAAATTTTTAATGTGATTCGTTCCGGTCTCACATTGGCAGTAGCTGCAGGTATTGCATTTGCTATGTCAGCAGACAGATATCTTAGCACACTTGAATATACTCCATATTCTACTCGTGGATCAGCTCCAATCATGCAGACACAGAATCAGCATCAGGATGCAAGCGGTGGAAATGATTATAATTATGCGACAATGTGGTCATATAGCCCATCAGAGCTTCTTACAACCGTTGTACCAAGTTTTTACGGATATGGGATTCAAGATTTCAAAAATGAACAGAAAACATCTACTTACTGGGGCACTAAGGAATCTGAAGATTCACCGCCATACATGGGAATAATCGTACTTGGTCTGGCAATTTTAGGTTTTTGTATTTATAGAAAAGACCCTTTTGTACAAGCATTATTTGTAATAGCCATATTTGGTATTTTTCTGTCATTCGGGAAAAATTTATCTTTTATATTTGATATTGTTTATAAAATTGCCCCGAATTTTAATAAATTCAGAGCACCAAGTATGGCTCTGGCTCTTATGCATTTTGCTGTACCTTTACTTGCAGGATATGGTATAAGTTCAATCCTAAAAATTAGGAAAGAGGGCTCCGAATCCGAGAAGAAAATTCTTAAAGTTTGGATAATTGGTGGTTTTGTTTTTTTAGTTGCCGGAATCATATTCATTGCCGGTTTTCAGGATTCATATATAAAATCGGTTGACCAATCTAATTTTGCAACGCAAATTTATAAAGAATATGGAAACGATGCGCAGGTTAAAACTTTTATAGAAGAAATTGCAAAGTTCAACTGGTCTGGCACAAGCTCAGATTGGATGATTAACGGACTTTTCACTGTAATTGTTTCTTTAATTACTTATTTTTTCGTTAAGAATAAACTCAATAAAACAATTTTCTTTTCTATTCTTGCTCTTATTGTTTTACTCGATCTGTGGCGGGTAGATTACCGAAGAATGGAAGTTGCGAAAAAGAGTATTGATAAAGAAGTATTTTTATCAGTCCAAAATATCTACAAGCCTATTCAAGCTGAACAGGATACATCTGTTTTTAGGATTTTTGACATGCTTTCACAATCCCAAAATGTTCCTGCTTATTATTTATTAGAAAACGTTAATGGCTACCACTCTGCCAAACTGAGAGTTTATCAGGATTTGCTTGATAATGCAAATAATGATAATTACGCAGGAAGCACAACTTATTTATATAATCCATTTTTATGGAATTTAATGAATGTAAAATATATTATCAGTGCTGATCGCAAGCGCCAGCAGCCGGTAATTTATCCGAATGCCGATTGTCTTCCACGTGCATTTTTTGTAAAAAATGCTGTCGTTGCATCACAAACCGATATTTTAGCTCATCTCAAAAAAGGCGATTTCTCTCCCTTGGATACGGCTTTCGTTGAGATACAGCTTCCTGTCATACTCGATACTAATATTGCAATTTCATCTGCAAAGATTATTGAACATAAAAATGAATCAATAAAAATCGGAACTGTGACAAATGGTAACACACTCCTTTTTATTAGTGAAATCTATTATCCTCCCTGCTGGAAGGCTTATATTGATGGCTCAGAAACAGCAATATATAAAACAAATTTTGCTTTTAGATCAGTAATAGTACCCCAAGGATCACATACCGTGGAAATGAAGTATTATTCTGAAAAATATCAAACAGGTAAAACATTAAGTCTTATTGCAAACATTCTGACGGTTCTGGGACTTGGTTTTGGGATTTATCTCAATTATAAAGAAAAATCTGGAAAAAAATAATTATTAATGTGAACCTAATCTCAAATTGAAGATTAAATTGAATTAAGCAAATGACAAATAAAGAAATAATACAAATATGCACTGAAAGCTATGAAAAATTAGGTTATATTGAACTTGATCAAGAGCTGTGGCAGATAATATCTCCAGATCAAGCCAATATTATCTCAAAGGAATTTTCAAGCTCAATGCTTATTAAACTTCCTCCAGAAGAAATTAGTTTTTTCGATTGGCTGAAGGTTCATGATTATCCGGTCTGGCTTGATTTGTGGGACGGTGCTGATGAAGATATTTATAGAGTTGGCGTGGCATTTATTCCTTTATTAATCTTAAAAAATGGTAGAGGATTTCCAATTTGTGATTTATTGCAGAATGATAATTATTTCTTTACTCAACATCATTTGTTAACCGATGAGTCGAAGATGGTTCTCGAATCCTCTAAAGAAATAATTTTAGCAAAAAGAAAATTAACTGCTGCTCAGGCTCTTGTTCTTGAAATTTCTATTGCTCCTTTAGATATATGGCATTTTGCTTACAGGCACCAAATTAGTATTGAAAAGGCTAAGGCAGCCGTCAGGGAACTGATTGATGACAATGCCATTGTTCATCAGACGAGAGCGGATGAATTGGCTGAATTTATCGATTTTTAATAAATAAAAAAAATATGACTGCATTATTTTCGAAAAGATGTGAATTAGGACTCCAGGCTATGCTATATCTGTCAACTCTTGAAAAAGACCAAGTTGCCAATGCCAAGGAAATTTCTGAAAAATTGAAAATTCCAAAAGAATTTGTATCCAAAGTATTGCAGGCATTAGCAATAAAAAAAATTGTAGGGTCAAAAAAAGGCAGATTCGGTGGCTTTTTTCTTTTAATGGCATCTTCGGAAATCAGATTACTTGATATTGTTATTGCTATAGATGGACTTGAAATATTTCAAAAATGTGCACTTGGTTTTCTTAACTGCGAAGATGGTAAACCTTGTCCTGTTCATTCAAGCTGGGGAAAACTCAGAGACGAAGTCTTGGAAATGCTGAGGGTAAATACCTTGGAAAGTATCACGGACTCTACTTTAAAGAAGATCAGAAATTTATAATCAGACTACAAATTGGAATTTTAATGAATGTTGTTGCTATAGTCGGAAGACCTAATGTTGGAAAATCAACTCTTTTTAATCGTCTTGTCGGTTCAAGAGATGCTATTGTTGAGCCACTGCCAGGGGTAACCCGCGATCGTTTATATGGTGAATCTGACTGGAATGGCAAAGATTTTACTCTAATAGATACAGGTGGATTTATTCCAGGTACAGAAGACACAATGGAACGAGCTATCAGAATGCAGGCTCAGCTTGCAATCGAAGAAGCCGATGTGATTATTTTTGTATGTGATGGACGAGACGGCGTTACTCCGTTTGACGAGGATATTGCTCACATTTTACGCAAAGCAAACAAAAAAGTTGTTCTTGTCGTAAATAAATGCGATAATCATAATCAAGATGCTTCTGCAATGGAATTTCATAATCTTGGACTTGGTGAACCTTATGCGATTTCTGCTGCTAACGGGCGGAGTACCGGAGATTTTCTTGATGATGTCACCGAAGGCTTGCCAGAAACCATAAGTGATAAAAGTGATCCACGATTGAAAATTGCCATCGTAGGACGCCCGAATACCGGGAAATCAAGTCTGACAAATGCTCTGCTTGGGAAAGAAAGAATGATTGTAACCAATATACCGGGTACAACCAGGGATTCAATCGATAGTATCTTGAAATATTATGGTGAAGAAATTGTTCTCATAGACACTGCTGGCTTGCGCAAGAGAAGTCACGTAACTGAAAATGTGGAAATGATAAGTATTTTCAGAACTGCTAAGGCTATTGAAAGATGTGACGTTGCAATTATACTTTTAGACGCAACTTTGGGGCTTGAAGATCAGGATAAAAAAATTATCAATATGGTTGATCAGGCTCGGAAAGGGATTATTATCGCCGTTAATAAATGGGACTTAGTCGAAAAAGATACTGTCACAGCAGATAGATATACAAAAAAGATTTACGAAATGATGAAATTGAATGACTATGCACCTGTTATGTTTATTTCAGCACATACGAAACAGAGAATTACAAAGGTAATTCAGGTAGCAAAGGAAATTAAAGTTCGCAGAGAAACTCATATTAAAACTTCGCTTCTCAATAAAATGATTTTACCCGAATTGGAAACTACACCTCCTCCGGCAGTACGTGGATCTGATCTGAGAATAAATTTTATATCTCAGGTGGGCACAGAACCGCCCATATTTGCGTTTTTTCTCAATCACCCTGAGTTACTACCGGAATCTTATAAAAGATTCATGGAAAGGACTATACGTAAGCATTTTGATTTTATCGGCACACCGATTTCATTTATTTTCCGCAGAAAAAATGTTCCATGGCCAGAGATAGGTTATTGATATGCAGGTCCTGAAAATCGGTGGTTCATTTATTAAAGATATTCATGATATTGAGCTGACCGCAAAAATTTTAAAACTTTATTCTAATTCCAATAATTTAATTATCATATCTGCATTTGACAGAACTACCAGAAATCTGATTGATGCAGCTTCAATAGCCAAAACCGGTGATTCTGTCTCGGCTCTTGCCAAAATTCACGATATTATTGGCTTTCACTATGATCTGATAAATTTAAGTATAAAAAATAAACAAATTCAAACGGATTTATTTCTAAAACTTGAACCGAATTTTTTAAAATTAAAAGAATATATTCTTGGCATTTCTATAACCGGTGAGCTTACCAATAAAACTTTAGATTCAGTAATGGCTTTTGGTGAATTTTTTGCTTTTAATATAATTTTTCATTATTTCAAAGAACAAAAAATTGATATAACCTGTTTTGATTCCTCTTCAGTTATAATTACTGATAATAATTTCGGTTCAGCCAGACCGATCATTGATATTACCAAAGAAAATATTCTGAAAATTTTCGATACTCAAATTTCTAAACACCGGTATTCGCTCACTCAGGGATTTGTTGCCAGAACTCTGGATGGCTCTATCTCAACAATGGGAATAGAAAGCTCTAACTTAACAGCTACAATATATGCAGCAACTTTGGGGGCTAAGGAACTAAGCATTTGGACTAATGTTGAAGGAATAAAAACAGCTGATCCTGAAATATTTCCAGATGCACAAACAATAAAAAATATTAATTATTATACAGCCGCCAGAGCTGCTGAAAATGGTTTAAAATTACTTTATCCTGAGATGATAAAAGTTGCTATAAATAATTGTATAAAAATTAATATCAGATCAGTTTATAGCATTGAATCGGCGTTTACGGAAATATCTGATAACAGTGCCTCAGACGAAACTATCATTATCATACATGAAAATCTAAACTATCAAGAACTAAGAAATGAGAAGTCTGAATCTACCTATAACCTGTTTTCAATAGCTTGCCCGGACAGAATAATTAATCTATCTAAAAAAAATATATCTGACCAAACTCGGCAGAATCAGACTGATTTGATTATTATTTTAAATTTGTCAGAAGAGAAATTTCTTCAGCATGATTTTTTAAATAAAATCATCACTCACAGTTCTTGTAAAGCTGTCTCGGTAATTAAAAATAATGGTACATCCGATTTATATATAATTGGAGTTTTGGAAGGTTTAAAGATTATATTAAATTCTTTAATATAATTGAGAATCTTGACTATTAAATCAGTGTTCTTTTACGAATATATTTTTCCGATCCGATTCTCACTTCCATAATGTAGTCACCGTTTGGCATCCTACGACCATCATCATCACGGCCATTCCATCTCAGATTGTATGACCCTGGCGGCTGAGTGCCTTTAAACAGAGTTGATACAACTACAGCCTGAATTGAATATACTACAACCTCAATATCTGTAAAATTCTCAATTGTATAATTAATTTCAGGGCTAACATCTTCAGTCATGCCCAATAGGCTTGCAATTGTGCTGAATGGTACACTAAGTCCACCCTTCATTAGAGTTTTGATACCCGGTACTTCAAGTGACTTTTCGATGCCAATCTGGTGCTGTACAATCTCTTGTTCGCTAGGTTGCATGTATCTATAAAAATTTTCAAGTAAATTTCTTCTTGCATTTTCAAAAGGACTTGGTTTGATATTCGAGAAGTATGATTCCCAGTCATTGCGTGTCGCTATCAAATCATAATCTAATCTGGCACTGATAGGTATTCTGAGTGTAAGAGCTTTTTTAAAATTAGTATCCTGCATACGAGTGTAATAACTTTTTAACAGATCAGGCCCGGGGCCAATTATTTTTGATTTGGAACTATCAGTTGTTTGAATTTTATCTTGGGACAGATTTGTGATAATCTGACAATTAGAATCATAATAAAAACAGATTAAAATTACAATAATAACTGAGTGGGTCTTGAGATTTGTGTTTTTTAAAATCATCGGGTACTTTTTAAATAAAAAAACCGGATTGAATAATCAAACCGGTTTCTTAAAACGTAAATTATTGAAATTTATTTTGAAGAGTTGAATAATGAACTCCTTGCATTATCGCTGAGCAGATCACCAAGTGAGAAAGCTCCTGAATCAGTACCTGCATTTGGACTATTCTGATCGTGCGGCTTATTATCGTGATGTCTTTGATTATCACGACCGCGTGATTGACCATGATTAGCTCTGGGAGCTACCGGTTTTTCCTCCACGACAGGTTCAACAATCAAAGATTCTTCTTCAATATTTATATCTGAAATACGAATTTTTACTACTTCACCAACTTGATAAGGAATTGGTTTACCCGGAGGGCAATTCTTCATTTTACTTCTTGGCATAAATCCGTCAAATTCCTCATCCAAAGCGACGACAATACCTTGATTAACTATTTGTTTGACGGTAGCGTCATATTCACTTTTATTCTCAAATTTTTCTTTAATTGTATGCCATGGATTAGGCTGAATCTGCTTGATACTTAAAGATACCGATCTCTTTTCTTTGGAGAATGTAAGAATCTTTACATCAATTTCATCACTTATTTTTAAAATATCTGATGGTTTCCTGATTCGTTTAGTCCAAGAAAATTCGGAGGAGCGCAGCAAGCCATCTATTCCGGGAAATAATTCAATATAAGCTCCAAAGTCCGTCATACGACGCACTATACCCTTAACTACCGAACCTACCTCAACTGTCTCTGCCAAGTCGTCCCATGGAGATTTTTCCAGTTCTTTACGGCTTAGTGCAATTCGATTCTTCTCTTTATTAGCTTCTATAACAACTGCCTGAATTTTTTGACCACGTCTAAACATAGTTTTGGGGTCTTCCACACGATTCTGAGAGATTCTTGATATATGAATCAATCCTTCGACTCCACCAATATCTACAAACACTCCGAAAGTTGCAACAGATGATACATTTCCTTCAACAATGTCACCAACCTGAATTTTTGCCCAGAACTCTTCTTCAAGAATTTTTTTCCGAGTGACTATCACAGTCTTTCTACCAATGCGGTCTTCCTGCATTTCATGAATTTTAACAATGGTTTTTATCCCGACGGACTCTGATAATTCTTTTTCTGTTGGGGATCTTTTCAGAGAGAAGTGAGATGCTGGTAAGAATAAAGGCATTTCCTTATACATGACTCTAAGACCACCTTTGATACGTCCAATGACATCAACTTCCAAAGTTTCATCTTTATCTCTTACTGTTTTGAAATATTCGAAATATTCTGAAAATAGCTTTTGTTGAGCTTCTGCTGCTTCCCGTTGTCTCTTTTTTTCTTCAGAAATTGCTTTAGCTTCAGCCTTAGCTGCTTCATCAATTACCGGTTCAACTTCAATTTCTACAACAGTCGTTTCTTCTAATCCTGCACTTGATTCTACTTGTTCAGTGACTAATTCTGTTTGTTGAGAAATTGCTTCATTAATAACTGATGGGATTATTCCATCGCTAACAACAGTTTCTTCTAAAATTGGATTATCATTTATTTCAGCAGATATTTCAGGCTGTTCAATAATTTGACTATCGTGATTATCAGCTTCAGAAGCGGAGTTTTCAATTATTGGAGTTTCAGTTTGTTCAATCTGAATTTCAGCATTGTTTTCCGGAACTGTTTCTGAGTTAATGAGTGTTTCATCGGGAGTCATATTTTTATACCATTAATTAATTTTTAAAACATACCTTTTCATTTGAAAAGATAAAAACAACAATTTATGAGATTTCATATTCTACAGACTACAAAATAAGGACATTTTTTTAATTTATACATATTTAAATAAAAAAAGATTACAATTAATCCAACTGTACATTTTCAAGAAGTATTTCTGCCAAATCTTTGACCTGAATTTTTTCAGTTAAATCTTTTGCTTTTATTCCGTCACTGATCATCGTCATACAAAACGGGCAGTTCAGTGCTATCGTTTCGGTATGGGTATTAATCAGTTCTTCTGTCCTTTCTATATTAACTCTTTTACCTACTGTTTCCTCCAAAAACATCTGAGCACCACCTGCACCGCAACAAAAGCCTCTGTCATGATTTCTCAAAGGCTCTTTTAAAGAAAATCCCGAGATTGATTTCAGTATATTTCTTGGCTCATCATAAATTTGATTATAGCGACCAAGGTAACAAGAATCATGATAACTTATATTTGTTGATTGGCTGCTATTGGGTCTTAGTTTCAATTTGCCGGATTTTATCAAATTATTTAAAAATTGTGTATGGTGAATGACCTCGAACTGTACACCAAAATCGGGATATTCATTTTTAAATGTATTAAAACAGTGTGGACAAATTGTAAGAATTTTTTTGACTTTATAATTTGATAAAGTTTCGATATTGGCTTTGATCAACATATCGGCAAGATATTCATTCCCGGCTCTTCTTGCAACATCTCCGTTGCATTGCTCTTCATTTCCAAGGATAGCAAAATTAACACCTGCAATTTGGAGTAATCGTGCAAATGCCAATGAAATTTTCTTGGCTCTGTCATCAAAGCTGCCTGCGCAACCAACCCAGAATAAATACTCAAAATCAGGATTTTCTGCTGCTGTCTTTATTCCGCTTCCTTCAGCCCAGTCTGATCTTTCAGAAGATGAAAATGCCCATGGAGTGCCATTATTTTCGAGATTTGAAAATGCTGATTGTAATAATGATGGAAATTCTGCATCTGTTAAAACAAGTGAACGGCGCATCCCGACTATTGCTGGTACGTGCTCAATCATTATAGGGCATTCCTGCATACATGCAGCACAAGTTGTACACTGCCAAAGCGCTTCAATACTTTGATAATCACCAACAAATTTCTTATTTAAAAGCTCTGACTCATGATCCGAAAGAATAACCTCGGTTCCGTTTGTTTTTATTTGTCTCAGTTTGATAGGCCCAATATCTTGCAGTCTGTGCCGGATTTGAATAATAATCTCTCTTGGATCCAGTAGTTTCCCAGTTGTATTTGCCGGACAAACACTGGAACATCTTCCGCAATGTGTACATGAATAGCCATCAAACAAAGATTTACGAGAAATATCATCAACATCGACGATTCCGTATTTTTCAACTCCTTCTTGTTCAAAGTCAATTCGTTCAAGCCCGTTAATTGGCTTTAACTGTGCGTGGAACACATTTTGAATTGATGTATAAACATGTAAATGTTTTGAGTATGGGAGGTAATTGGCAAAAGCTAATATAAGGATTATATGCATCCACCAGAAAATTTCATAGATGAAAACAGCGGAATTTGATGGTATCAATGTCCCGAAATAAGCTGCAATAGGTTTGAATTCCCAGTATTCATTATGAATCTTTGTAGAAGCTGCATTTTCGATTATCAATGAACATACTATGGAAAAAATAAAAATAAGTACAACCAAAGCATCAACCATATCCTCCTTTTTACCTTGCAAGCGAGGCACTTTTATCGCAAAATGCCGGATCAGATTAAATATAATGGACACAATTACTAAAACACAGAAAAAATCTGTTGAAAAGGTTATAAAAGAGTAAAAATATTTCAGTATTGACCAGGAAAAGCCATTATAGAATCCTTGAAATATGGATTCTGAGGCAGAAAATAATAAAGTTAAAAATCCCCAGAAAATTAGAGCATGAAGGATACCGGCACTCTTGTCGCGGAAAATCCTGTATTGAAAAAAAGCAACTTTAACTGTATTTTTTATTCGGGAATTGATATTATCGCTTCTATTAATTTCCTTCCCAACTTGTAAATACGAAAATAGTTGGTACAACTTGCGAGATAATACCAGTGCGGAGAACACAAGAATTATACCGAAAACAACTGCTTTGACTAAATAATAATCCATTTACATTTTCCAAAAATAAATATTAGAAAAAGAATAAAAATAAGTATAATTCTCATTTTAAAAAGATTAAAAGATATTAAGATTATTGTCTGACACTGATATTTTCGGAGAATTGCTGTAGATTCCATAACTTGATTGGCTCTGAGACTATATTTGCTTTAATTAATATAATATTTTTTATAATTCATTATTATTGGATTTCATTGAAAAATTAGTTTAACACTGATGACTTTAAATGATATTATCGGATTAATCGTTTAATGAAAATAATAAATCCATTATAATTTTTATATTGAATAGTTATCTTTTTATTTATAAAAGTCGGAGCAGAAGAGTGCCTGAGCCAATTAAAAGACTATTGAAATTAACCTTGTTATTTTTATTTTTTGTTTTTCATTTTAGTTTAAAAGCAGAACTTTGTCATGATTTTTTATTGCTTGATGGCTTTGAACCTCTTATTTCCAGTGGTATGGACACAAGCTATCATTGGTGGGCTGTAACTCAACCTTTTACCGGGAAATATAGAATGATTATCGATGGTGAAAAATCAAAATCATACAATTATCTAACTGAACCTGTGTTTTCACCAAATGGGGAGAGATGGGCTTATTTTGCTGTAGATGCTTCAAATCAAACTTATCTTATTACAGAGGCTTCTGTACAGCCTGTTCCGGGTTTTCAGCCAGGAATGATAATTTACAGTCCTAATTCTGAAGTTTTAGCTTATACATATTATGAACAAGATTTGGAAACATTTGTTTTGGGTGATAAATCAATTAAGTTTTTAAACAGGATGGGTAATATTTACCTGAGTCAGGACGGAAGCCGTTACTCAGTAGTTGGAATGCGGGGATCAAGTTATGTAATGAATATTAATGGCAGAGAATCTTCAGCATTTGATCGCATTTTACCAATAGGTTTCTGGATTGATGGACAAATGTGCTATTCTGGTTCAAGCGGGGATAGGACTCAAATCTACAAAGAATTTATCCCGATTTCTGATATTTACCGTACAATTACAGATGTAAAAATAAATCTTTTCGGAACCGTAATGGCGGCAATAGCACAGGAATTATCTGGGAGATATGTCTCACTTTTATTTTCCGATGACTACGTCGAACCTATGATTAGTAAGCAATATGAATATATGAATAACCTTGTATTGCATCCGAGTTTGCCGTTGATTGGACTCTATGCCTTCCACGACGGTATTAACGTTGTTATGCAAAATAGCACTGAATATAGTGCAGGAGCAGCTACCGGAAATCCTCATTATACTCACGATGGCTCTGAATTATATTTTTTAGGTTGTGATATTGATTGTTTTTTAAATGTTAACGGATTGAAATATCCTTTGAAAACAACCTGGCCAAGCACCCAAATAATTGCAAAACAACCGAAATCTAAAACAATAGCATTTACTACATCATCCTCTCTGGTCTTGCGTGATCTCGAAGATAGGCAGTTATATTCCGGCATGATGGCAGATACCATATCATATCCTCGTTATAATTGGCGTCAGGAGCGTTATGAAACATTAGGACAAATCCGAAGTAGATTATATTTGATGACCTGTGCTAAGTAGTAATTGAAAGTTGCAAGTTATAAAGTAAAAAAGTTTACCTTATAATTTATCAACTTATTTACAAAATTTATACCGACAATTCCCCAGAAATTTCATATTTTTGCGAATGAAATAAGTCATCAATTCTTTTTTATGTTAAACTAATTAAATGAGATTTATGCAATCTACATTCAAACTCACCGAGCTTTTGAAAAAGCTCTGGATTCTACCAATTATTTTTTTTGCATTTACCGGAATAAGTTTCGCCAGTGAAGCCGATTTAGTCGTTCCGGTATTAAATTCATCCCAACAATCATTACTATTTATAGGACTTGGTATTTGTATTTTGGGTATGATTTTCGGTGCTTATCAATTCATTCATGTAAAGAATTTGAAAGCCCACAAATCTATGCTGGAAGTATCTAATATCATATTCGAGACCGCAAAAACTTATCTGATTCAACAAGGAAAATTTATTATTATTCTTGAAATTCTGATTGGTTCCTGTATTGCCTTTTATTTCGGAGTACTGAAAGAGACACATTTAGTAGGAGTTTTATTAATCCTGCTTTGGTCTGTCATCGGTATATTAGGCTCTTACAGCGTTGCTTGGTTTGGTATTCGAATTAATACTTATGCAAATAGTCGCATGGCATTTGCTTCACTCGAACGCAAACCACTAAAATTATTGACCATTCCACTTCAATCCGGAATGAGTATTGGTGTGCTGCTGATCAGTGTTGAATTAATCATGATGTTGATTATTCTTATGTTCATACCACGTGAGTACGCTGGTGCATGTTTCATCGGATTTGCAATCGGCGAGTCTCTTGGTGCTTCAGCTTTACGAATTGCCGGTGGAATTTTCACTAAAATTGCAGATATTGGTTCTGATTTAATGAAAATCGTTTTCAAACTTAAAGAAGATGATCCGAGTAATCCTGGAGTTATTGCAGATTGTACCGGTGATAATGCCGGTGACTCAGTCGGACCTACTGCAGACGGCTTTGAAACTTATGGTGTAACAGGTGTTGCTCTTATTACTTTCATTTGTTTGGCTGTATTCGCTATTGATCCGACAACTCATCAGCCTTTGGTTTACCGTGGCGAATTTATTACCTGGATTTTTGTTATGCGTGTAGCAATGATTTTGACATCAATTGCTGCTTACTGGATCAATGGTTTTGTAAGCAAAATTCGCTATACAGGCAAAGATCATTTGGATTTTGAAGCTCCTCTTACTTCACTGGTTTGGATTACTTCAATTTTATCAATAATTGCAACTTTCCTTATCAGTAACTGGCAACTTGGCCATCTTGGCGGCGGACTTGCCAATACGCTCTCAATTATTATCAGTTGCGGAACCTTAGGAGCTGCTCTGATTCCTGAATTTACAAAAATATTTACAAGTACAAAGTCACTTCATACAAAAGAAGTTGTTATCGCTTCGCGCGAAGGTGGCCCATCTCTGAACATTCTTTCCGGTTTGGTTGCTGGTAATTTCAGCGCTTTCTGGGAAGGAATGGTTTTCTTTGTTCTTATGTTCGTTGCTTATATTGTTAGTACATGGGGATTATCCAATTATATGGAATATCCTTCAATATTTGCATTTGGTCTTGTTGCATTCGGATTTTTAGGAATGGGACCGGTTACTATCGCTGTTGACAGCTATGGACCAGTGACTGATAACGCACAGTCTATTTATGAATTATCAATGATTGAAATGATTCCCAATATTTCCACCGAAATTGAAAAAGATTTCGGCTTCAAACCTGATTTCGAGAAAGCCAAAGATTACCTTGAAGAGAATGATGGTGCTGGTAATACGTTTAAAGCTACATCCAAACCTGTTCTTATAGGTACAGCGGTAGTGGGTGCGACAACTATGATCTTCTCATTAATTCTTGTTATAAGGAATTCATTTGGTATCCCACCGGAGCAAATTCTTAACATTCTGAATCCATATACTATTCTTGGTTTAATCTGCGGTGGTGCAGTTATTTACTGGTTTACAGGTGCTTCAATTCAGGCTGTGACAACCGGTTCATTTCGTGCAGTTGAATTTATCAAACAACATATTAAATTAGATGCAGTAGGACTTGATGCAAAAGCTTCAACAGAAAACTCTAAAGAAGTAGTTAAAATCTGCACCCAGTATGCACAAAAGGGAATGTTCAATATTTTCATTGCGATATTCTCTTTTGCCTTAGCATTTGCATTCTTCTCAGCATCGGATAAAACAAATCCTGCACCTGCAGCATTCTTTGTGTCTTATTTAATTTCGATTGCAATTTTTGGTCTTTATCAGGCAATTTTTATGGCAAACGCCGGTGGATGCTGGGATAATGCTAAAAAATTAGTCGAAGTTGAATTGAAAGAAAAAGGAACACCATTACACGAGGCTACTGTTGTTGGCGATACTGTTGGCGATCCTTTCAAAGATACTTCATCTGTGGCTCTTAATCCAATCATTAAATTTACAACCTTGTTTGGTTTATTAGCGATGGAAATAGCCATTGTGCCTTCATTCGTGCATACAGCACCGTATGTTGGTGGCGTATTCTTCGCAATAGCATTGGTATTCGTATGGCGTTCATTTTATGCGATGCGTATTCCTCCAAAAGTAAAAGAAGCCTAAGATATTTTTCGTACCCAAGCGAGTGCTTGGGTACGAGTAAATTATCATAATCCTGATCCAAGCCTCTGCTTTTGATCAAGATTGAGTAAAAAAACTCCTTGCTGAAAAACAGGGAGTTTTTTTTGCGTGTAAGCAGGGTGCATCTGCTTTATATTAAATCTTTTAACCCCAATATTTCATTAGGCAATAGAAAATCCCCCTACCCCCTTTTTCAAAGGGGGATTTAACTAAATTCCCCTCTTTGCAAAAAAGGGGTAGGGAAGATAAAAAAAGTTCTTTATTAGCATATAATTTTTCAATTACGTTAAATCTTAATGAAATATTTAGGTTTAATTTAAATTGCACAATTTGCATAAAAAGCAACAATAAATAAGTGTTATTTGCATACTATTGCATAACTGATTATGCATCCAAAAGCATCTCCAGTAGCTGTGTTTCATGCTATTTGCACAATTTTGCAGTATTTTTGACCACTTGCTAATTCCATTATCAAAAATTCATAATTCCTAATTCATTAAGGAAATGATATCATTTGACATTTATTTTAACTGCCAAAATTATCGAGTGAGGGATCTACTTTTGTTAATATTCGAAAGAATACTAAAGAGTTAATACTCTTTTGGAACAAAATTCGCTGCATTTATTATTGATGCACTATTTCCGGTTGCTCTGATAATAAATAAACCGTTTCTCTCGGCAAAACGATCACAGTTGCCATCCACACGTAAATAAGCTATCGCTCCAAAAACTTTATTTTCTTTAAAACGTGGTAGAACTTCCTTGAAATGTTTGAGCTCTTCTAAAAATTCTTTTACATCATCTGCGCTGAGAGTGGTTTTAACTTCCACCACAACAACTTCGTCACCGTTTTCGGCAATTATATCAAACTCAAATTGGCGACCGAACCGAAACCCCTTTACTCTCTCATTAGTATTATGAACCTGAATACCACGTTTATTAAGGATATTTACCAGATCTCCTTCAACAAGAGATTCAATTAATTTACCCCACTGGCTGGTAAACAACTGTTCGAGTTTATTAAGTTTTTTATCAGTGTCCAAGAATTTCTTATCGGTGTCCAAGAATTTCTTATCGGTGTCCAAGAATTTCTTATCGGTTTCCTGAAACATGAGCCAGACTTTTTCAAAGCTCAAATCATTTGTATTTGATTGTAAATTCTCCATAATCCTTATATCCGATCATTTTATAATAAAAGGACGATCAAATCTATATTTAATTATAAGTAATCCTAAAAATTATCATTTTTTGAAGCAAAGAATCCAATCTTCTTCAAAATCGACAAGATTGGGCATTCACTTTGGTGTAAGTGTTATTTTATTTATTCTATTCGACTCGGCTTAAGAGCTGAAAAAAAGTCATTGCATTATTTACCGAGAGTTAAATGGGCTGTCAGCAATTATTATAATATCTTTTTGAGGCTGTCTCAAAAGTCTCATTTCTTTCATTCCTACCATTGTATGAATCCCATAAAGTGGTACTGGAAGGAGATTCCTGCATACGAGCCTGTGTGAAAACTATCTTTTTCTGTCATTCCTGCGAATGCAGGAATCTCCTGATTGGTACTGGAAGGGGATTCCCGCATGCGCGGGAATGACAATTCAGTAGAAGTTGTGAGTTTTTACACAAGCTGATACGCAGGAATGACATCTTTGGTAAATATGTGGCTTTTGAGTTTGTATGTTTGAAAAGCAGGCTTAACCAAAAATTGATTAATTTAGTTTTTGGTAAAAATAAAATTTATAAACAATTAATGGAGAAGCCATGCTTAGAATGCAAAATACGCAATTAGATTAT
>JAPLFL010000011.1 GCA_026390695.1 Candidatus Kapaibacterium sp. | reverse complement strand
TGTTGATTAAGTTGTTCTTGAATCGCTTTTTGCCTTGATAGTGGCAATGAAAGTATCTTTTCAATTATTTGCTTAACCGTATTTTCCATCTTTTCTCATTTCTGTATAATCTGTAATTACAAATATACGAATTATTTTTCGACCAACAATATCTTATATCATAGCCTAATTTAATAAATTTGTAATAAGTAAAGATTGTAATATTCACTCTTTTTTTATTTATCTAATTATTTTGTTGCTATTCCAAGTTCCTAATTTGAATTCTTTTAAAACAATATATTAAAAATTTTAATAGCAATCAATTCGAGATTATTATGCTGCATTTTCTAAAAGTTTGCTTTCATTTTCAGAATGATTGACCTTCGAAGATTGCAATAAAAAAGTTTCAAGACTATTATCTGTCACATTTGGATATTGATTAAATTGTTGAATCGGATTATTCCCATAAATAGATTTATTGCAACCGTTACTAATCATTTTCTGTTTTAGATTTACAGAAACATTATATTTGATTCTAAATGCTTCAATTATTCTACTCTTCACAATTTCGACATCTGCTGTTTTACACACTATACTGTCATGAATCGAAAAATTAGTGCCAAGATTATTCAAAGATACCAATACATTATCAATCATCAGATCAGCTTCCATTTGTTGAATTTTTACTGCAAATCCATCATTCTGAATTTCTTTTTTTATTTTGAGTAGAAGTTCCCAGATCGTAGGAAATAATTTAGTAAATCCGTTCAAGAACCTATGTATCTCTTTATTCTCTTCATTCCAATTCTTTTCTTCCAATAGGAATTTCTTATTCTTCCTTGTATATAACAATACATCCATAAATCTATCCTTAATATATTGCCTATCCATTACCAATTCCTTGGAAATGAATTCATATAGTCCTCCTTTCATACAGAGATTTTTCCAATTTACAAAATCAACATTTTTAGCATAAATTGGATATTTATCTTCAAAAAATATTGAAACAAATAGTGGTTGAGAATTGCTGATGTCGATTTCATTAAAGTCAAAGGAACCATCTGTTTTATCGCACAGAAACTGCCTGAATTCACGTTTGAGATTTGTATATGTTGTTGTGAGTCTCCCATTTCTTCCTCTACTGTAATGGATGTTTTCATAGGAAATATTCTTTATAGAATTGTAATAATTTTGATATTTCCAAATACTTATATCTGCAAATTCATTTTTTAAAAATTCCAATGCTGCCTCAATATTTATGCCTACACTATTTAAATTCTTTATGCTATGTGAATACTTAGATTCTTTAAGTTTTGAGTTCATAAAGGATTTTTCTTTTGCTCTATTTAGAGCATTTATATTTAATTGAGAACAAACCTTCCGATATTTTGTATTGTTTTTAGTCAAATAAAATTCTTTTTGTATTACATAAGCTTTTGAATATGATCCAACTTTATAAGTTTCAATATCTTCAATGACTTCCGTATCTTCATTTTCTCTTTCAATTGTATGAGTTTTAATAACTCCGAGTGCACTCATTTTGGATATTATTTGATCGGCTTTTTTACCACCTAAAATGGATCTCAGATATAACTTCGAAATGGGAGCTCCTTGAGTTTTTGAAAATCTATTTATAGAGCTAAATAGTTGAACAGTATTATAGAATATTAAGCACCTTTCCCAATCTACTTGTTTTTTGAATGTTTTCTGAACCATATCTAAAAGTGGTTCAGGTGTTAAAGTAAAATATGTTGCCATTTTTTTTCTTTCTTTATTTTTAAAAATATTTTCTTTCATTTTACAAATCTGAATCTTTAAGGATTCTTGGTCATTATTGATGGAAAAAACGACCAACAATATATATATAGAAATTATAAATAGAAAATCCCCTCCCCTCCCTCCTATTGTTGGTCTTTTTTCTATAAATTTTTTATCAAAGGATGTTGACCTATCAAAGGAATAATTTGTACTCTAAATTCTGTTTTGTTGGATTCTTGTTTTTAATTTGGCTCATATCTTTGCTCTCCCTAATTTTTATTCATGATTCATATATGCTTTATAGCAGAAATCATTATTTTGTTTAAAATTATTTTTAGATTTTGAAAGATTTTTCTTGCTTCTTATTAAAAAATAACGTATATTTGCATTCTGAAATGAAAACTGATAAGGATCAAAATTATGCAAATAAAAATTACATAAACACAATCAAGTTTATTAATAATTTCAAATAAAATTCTCCATCTTAAAAATATGGAGGAAGTAATATATTGGAATAAAAAGAATAACAAGTATAACGATTCTCGTTGGAGCAATCACTATGTCTAAAAATAACGATTGTATATAATAATTTGTAAAATATTATGGAGTATTTTCATGATAAAAGTAGAAGAAATTTTAGCAGAATTATCATCGTTCACTGGAACTGAGAATTATTTCAAACATCAATTCGGAATATTATATACAGATGGAGTGAAATATTTAGCGGAAACTTGTGGTGCATACTGGTTAATCGATGTCGTAGGATCCTATCAGTGCGAACAAAAAGTAAAAAATGAACCATTCCAAGTTTTCAAGTTACAATTTCATGATGATCATTCGGCGAAATTAGAAATTTCGAATGGGAATGGAAATATACTTGCTTCACAAGAATTGGAATATACTGATTTCCCATTGAAAGAAATAGTATTATGGTGCATTGATAATGTGGTGATTTTGCCTTCAGAATATTAATCGAAATTGATAAAAGTATTTTCGGTAATTCACATAAATATTTATGGATAATTTTTAATTCTAAACAGGATCATACAAATGTCTAAAATAAAAATTTATATAAAATTTTATCCGCCACAATGAGCCGGATAAAAATGTAATTTTGTATTGTAAAATGAATATAAACAATTTTGAGGATTGTATGTTAAAAATAGCTGAACTAATCTACGATAGAATCGGAAATGACAGAAAGAAAAAAGCTGAATTTCTCCGAGAACTCGGATATACCAATCCAACACATGGGAATTTAGCTTTTGAACATATTATTCATGGTCGGTACAATGACCATATTGAAGATAAATTAAGAAATGTTCTGAAAGTAAAAAAGGGTGAATTGGAAAAAGCATTGGATGAAGCAAGAATATATTTCCACAAAATTTATCAAGGAGATATTAACCTCTTTTTTGTATATAATAGGAAATTATTTCCAGTGGAAAGGTCAAAAATTGAAAAAGCACCTCCAAGAGTGCTGCCAGAAATTAGTTTTGAATATAAAGGTGCAACTTTAAAAGGTAAATTCACGTATTTAGAAAGTGGAGATTTTTGTATTCGACTTATTGAACCAAATACAGGGGGAAGTGGCAGTTGTGGTTGTTCAAATCATATTATGGCATTGGCACGAGTAGCAAGAAGATACGCTGAGGGTGATGGAAGACTCACTGAATATGGATTATTACGAGCAAAGGAAAAATTGATTGAATTATATGAATCATACCTCTTTCAAAGAAAGAATGAGAAACAAATAAATCAAGTAGCAAAAAGTGGTCAACTTAAATATAAGCAAACTTATACCGAACAGAAAGAACTTCAAAAGATATTTTGGGCGCAAAGAGCAGAATTAAAAAAGAGATTAAAAAGTGGAGAATTAAATCCGAATGAATATGCAAAACTCCTGAAACCCATCAGTAGGGCTTTTGATGATGCTTATTATTCTCTATCTGATAAAAGACGTAAAATTGTACAGAGAGCTACTGAATCTGAGATTTTCAAATCCATCAACTCATGCAGTGCTTCTGGAATTATCAGCCGAAAACTAAATGAAAATTATGAAAACGAAACAAAATCAAATAATAAAGGTAAATAAATGAAAATATTATATGTGGATATGGATGGAGTGTTATTTGACTTCAATGCAGCCGTCAATGCGCAGAATGAACGAACACTAATAGATTATACTGATCGAATTGATGAAATACCGAATATTTTCCGTGCCTTGAAACCTATCAAGGATGCAATCAGCTCAATCAATATTTTAGCAAAACATTTCGATGTTTATGTTCTTTCTACAGCACCATGGAACCATCCTCAGTCAATGGTAGATAAGCTCGCATCAATCAAAAAATATTTTTCACAAATATTTTACAAACGACTGATCTTGACACATCATAAGAATTTAAACAGGGGAGATTTCCTGATTGATGATAGGCGATCAAATGGGGCAGAAGATTTTGAAGGTGAGCATATTCATTTCGGAACAGACAAATTTCCTGATTGGAAATGTGTAACAGAATATTTATTAACCAAAATATGAATCAAAATGGAACTTCCTAAAATATCAATCACATGCCAGGATCGAAAAGTTGTTGGAGAATTTCAATATTTAGATTCAGGCGAATTCAGAATCAAGCTAATTGATCCAGCACCTGAAAGAGAGCTTTCAATCGGAGCTCCGCATATAATGGACATCGCAAGAAAATGGAGAAGATATATTGAATCCGATAAATCCTTCACCGATTACGGCATACAGAGAGCTTCAGAGCTACTGATCGAATTATACAAAATAAATAATTTCCTAAATCAAAATAAGAATAAAATTGAAGAAATTAATTATAAGTTAAAAGAACCATTAAATATTTGTAAGAGATTGATCGAAGATAAGAAAAATGAATATACTTCAGCAAAATCTGCTTTCAAGAAGCAATTTAAATCTGGTGAATTAAGCCAACTCGATTATCAGAAGGAACTAAAATATTTGAAAACAGAATTTGATGATTTTGAAGAAAAGAGAAATAAAGAATTTTTAATGCTGCGAGAAAAAATGATAAAAGAAAAATTGAAATTAAATTATCCAGAAAATTGGAAGTCTTTTATATTTAACGAAGGATATTAAAATGGATTTACCTGAAATCACAATCAAAATTGGGAATCAAACTGTTAAATGCCAATTTACTGTTCTTCTCATAAATGATTTTGTAATTAAACTAATCGAGCCAGAATCGGAAACAGAAATGATTATGAGTTCAAGACATGTAAATGTTTGGTCTCTTCGTGACAGAAGATACACAAATAAAGATGGTTCTCTCAGTGAACATGGTTTTACATCAGCTGTTGATTTACTAATTTCATTATTCGAAATGCATGTTCTCTTGGTTAAGAATAAAAATAAGTTTCAAGAATTAGTGGAAAAATTAAGGGTGCCCTATTGTGAAATCAAGAAATTAGAATCAGATATAATAAATCAATTTCAATTGGATTTATATGAACTTCGAAGGAAAATGAGAAGTAAAGAAATCACAAATCATGAACATCAGCAAAAAATTGAACCACTCAGAAAACGAATATCAAAGGATCTCTATGAAATCAGCAATTTGAGATATGAACTTGTAGAAAAAGAAGTCACCAAATCTAATTTTAATCCAACTTCAACCAGAGAGTTATCAAAATTTGTATTCAGAGAGTTGGAAAAGTATATACCTGCTAATCTCAATCCAAAAGCATCAAAAGAACGATATTCATTATAATTTATAGGAAAAAACAAAATGCTAAGACATACAGAAATCATTTATTCAAGAATCGGAAACGATAGAAAAAAGAAAACTGAATTTCTAAAGCAGATGGGATATACAAATATGAGTCATGCTTTTCTGGCATTCGAGGAAATAGTCCATGGCTGTATTAATTATGCCATAGCTCAGAGGCTAAAACAGTTGCTGGACCTGTCAGAGGAAGTTTTTAACGAAGTTATGAAAGAAAATGATCAAAAAGTTGAAAAAAGTGATAATTATAAGAGATCTAACTATTATTTCACTCAACCACATCTTTTACCTCCAGATATTCAAAATAGTATTCCAATGAATAAAGATTTGGAGAAAGATATTTTTGTTTTTTTATCAAGACTTGCATTTAAATATGAATGCGCCCTGCTTACAGGTTATAGCCAAACAAAAGAGAATGGTCAGGATTACGGGAAAAAAGAGAATAAAGCCAGGAATTTTTGCGTAAAATACAAACTTCTTGCTCTCCATTATGGTATAACTCCAATTCCTGCGATGTATCTGATGAATGGGAATTGGTTCAAAGTAAAGATTACTTTGTAGTAAATCTTAGAAGAGCTGGATATTTCAGAGAGGATATAACAAATATCGGTGAAAAACTTGATCAAGATTTTATTATATATTTACCTGCATCAACATCTGGAAAAGCAGATATGTCATGTATTTATTTAAATGATGATAAAATTGAAACTTATCCAAATTTATATTTGGAAAATCTACCAGAATTTTTAACAAGACAGGATGAAAAACCATTTTATTTGTTAGAGTCAATCAGGGGGAAATTGATAGAACATAATTTCCGAGGAGGTTCAATGTCAGGGATGTGTTTACAAGCATGGGCATCGGAGAATTGGAGACATTTTTTAATTAAAGAAGTATTTAGTCATCATAAAGAATAACACAAGGGATTTTGTCCGCCACATAGAGGCGTGCATAAACTTATTTTTGTAATGAGTTTGATTTGTAAAAAAAAGTAAAAGTTATGATACGTAAAATAAAATATTTTCATCCTAATGGAAAAAAAGTACCCAACGGTGTATATTTTCAGCGTGGCGGTTATTTTTTTGAATGCAGGAAAAATGCGCAGAAATTTATAGTAGATAATAATCATTATTTAATAAACTCTGATTATTCTATATCCGAAGCTATTCATGGCGAACAATATGGACAATGGAAATATAAAGGAGGTATGATTGTTTTTTCTCCTGATGTCAATTCAATCGTATTAAATAAAGATAAATTAAATAATTGGATTTCCAAAAAAATAACTACATTAAAAATTCGCTTATTTACGAAGAGTATAGTACAAATAATTTTTAAATCTTGTAGTCAAATTCATGATTCTGCTGAAAAAATTGGTTCATTTTCAATAGGATATTTTTTTCAAGGAAATTATATTTCGGATAAAAATAAAATTTTTGATGAAAAATCTATATGTTTAGAAATTCTGGGAATACCTCCGAAACCTTTAATGCAATTAGCTGAGGATATACATAAATATTTCTTAATAGAAACTGTTTTGGTTAAAGATTTTAATAAAGATAATTTCTATCTTGTTGAAAATAATAGGATTGGTAATAGTGATTTAAATAGTGTTAATGAAAAAAATTAATAAGGATAATTAAAATGGAAGCGATAAAACAATTTAAAGAAGCAGATGCTTATTGGTTATCACCGAAAGGTGTAATATACCCTGTGAGTATGACACATATTAATTTCATTCGAGATAATTTGGAGTTATTTAAGATGACTTTAGATGATTATAAAGCTACTTATGCTAAGTTCAATGAAAAAATGGGATGGGAAGGAAAAGCCCGAAGAGAAATTATTAGTGAAGTGATTAAAAATGGTTGGATTCGGTTACGAAATCGTGATAATCTCGGATGGGTCTGCGAGCTTTGGGAATTAAATCAACAAACACAAAATCATCTTCAGGAGTGGGTAAGTTATCTGCGAAATACTAATTTTGTATCAGATATTGGATTATCTACTGAAATTGAAATTCATCAATTATCAAAATTGAAAGATGGTCAACTTACAGAAGAAGCAACAATAAAAATGAAATTAGAAGATTTTAACAAAAATATTAAATAAAAGATTCTATCCGTCACATTGCGGCGCACATTGTCTTATTTTTGTAATGAGTTTGAAAGTTAATTGGAGTTAGAAAATGGGAAATTATAGAATTGAAAAATATTGGATTCACCCAGCTGGTGAGATCATCCAAATACAGGATGAGAAAACTCATTTTATCCGTGATAATTTAGAACTATTTGGAATCAGTTTAGATGAATATGAAAAATTACTCTATAAATATTCACCAAAAGGCTATTTAAGTTATCAGGCAGATATTGACTTGCAAGAGATGGTGATCGAAAATGGCTGGATATGGATCAGCTGTTTTGCTGAATCTTGGAAAGTTGAACTATGGGATTGGGATCAAAAATCTAAAGTTCATTTTGCCAATTGGTTGAAATTGAAATTTTTTGAAAGGAATAAATTAATATCTAATTCAAATGAGGATTTTCAAATTACCTATTTTTCAAAAAAAGAAGACGACCAACCAAAAAACATCTGGCTTGAGAAAACAAAAAGTGATAAATTAATAAATAAATTTTGGTATCTAATGTTTTCTAAGCGAGGTAAAATCCTTGAATTTTATCCTGAATATATAAGTCATCTAATAAAAGGTAAAGAAAACAAGTTTGTTCCAGGTGATGATCCATTATTTGAAGCAATTTGGGAAAATATTCTTGAAAAGGATTTTGTAATTTTTACTAAATATATTGTATCTCGAAATTATAAAAAATACATCCCTTATCTGTCAAATCTACACTATGTAGCAAAATTTGCAAAATGTGAGAATTATTTTATTGAATTTGATTATAAACTTTTTAATAAAGATACTAAATCAAAGTTGACCAGAAGAGAAGATGGATTAATTATTGCTAAACCTGAAGATATGGACTTGGAAGAATTTATTCGATTGATTGATGGTCATCTTGTAGGTAAACACTTCTGGGAGAATGAATCTAAAATTCAAAGGAAAGATATAATATCCCTCGGATTTTGCATGTTCCATTTCAAAAAGAATTTACCTGAAGAGCTTGATAAAATGGGTTATTATATAATGTATCCTTATATTGAACAAAAGTACAGGCAATTCATCCATTTCGGGGATTTTTTACCGATTGATATTGAATCAGGAATGAATGCAAGAATAAAAGTACCATTAGATTGGAGTTAATAGGGTTTGCATATTTGGTTGAAAACAGTCAAATGGGACACATTCATACCGATAAACCTATTTTTAAAGTAATGAAGTTAGAACAAAATGAAGAAGAAAAAGAAACCACCTTTACTTGAAATTGATGATGATTGGGTTTCTCAGTTTCCATATGTTTCTCCAGAGGAAGAAAAAGAGTTTATTGATTACCTTAATTCCCTGACTGAAGAAGACAGGAAGATTGTAAGAACGGATTTTCTTATATGGAATGGTGAAAAGTTTGTTAAAGCAGGATTTATCAGAAGCACTATAATTAGAATTAGGAGATTTATTAATCATATTTGGACCAAATATTTTAATACAAAAAAATCATGAAAAATATGAGTAGGTCTTACAAAAAGCATCCATATCGTGGCGCATGTGCAGATAGCGAAAAGGAAGATAAACGAAGAGCAAATAGAGATTTTCGCAGAAATGTCAAGGATGCATTACATCACGGAAAAGAGATTATGCCGTTACTTTGTGAAGTTTCAGACGAGTATAATTTCGCTAAGGATGGCAAATACTACGATGAAGATTTTGAAAAAAAGAAAATGAGGAAATAATTATTTTTTATTTTTAGGAATGATGAGTAATTCTTATAGAAAAAACCCTATAATCGGTGTCTGCTCTGGTTCAGATAAAGCTGATAAAAAAATCGCTAACTGTACTCTGAGAGCACATGTTCGTGATGCTCTTGCAAAAGGTTGTGAAATAATTCCTGTTCTAAAGGAAGTATCAAGTCCATGGGACTTTAAAAAAGATGGTAAAATGAGAATAAACAATAAATCAAAATTAATGAGGAAATAATTATGAAAAAACCATATCCAAGAAGTTACTGGGTTGAAGAAAAAAAGTTACTTGCTGGCTTCTATCCAGGCTCAACAAATCCAGAAAGTGAAAAAATTAGAATAAATGCCTTGTTAGATTTTGGAATACGAACTTTTATCAATCTCACAGATGCTAATGAAATGAATAGCATGGGAATCAGTCTTCGACCATATCATAAAACACTCTGGGAATTGAGTGAAGACAGAAATATTGAAATCACATTTATTAATATACCTATTATTGATCTTGAAATTCCAAATAAATCAACAATGAAAGCGATACTTGATGCCATAGATTGCTCTATAGCCGCAGGATTACCTGTGTATATCCACTGCTGGGGCGGAATTGGAAGAACGGGAGCAGTAGTTTGCTGCTGGATGCTGACACATGGCAAAGCAACACCTGAAAATGTATTTGATGTCCTTAGTGGATTAAGATATTCACAAAATGATCCAGAATTTCATCGAAGTTCACCTGAAACAGAAGAGCAGAAGCAATTTGTAAGAGATTGGAAGTAAGATATGATTTACATCAATACTTGAAGGTATTGTTTAAAAAAATAAATTGCAATAAATTAATTTTAATTATAATAGTCATGTTCTATGTTTGTTGAATGTTAAAAATTTTAAAAGATATAAATGAAAATTGAAGCTTTAATAAAAAAATATTCAAATGAAGCATGGGTTAGAACTGAAGGATTTATAAAGAAAGATGAATACTATAATTTTAAGAATATATTGCATTCAAAATGACAGTACATAAATTTTATTTATAATAAATATAGTTGATTTTGATGTTGAAATTTGATTATTAAAGAAAAGTTGAAAAAATGTCAGAAGCATCAAACAAGCACAAAATTGGAATTGTAGGAACAAGATGTTTCAATGATTATGAATTGCTTAAAAAAGTAGTTTTAATTTACATACAAGAAAATCAAATAGATAATCCCATGATTATTTCAGGTGGAGCAATAGGAGCAGATAAACTTGCGGAACAATTTGCAAATGAGAATAATTTTGAAATAATCGTTTTCAAGCCGGATTGGAAAAAATACAGAAAATCAGCAGGGCTAAAGAGGAATTGTAAAATTGTAGAAAGCTCAAATGTAGTGATTGCATTTTGGGACGGAATTTCTAAAGGTACTAAGAATACTATGGATATTTGTGCAAAGATGAATAAGAAGTACATTATTCAAGTTTTCCCTAAATTAGTTTGAAAATTTAAATAATCTTAGTGATTCTTTAGGGAATAGATTAAAAAATGATTTTGCAATTTATTTCATTTAAATAGAATACTAAATTTTTACTAAAAAAATACTAAAAAATGAAAGATAGAAAAAAAATAGAAGGAAATAAAGATTTCAGAAATTCAGTTATCTTACATATTCCGCATTCTTCAGTAAAGATACAGAATTCTATAGGTTTCACAAAGGATAAAAGGATAATTCAGGATGAAATTTTAAAATTAACTGACTGGAACACTAACGAAATATTCTCTATTCCTGAAATAACTACTATCAAAGCGGAGTTCAGCAGAATATTTTGTGATGTAGAAAGATTCTATCCAGATGAAGATGAAGAAATGTCCAAATTTGGTAGAGGCTTTTTCTATACTAAAACTGATAATGGCTTGCATCTACGAGAAGATATTGATGGAATAAAAGGCTATGTATATGAAAATTATTATTTACCACATCATTCTAAATTAACTCAGGCAGTCGATAAAAAATTACTTGAAGAAGGAACTGCTTATATAATTGATTGCCATTCATTTTCAGATAAACCCTTCAATACTGATATTGACAAAAGAACACCCAGACCTGATATTTGCATAGGAATTGATGAATTTCACACACCAGATTTCTTGAAAGAGCATTTTAAAAGTATATTTAAAAATAATGGGTTAACAGTTGCAATAAACTCTCCATATTCAGGAACAATGATTCCAACTAAGTTCTATAAAAATGAAGAGAATGTTATCGGAATAATGATTGAAGTGAATAAAAGATTATATATGAACGGCTTATGCACCGTTGATTTAAAGAATATTTTGAAATTGAATAAGATAATAGTTGAAGTAATTGATAATTTTATTACAATCAAATGAAAAAGTGCTGATAAAATTTAAATTATTTTCTTGCATTTCTATTTAATATTTAGTAATTTTATATGTTTTTCAAAATATGGTTAAAAAAATGTAATTTATCAAATAGCTTAACACATATAAGTAAGTTTAGTCTTGCTATCGTTCTTCATTTGAAATCGACCAATCTTAGTTCCAAGAACGGCAGTGAAGGCTTGCTCCGAGTAATCGGGGCATTCCTTTTTTTGCTTTTGGAACGGGTTTCTTGGTCGATACCTAAATGATAAGCAGAAATTCATGGGAATGCCCTTTTTTTATTATAGATTGGGTTAATGTTTATTAATTTATTTTTTGGAGGTTTTATGGGTTCAAAATCAGAACATTTTTCATTCAAGGGTGATTTAGCTTCATGGATTGGAACGAGTTTCCTTGCCAGTTTGCTAACTATTTTTACCTTGGGTATTGGATTCCCATGGGCATTATGTATGAAACAAAAATGGTACACAAAAAACACCTTTGTTGATGGCAGACAGCTTATTTTTACTGGCTCTGGTGGTAGTTTGATAGGACTTTGGATTAAATGGTTCTTCTTACTAATCATCACTTTAGGAATTTATAGTTTTTGGATTGGTCCCAATTTGCAAAAGTGGATTGTTGAGCATACTGATTTTCAATAATCAATTTATTGAATTTAATATTTATTAATTTTTTTTGAAAGGAACAATATGAAATCAATGATTTCAAAAGTTAGTGCTCTACTTGGGCTACTAATCACACTCACGATACTTTGTACTGCCGAAACAAATAGACCATCTCTCAATTATAATGATGCATTATGGGGCGAGTGGTCAGATTCAAAACAGAATATCTCAGTTTCATTTGTGAAGCCTGATATATTTAGGTATAATTTCAAGGGGAACAAATATGAAGGTAAATTCGAGATAGTTAATCAGAAAGATGGTTCATTTATAATTAATTGCAATAATATTAGTCTATTAGCAAATATTTCAATGAAATTTGATATATCAAAAGATAAAAAAGGAGCTAAGGCTGTACTTGAATTTGTCCAAGGTGTTAAATCATCGAAAACGACGAAACTGAATTTAAAATACATTAAATATATTCAGTCAGCAGAAGAAGAGCTGAAGGATATGGGGTCATGTCAAATTTTTGGGGATTAAGAGTTATTTTTGTAAAGTATAAATTAACAAATAAGGGAACAGATGAGTAAAGAAATAATAAAATATATGCTTCCAAACGGGATGCTTGATCATTTTGAAATTACAAATTTATC
>JAPLFL010000086.1 GCA_026390695.1 Candidatus Kapaibacterium sp. | reverse complement strand
TTCACCGGTTAATCCAATCCCACCGACTGATTTATTAGCTAATCCAAATCCAAATGGAACTAATAAACTATCATGGAATAGGAACGGAAATCCGCAGGGCACTATATTTATTATTGAAATGCAGGATAGACCCGGCTTCCCATGGGTTTTAATCGGCACAACCACAAAAACAACTTACGATCATCAGGGACAAATGCCGGGAATAACGAAATATTACCGCGTCCGTGCCCAGCGCAACGACACAACTACAGAACCATCAAACGAAGCGATTGTGTATCCGGGCGGCGCTCCGACGGTGTAATAGAATTTTATTAATAGGAGAAGAAAAGATGAAGAAGATGCTAATAGATTTAAAATTATTATTCATTAAAATTGCGATAATTGTAATTATAGTAAATATAAATTCAATAAATTTATATTGCCAAATAGTCTGGGAGAAGACTATCGTTGGTCCTCCGCAGCCTTTTCAATCTTTCAATTTTTATCAAAATAAAATTTTGAAAGATAAAACTATTTTGTGGCTGCTTTCTTATACTGATCAAGTGAATACTGATTTCGTACCAAGAGAGGTTCCTGTTTTATTAAAAACAGATGCTACTGGTAATATTATTTGGAACTTTCAAAAGGAGTATTTTCACTGCGTTACTCCATGTTTTATAAATGAAGAATTAAATGGAGATATTACCATTTATAACAATTGGGTTACAGTTACAAACCTTGCCGGAGCTTATGGTTTCAGACCTTTAATCATCAAACTTAAAAATGATGGAAGTTTTATTAGCGATAATATCGATTCAAATACAACTGAAATTGGCAGTTTTAATCCTGGGTCTTCTTTTTTAGATAAAAGTGGTTCGATTGTAAATTTTGGAATGTTGATGAATAAATTCTACTTTAAGCAATTTGATAAAAATGCTAATTTTGTTAAACAGATAATTATCGATTCATCTTTTAATAGCAATTATGCTAATCCTGAAAGTTTTTTATTATCCAATAATGATTATTTAGTAAATATAACTTATAATGGAAGTCCAAAGCAAAAATATTCCTTTATTAGGCTTGATACTAATTTTAAAACTAAATGGAAGGACACCTGTTCTGATACCGGAAGGGTTGTAATTTTAAAATCTAAACTACTTTCCGATAGTTCCGGGTTCGTGAGCTTGGGTACGATTAGGCCAATTAATACTAATGATACGACCACATACAATTTTTTTCTTAAGAAATTTGATTTATCAGGTAATTTAATTTCTGAATTTGTATTTACCGGAATGTTTATATATAAAGGGAATAACAGAACATTCTTAGCCGATTATATTGAAACAAAAGATAAAGGTTTTTTATTTGTTGGGTCAAATCCTATTGGTTATTCAATGAATTCAAACAATTATATTATAAAATTTGATAGTTCAGGAAATAAATTATATGAAAAATCATGGGGTCCTTCTGGCAGTTGTCTTTTTGCTATTTCTAAAAATGATAAGAATGATTATTGTATCCTTGGTAGGAATTATTTAGTATGTTTAAATGATAGTCTTTTAACAAATGTTTTCGACATTAATAATAAGTCCAATGATTTAATAATCTCCCCCAACCCCACTACTGATTTCCTCAATATCAGCGGCTTGCAGGGCGAGGCGGTGCAGATTTTTTCGATTGAAGGAGAGAAATTGATGGAAATAAAACCTTCCGAAGGTTTCGAACCTTCCGAAGGTTCAAAGATTGATATTTCTGCACTTCCGGTGGGCGTTTATTATTTATCCGTTACAACCGGAACGCAGAGGATTACAAAGAGTTTTGTCGTTGTGAGATAGTTTTAAGTAAGCCCTCCTCACCAAGGGCTTTTCCACCAAAACAAAAGAACCCTTATGAAGGGAAAAATTATCAACTCATACGCTGCAAACAGACAGAAGAACCCCGCCACCGATTTCCTTGGGTATCAGCAGCTTGCAGGGAGAGGCGGTGCAGATTTTTTCTATTGAAGGAGAGAAATTGATAGAAAGGAAGTCATCCGATGACTGGGAGTCATCGGATGACTTAAAGATTGATGTTTCTGCGCTTCCTGTCGGGATTTATATTTTGAAAGCAGGAGCAAAAGTGCAGAAGTTTGTGAAGATGTAGATTTAAGAGACATTGGATGTCTTAAACATAATATATTTGTTTGTTATTCGTTTTTAACATCATTAAACCAATTTGAAAGATAAATATGCACACATTAACACTCCAAATACCGGATGCTCAATTTCCTTTTATATTGAGCGAACTTAACAAATTTAAAGATATTAGAATTGAAATTGATTCAAATGACGCACTCAAAGAAGAAATCATGTTGGCTGTTAATGAAATCAATCAGGTTAAAAAAGGCAAATTGAAGGCACGACCAGCAAGGGAGTTGCTTAGTGAGCTATAATGTTCTAACGATAAAGATTTTCGATAATCAAGCAAAAAGATTAGCAAAAAAGTTTAAATCTCTGAAAAAAGAAATATCTGATTTAATAGATTTATTAGAACAAGAGCCATTTTCAGGTGAATCTCTTGGTAAGAGCTGTTATAAAATCAGACTTA
This sequence comes from Candidatus Kapaibacterium sp., assembly GCA_026390695.1. Taxonomy (GTDB): domain Bacteria; phylum Bacteroidota; class Ignavibacteria; order Kapaibacteriales; family UBA2268; genus JAPLFL01. The sequence goes on along the minus strand of JAPLFL010000086.1, from coordinate 40,146 downwards.
AAATATCGTCAAAAGGTAAAGGTAAATCTGGTGGGGCAAGAGTTATAACCAATGTTTATGTTGTTGAAGAAACAGTATATTTATTATCAATTTATGATAAATCTGAGCAAGAAGACTTATCAGATGAAGAGTTATTGAGATTATTAAGTTATATTGAGTAATTGATAATTATTTCCTTGGGTATCAGCGGCTTGCAGGGCGAGGCAGTGCAGATTTTTTCTATCGAAGGAGAGAAATTGATGGAAGTAGAACAGACGTCCCCGTCTGTTCAAAAGATTGATGTTTCTGCTCTTCCGGTCGGGATTTATTATTTATCCGTTTCAACCGGTACGCAGAGGATTACAAAAAGTTTTATAGTAGTGAGATAGTTTTCTAATCAAGCCCTCCTCACCGAGGGCTTTTCCAACAAAACAAAAGAACTCTTATGAAGGATAAAATTATATGTTGTGGATTGTATGGGCACGGCGCGCCGTGCCCATACGGAAATGAAAATGTAAAAATATGTGTATGGGCACGGCGCACCGTGCCCATACGGAAATAACAACGTTAATAAAATATGCAATACAATCCCGAAATACATCACCGCAAATCCATTCGTCTGAAAGAATTTGATTATTCACAGGCAGGATATTATTTTGTAACGATTTGCACATACCAACGTGAACATTTATTTGGGGAAATTGTTGATGGCAAAATACAATTGAATGAATTTGTGGAAATTGTAAAAGAAGAATTATTGACATCAGAGGAAATCCGCAAAGAAATAAAAATTGATTATTATTCAATCATGCCAAATCACATTCATGCAATTATCATAATTGACAAACATAATAATGTTGCATCAGGCAATGTAGGGGCGAACGGCCGTTCGCCCCTACGGATGCAACCAAAATCATTATCATCATTCATTTCTGGTTATAAATCTGTTTGTACAAAACGAATTAATGAAATACGCAATTCTCCCGGCATTCCTCTCTGGCAACGCAATTATTATGAACACGTAATTCGCAACGAAAAAGAATTGTATGAAATCAGAAATTATATTGAATACAATCCATTGAATTGGAAAGATGATGAATATAATAAATAAGCCCTCATCACCGAGGGCTTTTCCACCAAAACAGCAAAGCATGAGCACGAAAAATAAAAAGAAACACAATGAAATTTGGATAGGACGAAATGAAAAAGCAATATGATTTCACAAAAGGAGAATGAGGGAAATTTTATATTCCTGAAAATCAAATTGAATTATCTGTTGGGGCAGAGCTTGCTCTGTCCGATCATTTGGGTAGAGAATAATCTACCACAACTGAAAATAAAAGCTTCATTTAATGCTTGACATTGTATTCTTAACTTGCATACCTTCATAAACAATTTTAGATACATTCGCAATTACATCTTTTAATTGTTCGAGATTTGTACCTTTAGTCATTACTCCAAGCAAATATGGTGAATTTTCATAATAAACTATTCCAAACTCGTGAAACTGAGCTACCCCATTTTCAAATCTCTCGCCATATTTATGCGCAACTTTAATATTGGCAGGTAATCCTTGTAAAATTCCTTTTTTAAATTCACATTCTGTTAATAAATTCAAAGCATATTGAGAATTAGCCCTGTTTAAAAATGTACTATTATATAAAACTCTAAAGAATCTTGATAATGAATTTATATTGGCAATAAAGTTCTTTTGATGATTTTGTCTTTGCCCATCATCGGTTATCATTGGAATTTCAAAATAACTCAAAAAGTGAATAAAATCATTCATAGAAATATTATTAACAAATTGGATAAAAGACTCATTATCTGAATATGCAATCATATAATAAAGAAGCTCTTTATAGGTATATTTCTTTCCTTCTTCTAAGGTTTTACTACTAATTGTTGGAGTATAAATGTAGTCTGAATTTTTTGAAATTAAAATCTTTTTATCAAGATACCCAGGACGCAGTTCATCTAATGACAATACATACAGCATTAGCGGAACCTTTGTCAGACTTGCAGGATCGTAAAATTCAGTTGGATTAATTTCAATGCAGTATGGCGTGTTCAATTCTTTAAGATAAACTGAAATTGAAGATAATTGACCAGTTACTTTCAATTGATTAATATATTGGTAAAGGCTACTTTCAATTGCTTCCAAAGAAGGATTCGAAAATTGGGTTTCAACTAAGAGCAAGGGTTTGGTTAATCCGGTATCTTGTAAACGTATTTGTTTAATCGGCAAACTTGAATCCAAGTTCATCGTATGATGATGATGTTGCCTGAAATTCTTTTTGTGACAAAAACTATTCGAAAGGAAATAGATTGCCATTAAAGAAAAAATTGATAAAAAAAGAAAATAAATAGGGACAGGAAAAAGAAGAATACGACTAATTTTTTTGAGTTTCATTTTTGATTTTAAATTTAATTTTAAGTCTAATAATAACTTATATGAATGATATTAAATTAATTTAATTTAATATAATAATGAATAAAGAAAGAAAAAGTTACTATAAACAACTATTCTTGTATCGAAAAAATATATTAGAGTATTAATAATAACTGCTGCAGAAGGTATCTAATTAACATATTTTGACAATAATTATTAATATATGAACAAATACATTAACAAATGAAAAAAATTAATAAAATATCCTGAATTCAATAAAATTTAGATATTATTTTTGAATTTATTAGGAATAAAATTCTTATATTTAATTGAATTTTTTTTTTTTATTAATATGAATAATTTGCAAATTTGGAAAAATTATGAAAAATATTTTGCAACTTTATATTCTATCAGTACTGATCTGCTCAACAGCAGCCTTAATGCACGTTAAAGCACAATGGATCGATAAAGGAGAATATAAAGAGATAAAAGTTTCTGACTCAACAATCAAACAAATTGTTCAAGTTGAAGGAGAGCCATATTTCTGGATGATGACTGCCGATACAATCATTCAGAAATATGATTCTGATGGGAAATTTGTGAAGAATTTTCATTCGGATTTATTGATGAGTGGATTTTTAACTCCTCCTTACGTTTTTCATATACCATTTAATTTAAATCAACTCAGTAGTGATGGAAAAGAATTTATTACATCTAACATTTTTCCTTGTGATTCAAATAAATCAGTAGGTTATTTTTGTAATATATTCAATTTAGACAGTTCAAGTTTAATTCTGAAAAACTATAATTTTGGCTGCTATCCTTTAAATACTTCAATGTATGCAAGTTTAGAATTTGCCACCGTAGCATTAAATTACATCGATTATTCTTCAACTTTAAATGAAATTATTTTTGCCGGGAATTACGATTATATGACCTATGCACCTTATCATGAGTGGGGGTATTATTCTTCTCTTGGGAATGTACATTATATTTATAAACCTCCCGAAAGAGTATTGAAAGGCTTCCAGTCTCCTTTTTCAATTTCAAAAGATAAAAATTACTTACTTGGATTAACTCATAATTCTACATCAACTCATGTTTGGTTACCAAACCCACCACCTGATACATTTTCTGAATCTTATTATTTCTGTTTAAATAATTTTCATATTTCTTCATTTTATAGAAATTCAACAAATATTGCTTTACCTGGTTATTTTCCTTCCCAATGCTGCCTTGCTAATTACGATACAACATTTATTACACAAATTAGTTCCACGCTTTATTTCTATAAATTCACTCAAATAGGGGATACAGCTTGGCGAGTCGGGCAGTTGACTCTTCCCTACCAGCCCTTGAATTACATTTATTCAATAAGCGATAAATTTCTGATAATTGCTACTCCGAATAATACAATTGATCTGCTCCATATTTCAACTCAAAAAACCGTTAAAACATACAAATTGTTAGACTGTATAAATTCATCCTATTTAACAACCTTTGAAAATGGCTTCCTCAGCGGGAATTCAGAAGGATCAATCAAATATTTTACTTTAACAGATTCTTTGATTAATTCGGTAGAATCAAATCCATATTCTGATGAATTATCAACAACCGCTTTTCCAAATCCAGCTTCAGATCAAATCAATTTTGAAATTAATTTCTTATTAAATTCAGAAGTACGGCTTTCAATCTATAATTCGATCGGCGAAGAAGGATTCCAAAGCAAAATACATAGAAATCAATTTTCGCTTGATGTAGATAAATTTTATGATGGGATTTATTATTACCACATTAGCAGCGGCGGGAAGAGCTGTAGTGGAAGTTTTGTTAAATGGTAAACGGTTAATGGTATATGAAGAAGAAATCACTCTTTCGTCTAATATTAATCTGATAGCATCAAAAAGAACTACATTCATCATAAGTATGACCCAAACCATTTGCACCTGGAATTTCAGTGCAATAGCCAATAATCCAGTCGCCAGCTTCTTTAAAAATAGCATGAAATTGATTCATCACATTTACCTCAATAATATGTAAAAGTATTGTAAATATCAAAGTTTTTGTAATTTATCAAAATCAGTTTTTGCAAAATCACTGAATTACTTTAACAAACAAGTGTAGAATCCAGTTCCAGAGCGCGTAACGGTATTCTACACTTCGTTAAATCAATCTCAATCACATTTTATAACTCATATCTTACAATTATTTCCTCTCTCCCTAACCAAAACTTCTCTTGCATACGGAATCAACCCACCTGCATCAATTATCGCTTGTCTGGCGGCAGGCAGTGGAGTAATATTAAATTCTTTTTTTAAAGAATTATTTATTACTTTTGATTCAGTAATTTCAATTTCATCATCTTGTTGAGCTTCAATATCAGGACAAATTATAGTTCTCAAGCCAAGATTAATTGAATTTTGCAAAAATATTCGTGCAAAATCACGAGCAATGACAATTACGTTATGCCCTTTTAAGGTTGAAGCAGCTTGTTCACGCGACGAGCCACAGCCAAAGTTTTTGCCAGCTATAACTAATGGAATCTCTAGCTTCTCAGAACTATTTAGAATTTTATTTAATTCTGTAATATCATCAAAAGCATATTGTGGTGTCTCGGATGGCAGAACAGTAGCCATATAGCGACCAGGGTAAATAATATCAGTTGATATATCATCTTCAAATTTATAAGTCACTTTTAACATTTTAATATCCTCCTTTTCTTGGATCGGTTATTACTCCGGTTATAGCACTTGCTGCAGCTACTGCAGCAGATGATAAATATACTTCTGAACTCGGATTTCCCATTCTGCCCTTAAAATTACGATTTGTTGTTGCCAAAGCACGTTCGCCGTCACCCAAAGCTCCTTGATGAATACCCAGACAAGGGCCACAGCCGGAATTCATAATAACAGCACCGGCTTCAAGTAAGGAACTAAATAATCCCCTATCCATTGCTTGCTTATAAATGCGTGCAGAGGCGGGAAAGACCAATAATCTAACATTACGACTGACTTTATGACCTCTTAGAATATCAGCGGCAATTTCTATATCTTCCAGCCTACCATTTGTGCAAGAACCAATTACGATCTGATCGATTTTGGTTCCTTCTACTTGACTAACAGGTTTTACATTATCAACAGTGTGAGGACAAGCAATCTGTGGTTCAAGGCTGTCAGTATCAATTTCAACAATCCTATCGAATTTTGCATCAGAATCGGATTGAACCAAATCCAATTTCCCTTTATACCAAGCTTCATCTCTCAAATAGCGCACTGTTTCGGTATCGGCGGGAACAATTCCTGAAGTTGCACCAGCTTCCACGCTCATATTACAAACAGTAAGTCTGGCTGATGTATTCATCTTTTCAAAAGTCGAGCCAGTATATTCCAATACTTTGAAATTGGCTCCCTCAGCGGTTAATTTGCCTATCAGATACAAAATCAAATCTTTTGATGTGATATATTTCCCAAAATCGCCATTTGCAATAACTTTTATAGTCGCTGGTACTTCAATATTCATAATACGTCCCAAAGCCCATACTGTTGCCATTTCCGTAGCTCCCACACCAAAAGAGAAAGCTCCCAATGCACCATGAGTTGTAGTATGGCTGTCAGTACCTACTATCACCGAACAGGGCAATACATAACCATTTTCCGGTAATATCTGATGACAAATTCCGCCCTCATCTCCTCTAATGTCGTGAAACTTTGTAATTCCTTGTTTTTCGATAAAAGTACGTACTTTCTTCTGATTGGTGGCTGTTTTCTTGCTTTCTGCCGGTACACGATGATCAAAAATTATTGCAATTTTATCTGGATTCCATACGTAGGCTTCCAGAGATGTTCCGCTAAATATTTCCTGAAATTGATTAATAACAAGTGCCGCATTTTCGTGACTCATAGCCAAGTTTACCTGTGGTTCGACTACATCGCCGACCTCAACTTTGACTTTTCCGCATGCTTTGGACAAGATTTTCTGAACCAAAGTTTGTGGCATATTTTCTCCAATATAATGAATGAATGTTTCAATACAAAATTACGGCTTTTATGGTATTGAAAAAAAGGCTAATTTTATTGTTTTTTTTATTCAATTATAAATGAAAATAATATTTAATACACTGACAACCTTGGCTTTCATTTTGATTTTTATCGGTTTTATTTTATTATCTACTTTGGCAAGTATAGTCTCATTGCCGGAACACATAATGTTTATTAAAAAACCTTTATCTTTTACAGCATTAATTGATATCATCGGAGGTTTTGGAATTCTTTACTCAATTTTATTGAACGGGAAAAGAAATAAACGATTTTCATTTCATAAAATACTTGTAAAAAATCTGAGAACTGGCTTTAGATTTGCATTTGGTAAAATATCCGAGGATTGGAAGCATAGTGCAACAGATGCTGAAAAATTCTTAAAAGCTGAATTGATAAGATTTAAAGGGAAATTATTTTTCACAGAAAACAGATTTATTGTGTTTCGTCATGATGGTAATTTTAACAATGAAAAACGCAAATGATAGTATCAGTCCACATTTCACATGATAAACTGTTCTCACATTCCATTTATAGACTTTAAACACATTATGAATTTAAATCATTTGATACCAATAAAGAATCCTTATTTAAAAAACATTGTAATTCCGCTTCTATTGCTGATAATCACATTTATTACTTCTACAATTGCAGGAACAATGTGGGCATGTCGCGATTATTCCGATTTACTGAACTGGCACTATGGTCTTACTTATTCTATCTTGATCATATTTGTTTTAGGCAGCCATGAAATGGGGCATTATATAGCTGCACGAATTCATAAAATTGATTGCACTCTCCCCCACTTTATTCCAATGTTTGTTCCGGGAGCTCCTCAATTTGGTACAATGGGTGCAGTTATTAAGACTCGTGCTCCCTTTACAAATAGAAAAGTTTTATTTGATATCGGTGTAGCAGGCCCAATAGCAGGATTTGTGGCGACTATGATAGTTTTGGTATATGGATTTGCTACACTGCCTTCACCAGAATCAATTTTTATTTATCACCCGGAGTATCATTTTATTAATAAAATACCTGAAACTGGGCTGCATTTCGGTTCTAACATACTTTTTGAAATTTTTGGATTTTTCGCTATTAAGTCTGGTGGCTGGGTTCCACCTATGAACGAAATTTATCATTATCCTTTTTTATGTGTCGGTTGGTTTGGTTTATTTGTAACAATGCTTAACATGCTTCCAATCGGTCAATTAGATGGCGGTCATGTAATTTATGCTATGTTCGGCCGCTGGCAGAGTATAATTTCACGAATATTTTGGTGGATGTGTATAATAATCGCAGTTGGAGCAGTATTAAATTTTTTAATTGAATTCTTAAATTCTGATATTAACTTTCCCTTTAAAATTTTCTTTGAAGATTATGTTTTATTTTATCTGAAAATATTTAAAAATGCTGCGCCATGGTACTTTTCAGGATGGGGCGGCTGGCTTGTTTGGGCTATAATCTGCAAAGTTTTTATAAAATTAGATCACGTGCCGGTTGCAGATAGCCAATCAATTGGGACAAGGAGAATGATAATCGGAATCATAGCAATAATCATTTTTATTATTTCGTTTAATTATTGTGGTGTATATGAAATCTGATTTTGATTTTTATGAAATTTTATGCTGTCCAAAATGTAATGCTGAGTTTGAGTTACAAACCAACGCTCTGCTATGCAAAAGTTGTAAAATGAATTTTGAATTAATTGATGAAATACCTCTCCTATTGCTTAAAAATAATAATCAAGAAGAATCTGGCATGAATTATATCAAACATTATACGATTGATGCCAATGAATTTGATTATTTCGAGGATCGTGCTGACAGAGCCACGGAAGATGATGAAAGAAGAGTCCGTCAATATATTATATCAAAGATTAATAAAAATAGTAAATTATTTCTCGATGTTGGCTGTGGCAATGCTTGGCTTGCTGAAGGATTAATCCCCAAGGGTAAAGTAGTGATTTCATCTGATATTTCTTTAATTAATTTGCAGAAAGCAAGGAAAAAAGTATTATCACCAAATCATTTGCAAGTAGCGATGGATGGGCTTAATCCTCCTTTTAAACAAAATACTTTTGATTGTATAATAGCTTCGGAAATTTTAGAACATATTGTCAATCCCGATAAATTTATAAATGGGTTGATGAAAATACTCAAACCCGGCGGTCAGCTTATTATTTCTACTCCATATAAAGAGAAAATTCAGTACTCATTATGTATTCACTGTAATCATATAACCCCAAAAAACGCCCATCTGCACTCAATAGATGAATCTTTTTTTAATAAAATTACAGATAATTCAATAATAAAAAGAAAATATTTCAGTTTTGGGAATAAACTTCTTAACATCATGCGAACTTATTGGTTTACAAGATTTCTTCCATTGCCATTCTGGCTAATATTTGATGGATTCTTTAATTTACTAATAAATAAAAAAGCACATATCATTAGTATATATATCAAAAAATAATTTAATATTATAGTTTTTCATTTTATTTTCAAATGATTATGAGGTTCATTCGTCAATACTCAATTGGAATAATAAAGATATAAATTTTTCGGAGATTAAATGGCTACTAAAAATAAATCAGATAACGATGGGAATCAAAAGAATAAAAACCCTTTTGATGAAATGCGTAGAATGAATAAAAAAAATAATGACCCTAATAACATTGGCCGCAATATGATGATTTGGTTGATTATTATTGCTTCTCTTGTTGTTACATATATGTTCACAAATGTAAGTCAGAAGGAAGAGCCTAACATATCCTTTACTGAATATAAGAGATTTCTCGATCAAGATATGATAAAGTCAGTAATAATTTTAAAATCCCAATTGAATGATTATGAATTGCGTGCAGATTTGAAAGAAAAAATTTCGATAATCAATAACGGCCGTCCATTAGAGATTCATCGTTTTTCAACAAAAATCGGAGTTATTGATTCAAAGGTAGAAACTATTTGGGAAACTAAAGGAATTAAAATCACTTATGAGAACAGTGACGGCGGATTCTGGGCTATAATGATGACATTTCTTCCATGGGTAGTTTTGTTAGGATTTTTTGTATTTTTTATTCGACGCATGCAGATGGGTGGGGGCACAAAAGGTATTTTCTCTTTTGGCAAATCACGAGCAAAACTTGCTGGCGATGGAGCCATTAAAATTACTTTTGCAGATGTTGCCGGTGCTGACGAAGCAAAATATGAATTACAAGAAATAATCGAATTTTTGAAAGAACCAAAGAAATTTCAACGTTTGGGTGGAAAGATCCCCAAAGGTGTTTTGTTATTAGGCCCTCCGGGAACTGGAAAAACTCTTTTAGCTCGTGCGGTAGCCGGTGAAGCAGCAGTACCATTCTTTTCAATTTCCGGTGCTGATTTCGTTGAAATGTTCGTAGGAGTTGGAGCAAGCCGTGTTCGTGATTTATTTGAAAATGCTAAAAGAAATGCTCCTTGCTTAGTATTTATTGATGAAATTGATGCTGTCGGTCGTCATCGAGGAGCAGGTTTAGGAGGCGGGCATGATGAACGTGAACAAACTTTAAACGCTCTTCTGGTTGAAATGGACGGCTTTGAACAAAACAGCGGTATTATTATTATTGCTGCAACAAATCGTCCCGATGTTCTCGATCCAGCTCTGCTAAGACCAGGTCGATTCGATAGACAAGTTGTTGTTGATCGCCCTGATGTTAAAGGGCGCGAAGGTATCTTTAAAGTTCACGTCAAAACTCTTCCATTGGGTCAGGATGTTGATCTTGAAACTCTTGCAAAAGGCACACCTGGTTTATCAGGAGCTGATATTGCTAATATCGTAAACGAAGCTGCATTGTTTGCAGCTCGCCGTACAAGTGATTCAGTCACCATGTTTGACTTTGAAAATGCAAAAGATAAAGTTTTAATGGGAGTGGAACGCAAAAGTATGGTTATTTCCGATAAAGAAAAGGAAATGACTTCCTATCACGAAATGGGCCATGCGCTTGTTGGATCCCTTGTAGTAAAATCAGATCCAGTTCATAAAGTAACGATTATTCCACGCGGTCGCGCACTTGGACTCACTTCCTATTTACCTAAAGAAGATTACCACGCGCTGCCAAAGGATATGTTAGAAGCTAAATTGGTTGCTTTAATGGCCGGTCGTATGGCTGAAAAATTAGTTTTTGATTCGCTTTCTACCGGTGCTTCTTCCGATATTGCACATGCTACGGCTATTGCAAGGAAAATGGTTTGCGATTGGGGTATGAGCGAAGTTTTAGGCCCGGTTTCTTATGCTACACATCAGGAAGAAGTGTTTTTGGGACGTGAAATTTCACAACCTCGTGACCACAGCGAAGAAACAGCACAGGTTATTGATAATGAAGTTAGGAAAATATTACTAAACGCATCCGATGTTGCTGAAAAATTATTATCTGAAAATATGGATTTATTACATCGAGCTTCAAAAATTCTTTTAGAACGTGAAATCTTAGATGGCGATGAACTTGATATTATTATTCGTGGTGACGAATTACCTCCTTTTTCCAAAAATCAACTTTACGCACTTCGTTCCTTGAACTTGAACAATAATACTGAAAATACTCTTAAAGTGACATCCGAAAATTAATTTATTGAAAGATTACACAAACATAGAACAAAACATTTCTCCGATTAATCAGTCTGATAATCTTTGCTTTGATGCCAATGGCAATCAATCATTATCTGCTGATGAACGCAAAGAAATGGTTCAAGCTTTGCAAGTGAAATTTATCGAACTGATGGATATTTTGAGAATCTCTCAGAATGATCCTAATTGTGCTCATACTGCTCAAAGACTTGCTAAAATGTATGTGAACGAGCTGTTCCGAGGACGGTTTGAATCTGCACCGAAGCTTACAGTTTTCCCTAATCGTAAGGGTGTCGATCAATTGATCATTAGTAAGGGTATAGATTTAATGTCAGTTTGCTCACATCACTGGCAGCCTATTTCCGGTGAATGCGCTATTGGTTATATACCCGGTGATTTTGTCATCGGATTATCAAAATTATCTCGAATTGTCAATTGGTTTGCTCGCCGTGGACAGATTCAGGAGGAATTAGGCGAACAAATTGCCGACTATATTGAATCAATTCTCAAACCTAAAGCCCTCGGTGTTGTTATTAACGCCAGACATTATTGCATGATTGCACGCGGTGTTAAAGGCCCCGAAGAAAAATCTATTATGACAACATCCGTCATGCGCGGACTTCTTCTTCATGATTTTAATTTGCGAAATGAATTCCTCCAATTACTCGTAAAAGACAGAATTTAAACAATTTAGACAAAAGTATATTGAAAATTGCATATCTATCAGCTTTTTATCCTTATCGTGGCGGAATTGCCCAGTTTAATGCCGCTCTCTATCGTGCTCTGGAAAAAAGTCACGATATTAAAGCCTTCACTTATTCTCGCCAGTATCCCGGATTCCTTTTTCCAGGAACTACTCAATTTGTTACAGATAATGACAGCGCCGATAAAATTCCCGCTCAACGAATTTTAGACTCGATAAATCCACTTACTTATTGCACTGCTTCAAAAAAAATATTGGCTGAAAGGCCTCATTTGTTCATTTCAAAGTATTGGATGCCTTTTCTTGCTCCTTCTCTTGGTTGGGTGGCTCGTTCTATGAAAAAACATGGTGTTATTAATATCAGTGTTTTGGGAAATGTTACCGCACACGAACCGCGAACGGGTGATAGTCAGCTTACTAAGTTCTTTCTGAATCAATTCGACGGTTTTGTTGCTATGGCTAATGAAGTTCGTGATGATCTTATGGAATTAAAGCCCGATGCTAAATATATTTATCATCATCATCCGAATTATAATCATTTTGGTAATAAAATCGATAAACAAACAGCACGGAAAAAATTCGGAATATCGCCCGATAAAAAGGTTATTTTGTTCTTTGGTTTGATTCGAAAATACAAAGGTCTCGATATTTTGTTAGAAGCTCTCAAAAATTCAGACGATTATTATCTTCTAATCGCCGGAGAAGTTTATGGAGATGAAATTTTTTATCAAGAAATCATCAAAAGAAATAATCTAACAGAAAAAGTTCAGTTTCATAACCGATATATTCCCGATAATGAAGTCAACGAGTTCTTTAGTGCGTCCGATGTTTGCGTTCTGCCATACCGAACGGCTACTCAAAGCGGTATCGTTGGCGTTTCATATAATTTTGAGCTGCCTGTTATATCGACAGACATCGGTGGGTTGAAGGAAGTTATCGAACCATACAATTGCGGGATCGTTATTACAAAGCCAGAGGTGCATCTGCTTCGGGCTGCCATCGATAAATACTTTACAGAGAACAAACTAATTGATTATCAGACTAATATTAGGCAATCAATCAAGTATTTTTCCTGGGATAATTTAGCAAAAGAGATCGAAAATTTTTATATTGAATTGAAAGAACATAATCGTAAATGAAAAATAAAATAACTGATAGCCATATAGATTCATCTGGATTCGTTAAATATGATAAAATAACCTTAGAAAACGGATTAACCGTCATTAACGAAGAAGTTAAATCCGTTCAATCCTTTGCTATCGGGATTGCAATCTTCACTGGCTCCGTTAATGACCTAAACACAAAAGAAGGATCCGCACATTTCTTAGAACACGCCATATTTAAACGCACAAAAGGCATGAATTCCAAACAAATAGCCTCAGCGTTCGAGTCTTTAGGCGGATATACCAACGCTTACACAACAAAAGACCTCACTTGTTTCTATGCAAGGGCATTATCTTCTCAATTTAAGGAAATTACTTCGCTTCTAACCAAAATAGTCTTTCAACCGGCATTCAATTCCTCCGATTTAGACAAAGAACGTCTCGTTATTGCAGAGGAAATTAAATCTTACTTGGACGATCCCGAAGAACTAATCTTCGATTATGGTGATCGTATGCTGTTCGGGAAGCATCCGCTTGGCAATCCTATCGTTGGGACGCAAAAATCTTTGAATAATATTACCTTAGATGATCTATACGAGATGCAACGTCGCGAATATTTGAGTAATAAGACCGTTATATCGATCGCTGGTAACGTTCCAAGCAACATTGCTGCCGATCTGTTGAATCAATGTTGCGGAAATATTCAATTCCCTGATATCAATACGACAAATATTCCAATCAAGCAAACAATAATGCAAGACCAACGCAAAAAGAAACCATTCCAACAGTCTCATATCCTCATGGGACGCAAAATAAAAGGTATGGATTCAGGAGAACGTTATCTCTGGTCAATGTTGAACGTCATCTTTGGCGACGGAATGAGCTGCCGACTGAATCAGAACATCCGCGAGAAGTTCGGATATGCCTACTCAATCTATTCCACCATTCAATTATACAAAGATATTGGTGCCTTTTATATATATGCTGGCGTCGATAGCTCGAAATTAGACGAAACAGAGAAATTAATCAAACAAGAAATAGCAAAACTTCTCGACAAAGGGATAACCGATACTGAATTAAGCCGAGCGAAAGTCCAATTAAAGTCAAGCATTATCATGTCACTCGAAAGTCTTTCTGCCAGAATGCAAACACTCGCTAAAAATGAATTATATCTTGGCATCAGAGAAGAAGCAAGTGCTACCATTGCAAAAGTTGATTCCATCAATAAAAAAAATATTTACGACATGATCCAAGAAAACTTCACCGAAGATAATTGGGGAACCGTCGCATTCCTATAGATTGATATCTAACTAATATTTCATATCAACTGATCTTCCAAGTAGTTTATCTATAATACATTTCCCTACATCAACCTTCCGAAGATTTTTAATCTTCGGAAGGTTTTTTTTTTCTTACATTCATAATTCTACATTCTACATTAATTATCCCTCTTCTATTTCCCATAAGTTCTTGGTCTTTGGATTTTTTCTTCCATTTTACATTCATAATTCTACATTATACATTAATTATCCCTCTTCTATTTCCCATAAGTTCTTAGCCTTTGGATTTTTTCTTCCATTTTACATTCATAATTCTACATTCTACATTAATTATCCCTCTTCTAACTCATAACTTTAAGCCGGATTCACCGGAACATCCACAAACATCGCCGAACAAGCCGTAGATTCCAAATATGAATTAATAGCTATCACGTAATAATAGTATCTCCTATCCTCAATTGTCTCCTCTGAATACGAATTCGTACCAACTGTATCAACAAGAGAATAAGTACCAGCCGATCCACCCGTATTAACAATACTTCGATAGACTTTGTAATTCGTTGCACCTGTAACTGTATTCCAATCAACATGAATGGTCAATGGAGGAATTGCACCGGTCAGTCCTAAAGTCAAACCGGATGGCGATGAAAGTGAATCGTAATAAGTAAAGTGCATTTCAGTAGCATATTCACCGAAACCAGAAGAATTACGAGCGCGAACCCGATAATATTTATCTACACCCGAAGTCGGAATATAATTAAAATTCATCGCTGCATCTGCATATATCTCTGCCCAATCAGTACCGTTATCACTTGTTTCGATTTGATAACTCGTTGCATTTGTAACTGCATCCCAGGAAAAATCATTTGTATGGAAATTATAAACAAAATTAGTCGGTGCAGTCAATACGCCACCGCCACCATTTGCACCGTAAATCACATAATCTGATTCTTTAGCCGGATCAACACCGTTCCATACACGTTTACCCAAATCGCAATAGTCGGTAACATGACCGTATAGATCATTACCTTTATTTACACGATCAGTAACCTTAGTCTCACGCAATGCAATCTTATCTAACTGCGTAATCTTTGCATCCTCAAAACTATTAATTATATCC
This sequence comes from Candidatus Kapaibacterium sp., assembly GCA_026390695.1. Classification (GTDB taxonomy): domain Bacteria; phylum Bacteroidota; class Ignavibacteria; order Kapaibacteriales; family UBA2268; genus JAPLFL01. Next base: position 24,933 of record JAPLFL010000086.1, on the reverse strand, counting down.
TCATAATCATCAATCATTCCCTGAGTCAATCCAACAGAGGCTAAATCTGTTTTGTACTCAGTAACCACCCTCATAACCCTTCTTGAGGCAACAATAAGTGTATCATCAGACATGGTACTCACGTTTTTCAGACCAAGACGTGCATATTGACCGGAATTAGCACCATATTTAATCGATACACGTGTAGCCATATCCCGCGTAGTATCTTTCACCTGTAAAGCAAGATCATTCTTAGCTGCCGTAGCTATTTCTATATCGCCACGATACTCTTCATCAGTTGGTAAATTCTGAAATGAAACACAAATAGACTGAAGTGATGTTACTGCAAGAGAAGTAATACCAAAAACAGCCAAATTACTAAGATCGCGAGTCATATTTGAACATAACTCAAGCGAAAACAAACCCAACTCAGAGTCGGTTAAATTATAATTACGTTTAAATGAACCTGAAGCCATGATAGCCTACCTTTATAATAAATGAAACAAAATAAAATTATCTATATCTTAATATATTTTTTCTATATCAAATGAATAATATATAATATCGTAATTGATTTTATTGTCAACAAACGTGTTTTACAGCACGTCTAAAGTCTTTTTTTTGTTATCTGAAATGTTTTTTGAGTCATCCAATCGTTTAGATGACAATATTTACTCGTTGGTTGACGATTTTAAGCCGTTGGTTGACGATTTTAAGCCGTTGGTTGACGATTTTAAGTCGTTGGTTAACGATTTTAAGTCGTTGGTTGACGATTTTAAGTCGTTGGTTGACGATTTTAAGTCGTTGGTTGACGATTTTAAGTCGTTGGTTGACGATTTTAAGAGTACTGATAATAATGATTATAATTGGAATATAAATCATTTTATTTAAGATAAGAGGAAATATAAATTCGTTGTCATTCCTGCGAAGGCAGGAATCCCCTTTTCTTATTCCGTTGGGGATTCCCGTATGCACGGGAATGACAGATTCATTTCCGTTGTCATTCCTGCGAAGGCAGGAATCCCCTTTTAATTAATCGCTGAAGATAAATCATTTTTCAAAGAACGTTTTTGTTTTATCGCTATCCCCTTTTCTTATTCCGTCGGGGATTCACGCATGCACGGGAATGACAGATTCATTTCCGTTGTCATTCCTGCGAAGGCAGGAATCCCCTTTTCTTATTCCGTCGGGGATTCCCGTATGCACGGGAATGACATATTTGTTTTCGCTGTCTATTTATTTTATTCATTAGACTCTTTCTGTTATTGTGAAAAGACCAAGTTCTATATATTTTGTACAAATTGCTTCTGCGAAACGTCTCGAATAATATTGGCCACGGACAAATACATTTCCGCCACGTCTTTCAACGAATTTGGCTTCCGGAAATAGATCATGAATAGCATTTTTTTGCTGTTCGTTTTGTGGAACTAATAATACGTAATAACTTTTTTGTGTTTCATCCTGACTTACATAATTGCGGATGATAGCTGTTGCTTCTCTGAGAAAGAGTTCTTCTTCTTTGGAGACGACATTATCAGCTTTGATGACAATTTCGAGAAGATCGATGAGCTCAGCTGCCTGATCATTCGGGGGAGTAGTGTTTAGATATTCCTCAAGCGAGTTACGAACATCAAGAAGACTCGATTGACCCTTCTGCCGCCACATATTCCAGTCTGGTAACTCGATGTTCCAGCCATTTGCGAAGTCAGATATGATTTTGACTTCGGCATCACTGAAATCATTGTCTAAGGATGCAACTTTTTGGAGTATTTTTATGATCTTTGAGGCTCCGGATGGTCTTGTAATGGATTTAACTAACTCTCCTTTTTCTTTGTGTTCCAGTTTCAAGGCTTTTAATATGAGTTTAAAGAGTCCTTCTTTCTTATTTTCTCTGACCCAGAACCCTGATCCGATTAGGATTATCATTAAATACGCGAGGATACTGATTAATTCGTTGGCAGCTACGTCGAATTTGGTATCGATGAACAAAAAACGAATCATCATTGGCAAATGAACCATTATCGCGAGTGAATATGCGAAGATTGATATGCTTGCGCAGACTTCGTTGTCGCTTTTTCGCTTCCAGATTTTGTTTACTGTGAAATACATTCTGATCGTTGTGATTGCGACGGCAATGCTTGTCAGAAATTGGATAATGTTTAGAAATAATTCCATAATCACTCCTGTATTGATTGAATTAGATGTTTATTATATTTTGCTTTTGCATTGTCAGACTTTCCAAATTATAACACTGCTAATATAATAAATAATTTTGAAATTGATACTATGAATTAAAAATATTTTTATTTTTTATTTGATGACATTTTTGCGAAGGCAGATATTTCTTTTTTTTATTCAGATGGGGATTCACGTATGTGCGGGAACGACATATTTGTTTTCGTTGTCATTCCTGCGAAGGCAGGAATCCCCTTTTCTTATTCCGTTGGGGATTCCCGCATGCGCGGGAATGACATATTTGTTTTCGTTGTCATTGATGCGAAGGCAGGAATCCCCTTTTCTTATTCCGACGGGGATTCACGTATGTACGGGAACGACATATTTGTTTTCGTTGTCATTGATGCGAAGGCAGGAATCCCCTTTTCTTATTCCGACGGGGATTCACGTATGTGCGGGAACGACAGTTATATTTAATACAAAGATTAATACATGTACGATAATACAAATTCTCCTTTATCTGAGAATTCGTAATTATTAATTAGATATGTAGGTAGGTTTGCCGTTACAAAATGTGGCAAGGACGCGGGCTTTTGAAATATCAGAGCTTTTTATGGTCGATAGATTGGCGTCGAGAATTGTTAGATCGGCAGCTAAACCGATATTTAGTGAACCGCGTTTACTTGAATATTTATGTATCATTGACGGATATAAAGTATAAGTCTTAATAGCATCTTCTATACATAATATTTCGGGATTAATTTGCTCTTGATGAGAATCTGAGGGCTGCCGACGCACCAAAGCCTCGATCCCATGCAAAGGATTGTGCGTTTCAATAGGAAAATCCGACCCTGAAGAGAAGATTATATTATTATTAAGGAAACTTTTCCACGGGTAAGCGAGAATATTACGGTTTGTTCCGAGACGTTTTTTTGCCATTTCAAAGTCGCTGACGTAATGAACGGGCTGAACGGACGGTGAAATGCAATAATCTTTGAATAGTTGCAAATCTTCGGGATCCAGAAGTTGAGCGTGTTCGATACGAAGGATATTTGTGAAGCCTTTTTTGCGAAGTTTGATGTAATGATGAAGAACAAACTTCACAGCAGCGTTCCCGATAGCATGTGTAGCGATGGCAAACCCCTTACGACAAGCATAAAAGAGATCATTTTCATAAGTTTCGGGATCCACAACGATGAGTCCGAGCGTAGATTGATTGTCGGAATACGGCAGACTCAAAGCAGCACCGTAAGAACCGAGAGCACCGTCCACGTAAAACTTAACTCCGAGAATATTAAAGTAAGAACTAAACAGCGGACGAACATCTGAATCCTTCCATTTGCCGTCAGTAGTTTTAATAAAGGTATTAATTCTGATATTCAGCTCTTTATCCTCGGCCATATCGAGAAGAATGGGCACATGATTGATGTTAAAGTCCATATCATAGATTTCAGTGAGTCCTATTCGAGCACATTCGTCCATAGCAACGGAAAAACTACGCAGCAGAGTATCGGAACTAAGCTTAGGAATGATTGCATTGATGATATTAAGAGCATTATCGATTAAAATACCAGTGGGTTCGTTATTCCGATCGCGATGAATGATTCCCCCGATAGGATTTTCGGTGTATTTATCGATCCCAGCCAATTTTAGAGCGGTGGAATTGACCCAAGCAGCATGACCATCGACTCTTGTAAGGCAAACAGGAGTGTCGGGAAAATGAAAATCGAGCGTAAGTTTGGAGGGTAATTGATTATTTTGCCAAAGTTCCTGATTCCAACCGCGACCGAGAATCCATTTTGAGGGAGCTTCGTTAGTAAGATACAGCTTTTTGTAATTAAGAACGCAGTCGATACAGTTTTGCTCGGAAGTTTCGTTATCGAGGGTCAATCCTAAGAGCTTATTTCCAAGACCGAGGAGATGGCAATGAGAATCGATGAATCCGGGATAAATCCATGCATCTGGAAATTCATAGCGAGAATCGTTAATAGTAATTTCAACGGAATCAGGAGAGAAAATTTTCTCAATAATTATTTTATCCTTAATATTGATTATTCCCTGAAACATTGGATTTACATAGATAGAAATAAAAAAATTGCCGATATAACTAATATACCGGCAAAGAAAATAATTTTATTGCAAATTACGGTTTTACACAACAGTCAACAGGACAAACTGCTGCGCACTGTGGTTCGTCGAAACTGCCTACACACTCAACGCAAGTATCTTGGTCGATAACATACACAGGATCGCCTGATGTGATTGATTCTGTCGGGCATTCGGGTTCGCAAGCGCCACAGTTGATACATTCTTCAGTTATTATAAGAGCCATTTTACCTCCAATTTCATAAATTATCAAACTACAAGATTCAAAATTAGCATTTTTTTTTTAAACTGGCAAGAGAGTAAAAAAAAAGTTTTCAACATATAATTAATTTTATTGATCTTTTTGAAATTCAGTATTCCAATCAATTCCCGGTGCGAGAAATGCTTTTTCAAGGTGAGTCCCAAGACTCGGTATAGGAGCGTAAAGAGAATACTTCCTACCAAAAAATGCCTGAAAGAATGTATGATAAAATAATTTCAAATAAGTTTTAAAATAACTTGAATGATGAAAAAAATCATGAAAAATTACCGAAAGTTTGAAAATATTTACTTTTGTCAGAGCCATCCAAAGACTGCTGTCATAGTTGTTTCTGGTATAAGTTCTGAAAACAGAAGATGACTGAGCCAAAATCTTTTTATTTGTTAAAAAAGTCATGCAAGTACTCGCGGCAGTACGCCAATGTCTTTTTTGATGGTAAATAATTTTATAATTTGAAGAATGTAATTTCAAATTGTAGTAATCATCATGGTCATAAGGAGTAACAAAATGTACATCTGGAGAGGATTTTATAAGATTCAGCATTTCTGAAAAAGTATCAGGTAAATAGAAATAGTCATCTTCGGCAAAAAACATATATTCGCTATCATTTTGCTGAGATAATATATCCATTTGCATTCCGAAAGTGGCTGCATTTCCAACTCCCTTAGGTTCGATGAAGACCAAATCCTTTTCATCAAAAACCGAAAGACAAAGAGATTTATATTCTGCAGGACAATTGTCTAAAATAAACCATATTTTTGATCTGAGAGCGCCTAATGAGCTTTTAAAAGATTTAAGGCATAACTCTGATAACTTATACTTATCATCAGGGAAAACAGCAGGATTTTTTGAAATTTTAGGATAAATTCTATAAGCAACAGCAATATCGTAATTCATAAATTTGTAGGGTTTATAAAGTTTTTAAAGTACATTTTTTCTTTCATTAATCCTTTATCGCTAATCATTAATAATTAACAACTAACTAAATGGTTCCCAGTCCATACCTTCGCATGGGATATAATCTTTACTCATGTGTTCATTGTATTTCATGCAAAACTGGCTCGTTGAATCAAAATGCTTGCAAGAACCACAAAGAGTAGATTCCTTTATATCATCCATGCTTGTATTAAAGCCCTGATACTGTCTATAAGCAGGATAAACCGCAAAAAACCAAAGTATGAAAAAACTCATCCACCAATACTCACGAAACCACCAGTAAGAAGCAAGAATAAAACTGATAATAAGTACCAAAACAATACGAAGAAGCGCTCCCATAACGATTGACCCGACAGTTACCTGTGGATCGGTTGTATAGCTATCCTCAATAGTTCGGTTCCTGAACATAAATATATCAGATAATTTAGATATTAGATTCATAAATACAATAGTAAAAATCTGTATTTACGTCTATAAGCCAAAATAATTTCATTTTATTTTTCCATATACAAACAATAAACAAAATATATACGAAAATAAAAAGTCAATATGAAAATTATCAATCGAATTAATCTTTTTAACAATTTATATTTTAAAACTTTACTCATAAACTTAATTTAAAATGCAACTTAGCGAAAATAAAATAAAAATCTTACCAGACTTCATTGCAAATCAGATTGCAGCAGGTGAGGTTGTTCAACGTCCTGAATCTGTGGTAAAAGAGTTAATCGAAAACTCACTTGATGCCTCTGCAAATAGTATAGCATTAGTTATTCGAGATGCTGGCAAACAATTGATTCATATAGTTGACAATGGCGAAGGTATGAATCGAAGTGATCTTGAATTATCAATAAAAAGACATGCCACAAGTAAAATAAGAACATCCGAAGATCTCGAAAAAATTATGACATTTGGCTTTCGTGGCGAGGCTTTGGCTTCGATTACATCGGTTGCAATTCTTGAAATACGTACCAGAACAGCAAGTGATGACCATGGCTGGCAACTTGTCTCCGAACCACTGAAAGAAGCAACACTACAGCCATTTAATACTGTCAGGGGTACCCAAATTTTTGTTAGAAACTTATTCTATAATGTACCTGCAAGAAGAAAATTTCTAAAATCCAATTTAACTGAATTTCGACATATCGCTGATACATTCTTAAAAATTGCATTAATCCATTTTGATAAAAGATTTACTTTTTATGATGGAGATAATATGATTTTTGACGTAAAACCTGAAACTCAGAATGTGAGGATAATAAATTTGTTAGGTGATAAATCCCGTGAGAATTTAATTCCTGTTGACTATCAGAATGAGATATTGAAAATTTCAGGATATACAGGATTTAATGAAAACTCAAAGGTATCAAGAGCTAATCAATATATATATTTAAATAAACGACCGATAGTAAACAAGGCTTTGAGCCATGCTATAATATCATCTTACGAACATCTGATTGAAAAAGCTCAACCTTTTTTTATTATTAACATTGAAATTGATCCTGAACAAGTTGATGTAAATGTTCACCCACAAAAAAATGAAGTTAAATTTGAAGATGATAGATTTTTATATAGTAGTCTTCATAAAGCTATAAATGAGAGTTTAATTAGGACTGGAGCAATTCCACAAGTGAAATTTGACCAGCAGACAGCTATGAATCCATTCCAAACTATCGGATCAAATAGTTCTGATAAAGAGAATTTCATGATAGTGAATAAAACAACCGGAGAGATAATATCACAAAATCCATACAGCCCCAGCAGTAACAATAAATATAATAGTTATCAACCTGATTTTGCAAGAAAGGAATCCGGTCAAAATCATAATTTCGATTTAAGGTCAATGGATGCGCTTTTCGGGCGGTCAGACGAACCTAAATCCGATAAAGTTACAATAGAAACTAATGATTCTTATACTTCTAATTCATCAATAGATTTATCATTTCATCCTGAATATTGGCAATTGCATAACAAATATATAATATTGCAAACCCAAACTGGAATGATGATAATTGACCAGCATGCCGCACATGAAAGAGTATTATATGAAAAGGCTTTAATTATGATGAATAAAGAAATGAAACAATCTCAATCGCTTCTTTTCCCGCTCAGGGTGCGCTTTTCGGCAACGCAAATGTCTTTGATAAATGAACTAAAACAGGACTTGGATAACCTTGGTTTCAACTTTAATATTTATGATGATACTCTTGAATTTATCGGAATACCTTTGGATGTCAAGGCAGGAAAGGAAGACCATTCTTTAACGGAAATGTTAGAAGTATTTGAAAGTTACGAAAAATTTAGACCAAGCACAAGAAGAGATAATCTTGCTGCGACTTTCGCATGTAAAAATGCTATAAAGACTGGAGATAAACTTACTTTTGATGAAATGAAAGGATTGATTACTCTTTTATTTAAATGCGAAATGCCTTATGCATGTCCACATGGAAGACCAACAATACTAGAATTCAAACTTGAAGACTTCGACAAACAGTTCAAAAGAACTTAAATATCATAATCTTCAAATTTGAATTAAAGTAAAATCCAAAAATAAATAGCGATAAGAAAACTAAGGATTATTATCTTCTATTGTAATTATCTCTTCTTCTTGGTCCTTCGGACATTGTTGCACGTCCCTTTGCTTCATTAACTTTGATTGGTCTGCCATCTAACATAGTGCCATTGAGACCATCAATAGCTGCCTGACCAACTTCTTGATCCATTTCAACGAATGCGAAACCGCGTGGGCGCTTGGTTTCTTTGTCTAAAACGATTTTAACACTATCGACATTGCCGTAGCGTTCAAAAAGGGATTGTAAATCCTGCTCGGATGATTTAAAACTTAAATTTCCGACGTAAATTGACATCATAAAAAAACTCCAAAATAAAAAATAAAACAAACCGCCAACTTAGCGGATAATAAACAATTAATAATTATTTGTGGTATAATAAAAAATGAATTATAGCAAGGATAATTATCTATTACAAAAAACTCGATAAAATTGGAGGATGTAGTTCAGCAGAATAAACAAAAAAACAAAAACCAATCAATCACAAATGCAATATAATCAAAAAAAATGAAATAGCAAGCACTTTTAAAAATAATTTGATCTTTTTTTAACTTTTTTTATTATTTAACTCATTTTTATTAATTTGCACTCTGTTCTTTAGACAATTTAATAAAAATTTAGGTGTTAAAATGAAAATCAACAAATTATTTCTTCCTTTATTATTTTTCATTTTTGTTAGCTCTTCACTGAATGCTGCTTTCATGAAAAACATACCTATGGCTCTTAGCCAGCCAAATGGCGAACAAATAAACATTTATGCAAGCGGTGATGAAATTTATAATTACTTGCATGATGCAAATAATTATACAATTATTCAAAACCCTAAGACCGGCTACTATTGCTATGCTATTATATCGGACGGTAAATTAATTTCTTCTAATTTTGTTTTTGGAACAGTCAATCCACTAACTTTGGGAATCCCTAAAGGGCTGCGTATCTCTGACGAAGAGCTTCAGATGCGACTTCATAAATTTGATATGCCACCGAAACCAATAATTAACAAAGCAAATAACCAAATTCAAACTTCGAATATTGGATTAATTAATAATCTTGTAATCTTTATTCGGTTTTCTGATCAAACAGAATGGACAGATCAAACAAGTTTTTTAGATAATCAATTTAACAATCCGAATACATCGAGTATGTTTAATTTTTATAAAGAAGTTTCATACAATCAATTGCAGATAAAAACTACATTCTATCCCATTGCAAGCGGTTCTACGATAGTTTCGTTTCAGGATTCCCATCCAAGAAATTATTATAGTCCTTATTCCGTTACTAATACTATTGGTTATACAAATGATTCATCCTTGACTTATCGTGAACATAACTTATTGAAAAGCGCTGCTAATGCCGTTTCAAGCCAAGTACCTGTTTCTTTGATCATAGATAATGACAACGATGGATTAATTGATAATGTTGCCTTCTATGTTGAAGGAACAAATGATGCCTGGGCTTCCCTTCTGTGGCCACACATGTGGGCACTTTATACTTATGATGTCAAAATTAACGGTAAAAGAATCTGGAATTATAATTTCTTTATACAGAACCCATGGATTTATCAGTCACGTGCTGTCAGTGTACTTTGCCACGAAATGTTCCATTCACTTGGGGCCCCGGATTTATACCATTATGTTGGGAATGGCATTCAACCAGCTGATGGTTGGGATTTAATGGAAAATGATGCCCCACAACATATGGGCGCTTTTATGAAATGGAAATATGGAAAATGGATTTCATCAATCCCTGAAATTACCTGTGGCGGCACTTATACAGTCAATTCATTACTTTCTCCAACAAATAATGCTTTTAAAATAAAATCACCAAATTCAGCAACAGAATATTTCTATGTTGAATATCGTCAGAATACAGGTTTATACGAATCTCTTATACCTGGTAAAGGATTACTCGTTTATCGTATAAATACTGCTGCAGGTGACGGAAACGCATCTGGTCCTCCTGATGAAGTATATATTTACCGCCCTGGCGGAACTACTACTGTAAATGGAACACCCGCCAATGCTGCTTTCAGCCTTGAAAGCGGAAGAACACAAATAAATGATGCAACAAACCCATCATCGTTTCTTTCAACCGGTGCTGCCGGAGGTTTACTTTTAGATCAAGTAAGCTCCTATAGCAGTTCAACGATGAGTTTTAGAATAAGCTTTGCCATTCCTGTTAGCACTTTAAATTCTCCTGCAAATACAGCAATTAGTGTAAAATTAAATCCTTCATTTGCATGGTCAAATCCATTATGTGTGAATTATCACAGATTTCAGGTATCTGATAAAATAGATTTTTCAAATATCATCTATGATAAACAAAATCTTCTTTCATCATCAATTAATATGACTGATTACACTCTTAAACCATACACTACATATTATTGGCGTGTCCAATCAACTTCAGGTGGCTATACAACTGCATGGAGTCCGTCTTATTCATTTTCTACAAGACCTGATGATCCTCAAATTAAAAAACAATCATACTCTCAGTACGGCTGCAAAGGCTCTATTGTAAATTTCTTCATGGTTCCAACATCTGCTCAGAGCGTTACATTACAGTACCAATGGCAAAAAGACGGTGTGGATCTGGCTGGACAGACAAATCCTTCAATGATACTAACAAATGTTGATTATCAGAATTCTGGAATTTATCGTTGTAAAGTTACTGATTTCCCTTATGATAATGTTGTTTATACCGATGAAATGCCGCTTTATGTAGGTATGACACCATCTATACAGCGTCAGCCTGTCAATGCTGTTGCAAGTTTGGGTGAAGGTGCTATATTTGATTTCCAATTGCATGCTAACTTTTTACCACCATTATATCAGCCATCAATTCAGTGGTATCGCGGTACTACAGCGCTTACTGATAATAATAAATATGCCGGAACAAAATCATCTTTACTGACTATAAAAGATGTTGCAATCACTGATTTAGGAAATGATTATTATGCTGTTATTACAAGTCTTTGCGGTTCTAATACAACAGCAAAAGGTACATTAACTGAAAAACCATCTGTACAAATTAGTTTGAACCCAATTGATGCCGCATCCTGCGAAGGAAAAGACGCAATATTTACTGCTGATGCGACTATCAAAGGAACAGGAACTGTTGTTTACCAATGGAATAGGAATAATATCCCTCTGACCGATGGAGCACGCATAAGTGGTGCAGCAACCAAGCAATTAACAGTTAAAAGTGTGCAAAGTTCAGATATTGGTAAATATAATTTATTCATTACGATCAATCCCGGAAATATCCAGGCCAAAACTTCAGATGCAAATCTGACAACCTTGAAAACCCCCAATTATCCTAATTATGTTGATTCTGCTTTAACAGCCCAGAGTGGTAAAAATTTAAGTTTAGTTTGTGATATTATCGATGACCCAAGCTATACCTACCAGTGGCAATTCAAAAATATTGATATTGCCGGTGCTACAACAAAAACTTTTACTAAAGCCACTATAACAAGTGCAGATGCCGGTTTATACAGATGTATAATAAAGAATACATGTGGATCCGATACTTCTAAAAATTTTGATGTAAGTGTAACTTATTATAACCTTACATTGGTTGAGGAAAATTCATCCAACGGATATGTTTTATATTCTCCCGTACCAAATCCTGCAAATGAAAACTGTGAAGTCAGTTTCTATCTACCTGAAGACAATTTTGCGCAAGTTATTTTATACGACATTCAGGGTAAAGTTGTCGCTAATCTTTTAGATAATAAATTAAACCAAGGAATGAATAAATTCAAAATAGATGCAGCTAAACATGGGTTAAAATCAGGAATATATATTCTTTCACTCAAAGTAAAAGGATTAGTATTAACTGAGAAAATATCCATAATCCACTAATTCTAAACTTTTAATTCTTAATGATATAGTGTAGGGGCGATTCTTAACTCAGAGTCTCCCCTACTCTTTAGTTGAAAGTTATTAAGTTATATAGTTTATACTCGTTACGCTCTGGGATGAGCCTGATTATATGCAGCTCGCAATCTTTCAATTGAGAGATGAGTATAGACTTGGGTTGTGGAAAGCGAAGAATGTCCCAACATTTCAGAAACAGATTTAATATCCGCGCCATTATCCATTAAATGAGTAGCAAAAGAATGCCTGAGAACATGAGGACTTCTTTTTGTAGATTCTGTTTTACCAGCCATAGCACTGTGAATAATATAATATGCCATTGCAGGTGTTAATCTTTTCCCAGAATGCGAAAGAAAGAGTGCATTTGCATCTTTTTGTTTGTCGGTGATATAGCTTCTTAAACTTTGGTATGTCTTCAATGCTATTAAAGATTTCCCGCTCAAAGGCACTATCCTCTGTTTACGCCCCTTACCCTCCACTCTAACAAGATTCTGATAAAAATCAATTTCATTCATATTTAAATTGAGTGCTTCGGAAATTCGTAGTCCCGAGCCGTAAAGAAGCTCAACAAGAGCAGCATTTCGGGCACCGTCGGGCTTTGTTATATCGAATGATTCTATTAATTTCGTTACTTCATCCACCATAAGAAAGGTTGGAAGTTTTTTATCAAGTTTCGGTGAACTCACAGCAGAAGCGGGATTCGTTACAATGATGTTTTTTTTAAACAGATATTTAAAAAATGATTTGATAGCCGATAAGCGAAGTTTTAGAGTAGCTTTTGAAAGCTCCAAATCATGCAACCAGCCTAAGAATGGTCTTATATCAGCTGCATTAATTTCAGTTGCCACGGGTATGTATGAAAATGAATCTTCTAAAAAATCTATAAATTGATTTATAGCATAAGAATAAGCAATAACTGTATTTTGAGAAAAGTTTTTCTCCACTCTGCAATATTCCAGAAACTGTTTGCTTAAGTTTACTAAATTCATTTTATACCCACATTTCAAAATAACAATCAAGCAAATAGTAAGCCAAAAAATTCAACTAATCAAATGCCATTAGGATTCTAATACTAAACCTTACAGCATAATTGATTTGATTAGAATTAATTGAACTCATAACTATTAATTCCATTTTTTTTGTTAATTTTGAACTAAGTTTTTGTTAATATTTGAAAGTAATTTATGTTCCGTCGGCTACTACCTAACGAATACAGCTTTTTCGACCTGTTCGAGGAAATTGCAACTTTTATAAACCTCTCCGCAAATGAACTGCATTCCTATGTAAGTGGAAAATCTACATTAGAAGCCACTGCAGTTAAACTAAAAGACATAGAACATCAAGCCGATAACGTAGTTCACCGATGTGTAGAGTCACTCCAAAAAACATTTATTACTCCGATTGAAAGAGCGGACATCCATCTTTTGATCAAACGATTGGACGATATTGTCGATTCTATCTATGCAACAATTTCAAGGTTAGAGTTGTATGAAATCACCGAAATACTTCCTGAAGCTAAAGGAATGTCTGCCTTAATAGTGAAATGCTCCCTTCAAGTGGAAGAAGCCGTAAAAGGACTACGCAAAATGAAAAACGCAGAGGCAGCAGTAACCAAATGTTTAATCATCCATGAACTCGAATCCGAAGGCGATGGCCTCTACCGTGCTGCAATCAAAAAATTATTCCACGATACCGATGCAGTAATGATTCTTAAATGGAAAGATATTTATGATAAATTAGAACGCGCTATAGACCGAAGCGAAGAAGTAGCCAATATCATCGAAAGAGTTGTCATCGCCGGTTCATAAGGTTGATCTCAATTTTAACTATCTCAATGATAATAAATAATTTTATCAATCTTTATTTGAAAATCAGGAATATTATATGGATACAATCTGGATTCTTGTTATAATAAGCGTAACAATAGCGCTTGCTTTTGATGTAATCAACGGTTTTCACGATGCTGCAAACTCAATAGCCACTGTTGTCTCAACAAGAGTATTATCCCCACGTTTCGCAGTCATGTGGGCTGCTTTCTTCAACTTTATAGCAATGTTTATTTTTGAACCCAAGGTAGCAAACACTGTTTCTAAAATTGTTAATATACAAGCTAAAGATCCGGCGTTTGTTTATGTTGTATTAGCCGGACTAATCGGAGCAATCATTTGGGATATTTTAACTTGGTTCTGGGGACTTCCAACAAGTTCATCCCATGCTTTAATTGGTGGATTAGCCGGAGCTGGTATAGCTTATAAAGGTACAAGTGTTGTTAATATACCTAAAATAACTCAAACAATCGAATATATTCCGATTGCACCACTTTTGGGAATGCTCCTTGGTTTCGGAGTTATGATAGGCATTTACTGGATGTTCAGGAAATTTAAACCAGCCAAAGTCGATCAGATTTTCCGAAAGGGGCAATTAGTTTCTGCTGCTCTATATTCTATCGGGCACGGTGGTAACGACGCTCAGAAAACAATGGGTATTATTCTTGCTGTTTTTGTTGCAGCAGGTATATTTGCACCAGACACAGCATTATCATTTAGTAATCCCAGAACGTCATGGATTATATTATCTTGTAACCTTGCAATGGGTATTGGCACAGCGATGGGTGGATGGCGGATAGTAAAAACTATGGGGATGAAACTGACAAAACTCAAACCAGTACACGGCTTTTGCGCTGAAACAGCCGGTGCAGCCACTTTGTTTCTTGTTACATATCTTGGAATACCTGTATCAACAACTCATACCATCGCCGGTTCAATCATTGGAGTCGGAGTAACAACTCATGCTTCTAGCATTAAATGGACATTAGCAATGCGAATAGTCATGTCATGGATTGTCACCATTCCACTATCAGGAATAATGGCGGCACTTAGTTTCTATTTACTAAAGATGATCCACGGCGGTTTTTGAGTAACCATACAAATATAAATGTTCATCATGAACTCTTATCCTACATCATTTCAGAAATGAAAAAAGAGTTTGAGTCAGACCCATGGTGGTCTGACCACACTCTCAAAGTTTATGAGTTTACCCAAAAGATTATTCAAGGTGAAAATATTGATCAGAATACATCTGAATTAATCAGAGTAGCTGCAATTTTACATGATATTGGCTCTACACAGGCTTTTATCAAGCACGGCTCCAAAAAAGGTAAATTCCAAGAATTAGAGGGACCAGCTGTAGTTCAGAGGATACTACAATACCAAAATGTTACAGTGGAAATAATAGAAAGAGTATCTTATATTGTTGGCCACCACCATACAATGTCAGCAATTGACGGACTTGATTTTCAAGTAATATGGGAAGCAGACGCATTAGTAAACATTGCTGATGAATTAACTTTCCTTGAAGATAAAGAGCGGCTTGGTAAGCATATTGAAAAAAACTTTTCTACTTTTACCGGAAAAAAATTAGCTGAAGAAATGTATCTTTAATAAGAATAATAAATTAATAAATGATTCTGAAATTTCAGTCTTCTTCCAATTAATGATTAATAATTAGTATCATTATATCACTCCTTTGACTCTCAATTCCTCTATTTCGCTCACTGATAGCCCTGCTTCAGTATAAACTCTTTCATTGTGTTCACCAAGCCGTGGAGCAGGACCAAGTTTCAGGTTGACAGATTCCAAATAATCAGTTATCATTGGAGCAGGAAATAATGTTGCTTCTTTGTTTGACGGAAGAGTTCCCTGAATCATAATTTTCTTCACAAAATCGAGTTTAGATAAGTCCTGTACTGTGTTTACTGAAGAGACAGCTAAATTATTCTCAAGGCAAACCTTTAGGAAATCTTCGCTTGTATAATTACGGGTTCCCTGTCTGATATCATCATAAATTTTATCTTTATCAGCTTTCCGACCTGCGTTCCGCTTACGTTCCTCGGTAAAACAATGTTCAAAACCTGAAATTTTTACAAATTTTTCCCACTGTCCGTCGCTGCCAATGGCAAGATAGACATATCCATCTTTTGTGGGATAACAATTACATGGAATAAAACTTCTGTGCTCATTGCCACAACGATTAATTTTATCAAAGTTATTCGGATTGAAAGTAAGCTCTGGCAGTGCCGTTATCAGCCAAGAAGTCATACATTGAGCCATAGATATAAAAATTTCTTTGCCCCCAGGTTTATACTGCTGTTCGTAGAGTGCAAGAATAACCTGAGTGAAAGCCTCGTCACCAGCCTTAAGATCAACAATCGGTAAGCCACACAGCATAGGATCACGCTCTGGCTCGCCCGTCAGGTGCATGTATCCGGTCATTGCCTGAAGTGCAGGATCATATCCGGCAACATCAGGATAATCAGGCCCTAAAGCTGAAATACCGCACCAGATCAAATCAGGATTAGATTCTTTCAATGAATCGTAATCGATCCCAAGTTGTTTATATCGCATTGGGAGCGTGTTACAAAGGAATATATCCACATTTAATTCTTTAATTAATTTCTTTAAAAGAGATTGTCCTTCAGGATACTTCAAATTTATAGTTATAGCTTCTTTACCAAGGTTGGGAGCGATGAAATAGGAATGTAAATCACTAACGCCGGTATCATTGCCAATATAACGATTGGGATCTCCCCCACCAACTGCTGATTCAAGCCGAATTACCCGCCAGCCGAGATGTTTAAAACGTTGACTTGCATAAGGTAGAGCTAAAGCTTGCTCAAAAGAAAGAATAGTCTTCATAAGAATTAATATTTAATAAATTATTGTTTAAAATTCACAAAGAATGCAATTTAAGATAAAATATACTATTGGGAATAAGATTATATCGAAATTCTTTTTGTGATAATCACAAATGCTTAGTATCTGTTCCTAAAACAATCTTTCAGTCAAAAGAAATTTTTTAATGAAGTTTTTTTTCTATCATTTCTGCGAATGCAGGAATGGACAAGAAAAGGTAGTTTTCACACAGTCTCATGCGCGTGAATGACTCTTAATTTCAAGTTTATACAATTTATTTGGATATTTTTTAAAACAAAGCCTTAAACAGGAAGTATATTTTTAAAACATACTAAAAGGAAATTTAACAAACGAACAAAAACATTGCATAAACAGATGGTTTTTCTTAAATTTGTATGAATCAATTTTTTTCTTAAATTTTATGGAGTTTTTTGTTTATGGCAATTGAAATACCAATCGAAAAAAAGTTTAAAATTCTTTGCGGAATAGCCCGTGCTCAGCATTTTGCATGGAGAGAAGCATGCAGACAATTAGTACCTGAACTTGATACTACTGAAATTGTTAATAAAATGTGGGAAGTTTCTGCAAGAGATACTGCTAATGCCTATCTAAAGATGCTTGATAAAGATAAATCGCTGCCAATGCAAATAGCTGAATCAGTAGTAAAAAGTAGTATAACTATGGGTGAAGATGCAAAATTAATAAAAGGTGACGGAGTAGATGAATATTTTGTCCGTCATGATGGCTGCCCATGGTTCGATTGGCATAAAAATCTCGGTTTATTGGCAGAAGATCGCCCTGGATGCGATAATTGGTATTTTAAAACTGTAGAATTTATGAACGAGAAATTAGCTACCAATGTGCGCATTGAGACAACTAATTCTCTTCCTGACGGCGATGACTGTTGTTTGAGAAGAATCTGGATAGAGCAATGATCCCAAAAATTAAATTAGACGAATGTACAGGCTGTGAAGATTGCCTTGAATCTTGTCCACCGGAAGTTATTTCAATGGTGAATGGTAAAGCCAAAATTGAAGAAGCATTGTGTGAGGAATGCGGCGCCTGTGTGGATGAGTGCCCGGAAGGAGCCATTTACCTTCCCTGATAAGTTTATAAAGTTTGTAAAGTTCATCAAGATTGTAAAGTTAAGGTTAAAAGCTCAAAAATGTCACCATGAATAAAGTGAAGGATCTCTCGGGAAGGAATTTTAGATTCTTAAACAAGTACAGAATGAGAGAAAAAGAGCTTTTGGAGAGTGCTCAAAGTTACATTAATTAACCCTTAATAACAACTCATTTTTACAATGAAATTACAAAATTGAGAAAATTACAAAGATCAAATTATTTGCTAAGTTTATGTTCATTTTGTTGAAAGTTTTGTTTCTGTTAATTTAATATAATAATTATGAAAATTTTTACTTCATTAGAAAATGCTTTTTCAGATCCTATCCTGGTTGAAATGCTTGATTTATCATTTAAAGATATTGATGAACTTCCAAAGAAAATTTGTGATTTAAGGAACCTTAAAAAGTTGAATCTTAGTGATAACCAGCTTGAAGAGTTACCCAGTAATTTCGGGAATCTTCAAAATCTTGAATGGCTTGATCTTCAAAAAAACCTTTTGGAATTTCTTCCGTTGAGTTTCCTCAATCTTTCTAAATTGAAATATTTAAGTTTATACAAAAATGAAATTATTTCTCTTGATAAAGATTTTGGAAGACTTCAGAATTTACAATATCTGATTTTGAAAGGTAATAATCTGAATTTACTGCCCGAAACCCTTTTTGACTTGAATAAACTTGAATATTTAGGGCTCGAATCTAATAATATAACTATTTTTTCTGAGAGAGTAATTGATCTTATCTATTTGAAACAACTTTCATTAAGTGATAACGATATTGAAATTCTCCCTGTAAATATCTGTCTTTTGGAAAATCTCGAACAGTTAGCCATTGATCGTAATCCACTGAAATTATTGCCAGATTTAATTGGGAACCTCAAGAAATTAAAAAAACTTGATCTTAGGGATACTAATTTGCAAAGTATTCCTGATTCTATTTGCGATCTTGAACAACTTGATTATCTTTTTCTTGGTAAAAATTATATAAGCAAACTTCCAGATAGAATAGGAGATCTTAAGAATTTAAGTTATATGGATTTAACTTCAAATAATTTTGGATTGAACGAAAAAGAAAGAATTATTGAAATTTTCCCAAATATAACTATTGATTGGTAAAAATTTAACAACTATTATAAAGTGTATAAAATGAATAATTTAAAAGATATTTTCGATTTCTGTAAAAGCATTGTTTTTGATAAAAATTTGACTCTTGCAAAAAATTGGAAAAATGAAGGTGAAAACAGAGTTCTCGTTGGAATTGTTCCAAATTATTTTCCTCGTGAAATAATCCACGCAGTTAATGGTCTTGCAGTAGGCTTAATAAGCGATGAAACAAAGTATCCTAAATATAGTGAATATTCTGATAAGGATAACTCAACAAATTATAATTGCAATTTATTCGATGGCTTTTTTCAAGTCTGCCAGTCATCAACTATTGAGGATTTTGATGGATTTATACTTCCATCTATGTGTGGTCATTTATTAAATGATCAATCACTTAATAAAAGTAATGAAAGTATAAAATTTATTAAATATATAAATTTTCCCCAGTATTTTCAAACGATTATCGGTGATATTTTAAATCATAATTTTGTGTTGGATATTTTACGTGAAATTAATAAAATCAATAATGTTGAAATCACTTCAACTAATCTGAATCATTCAATTCAATTATTTAAAGAAAATCTAAGACTTACAGAGAATATTTACGCTTTGAGAATGCAAAATAAAGATATAATCTCTCAAGAGGATCTATATTATACAGTCTTGGCTGGTCTTATGATACCAATTGAAAAGCACAATGAAATTTTAGAAAATATAATTACTCTATTTGATAATTCCGATTCGCGAGATGAGAAATTATTCAAATTATATTCAGGTGCTTACTGCTAACAAAGGGAAAAAATGAATCATTCGATTAAATATAAACTCGGAATTGATGTAGGTGGAACTTTTACTGATTTTATTTTGATTTCATCTGCTGGTAAAACAACAGTTCATAAAACTTTATCTTCACCATCTGATCCATCAATTGCAGTATTGTCCGGAATAAGTGATATATCAGATATTATTGGATTAAACCTCTCCGATTTAATAAATTCTATTGACACTATTGTTCATGGAACTACTGTTGCAACAAATGCTCTTTTAACTCTCAAAGGAGCCAAAACAGGGCTTATCACCACCAAAGGTTTTCGCGATGCACTTGAAATGAGACGTGGAGTTCGCGAAGAACAATACAATAATCATTATCGAAATGTAATTCCCTTGGTTCCTAGGTATTTGAGACTTACTGTCGATGAAAGAACCGATACAGATGGAAATATTCTTAAAACATTAGATATAAATGAATTAAACCAAATTTGCAATAAATTCAAAGAAGAAAAAGTTAGAGCAATTGCTATCTGTTTTATGAATTCTTTTATTAACAATAGCCACGAAGTTCAAGCACTTGATTTTGTTAAAAATGAGTTCCCTGACTGTTTTGTCACTGCCTCAAAAGATGTATTACCTTCAATAAGATTTTATGAAAGGGTAAGTACAACTGCTGTGAATGCCTATATCGGACCGGTAGTAACAGATTATCTAAACAATCTTACTTCAAAATTGGATTCGATAGACTTCAATGGTAAATTGCTAATAATGCAGTCCAATGGCGGTGTTGTCAGTCCAGATGTTGTTAAGATGACTCCTGCCGTAACAGTCCTTTCCGGGCCAGCGGCAGCACCCACAGCCGGTGTTTTTTATTCAAATCTTCTTGGTAAATCAAATTGTATTACAGTTGATATGGGTGGCACAAGTTTCGATGCTGCTTTAGTTGTGAATAATCAATGCCTTATGGGCACCGAAGGTGAAATTAATCGTTATAAAGTTGCATTACCATCACTCGATATTGTTACCATTGGAGCCGGTGGAGGATCCATAGGCTGGATTAATAAGGGTGGACTGCTTCAAATGGGTCCTCAAAGCGCAGGAGCATCACCTGGTCCGATTTGTTACGATAAAGGTGGTGAAGTACCAGCCTGTACAGATGCAAATCTTATGTTGGGCTATTTGAATGCAGATTATTTCCTTGGTGGAAAGATGAAACTCAATTATCAGAAAACTTTTGATATAATAAAAAATGGATTGGCAAAAGAGCTTAGTCTGTCAGTCATACAAACCGCAGCCGGAATGTATAAGATAATAAATTCCAATATGGCGCAGGGAGTACGCCAAGTCTCGATAGAAAAAGGATTTGACCCACGTGAGTATTTATTTATCGTTGCTGGAGGTGCGGGGGCAGTTCATGCATGTGAAATCTGTAAAGAGCTTGAAATATCTATGTTTATGGTGCCAGGAACTGCTTCGATTTTCTGTGCAGCCGGAATGTTATTAGGGGATTTGAAGCATGATTATATAACTTCATTTATGCGTTCATTTTCAGATATGAAGCAAAAATTTCGAGTTAGTGAAAATAATCAAAAATCCGAATTATTGTCTGCCTTCAATCAAATGAAAGGCAAAGGCTTTCAAACTCTTTTATCCGAAGGAATTAGTGCCGATAATATTGAATATCAGGCAATCATGGATTTGCGCTATATCGGACAATATCACGAAGTTCAGTTAAATGTTGGCTGGGAAAATATTGTAACAGGAAATCTTGATAGTATTGCAAATTTATTTCACGATGAGCATAACCGACTATTTGGTTATTCTTTACGTGAAGGAGCCGATATAGAATCAATAAATATTCGTTTGCGCTGCACTGGTAAAATAGATAAACCTAAATTATTATCTGATAATGAAATGCACGTATCACTTGATTATTCTTACAAAGGTCTTCGTTCTGTTTTCATTCCAGAACGTGATACAATGGTCGAAATACCAGTTTATAATGGAGATATGCAAATTGTCAAACAAGAAATTGTTGGACCTGCAATAATTGAAAAAGTTAATACATCAATCTTCGTAAGTGATTCATGGAACTGTATTATGGATGAATATGGCTCGTTTTTAGTCTATGATAAGAAAGTTATTAATATAAGTTCAATTGAATAAAGTTATAAGACTGAATCAAATTTAAATAATCATAAATATAGAAAAAATAAAAAAATCAAGATTTGGTTTCACTTATCGCGCTTTAACCAAAAAAAATTTCAAGGGCTAAATTCTAAAAAAAAAACATCTTAAAAGAAATTACGAAATAAATCCCTAAAAATTATCTTATGGAGTTTTAAAATAAGATAGATGATCCATTTAATAATAAGTTATTTCTACAATGAAAAAAAGAGCAAGTAAAATATTGAAATTTAAGGGTTATGATAAAAATGACAAACTCATCCCTTATCATCATAAGCCTGATTATATGACCTTGGATGAATGGCAAGCTGGTTTGCGAAAGCAGTTTGGAATCGCTCAGAATTTTGTTATTGAGAATTTAAGCGAAAATCCGGTTTTTTCAGATTTCAATATTTTTAACCCGATCAGTAAAAAGACATATAAAGTTGCAATTCGGTCGGATGTTCCGGGCTTGAATTTCTGTTCTTGCCCTGATTTTAAAGTAAATCTGCTTGGTACTTGTAAGCATATAGAATATATATTACATAAGATCAATGGAGATTCAAAATTCATAAGCATTTTTAAGAATGGGAATATTCAATATTATTCTTCAATAAGTTTAAAATATGGTTCTGAAAGAAAAGTTTATCTTAGAATAGGAGAAAATAATCATGATAAAATCAAAGAGTTAGCGACTGAATATTTCGATTCTGATTATTTTCTAAAAAATGATGCTTATGACAAATTTGAGGAATTTCAGAAGCAGATTTGTTCACTTGATAACGAATTTCGCTGTTATTATGATGCTGTGGATTATATTATCGAAGTCCGAGGCCGGAATAAAAGAGCTAAGTTCATTGAGAATAAATTTAATAACGGAATTTCAAGCGCTGAACTTGATAATTTGATTAATGCTAAACTTTATCCTTACCAAAAGGAAGGAATTTTATTTGCTGCTAAATCAGGAAGATGTCTGATTGCAGACGATATGGGGCTGGGGAAAACAATCCAGGCAATTGCCGCGACTGAGATTTTTGCAAATGAATTTAGTGCGGAAAAAGTGTTAATTGTTTGCCCTACTTCATTGAAATATCAATGGAAAGCAGAAATTGAAAAATTCACGAACAGGTCTGTTTGCGTTATTGAAGGGATGATGAATAAACGTTGGGAACAATATAAATCGAATGATTTTTATAAAATTACAAGCTACAACTCTATCAAAAATGATTTAAGTGCAATAAATAATCTTTCACCTGACCTTGTAATTTTAGATGAAGCTCAAAGAATAAAAAATTGGAAAACCAAAACAGCACAATCAGTTAAATCAATAAATTGTGAATTTGCGATGGTATTGACGGGCACTCCACTGGAAAATCGACTTGATGAATTGCATTCTTTGGTTGAGTTTGTCGATCGTTATAAATTGGGTGCTTTATTCAGATTTTTAAGTAAGCACCAGACTTTGGATGATAATGGTAAAGTTATTGGTTATCATGATTTGCATGAAATTTCCAAGACCTTGGATTCTATTTTGATTCGTCGGAAAAAAGAAGATGTGTTGCTCCAATTGCCTGAAAGAATAGATAAAAATTACTTCGTAACTGCAACCGAGCAGCAGATGGATATTCATAATGATTATGCCGATATGGTTGCCAAATTAGTTCATAAATGGCAACGTAACAAGTTTTTATCCGAACCGGACCGCAAAAAATTATTAGTAGGATTGAGTTGTATGCGTATGGTTTGTGATAGTACCTATATATTGGATCAAACTACTCGCTTTGATACAAAAATTGATGAATTGATGGTTTTAATTGAAGATATATTTGAGCATAAAGATGAAAAAGTTGTAATATTCAGTCAGTGGGAAAGAATGACTCGATTAGTAGCTAAGGAATTGGAAAAAATAAATGTTAAGTTTGAATATCTGCATGGTGGAATTGCGAGCGCCAAAAGAAAAGATTTATTATCAAATTTCGCAAATGACATTGATGTTAAAGTTTTTCTATCGACTGATGCCGGTGGAGTTGGACTAAATTTGCAAACGGCAAATGTTGTAATAAATCTTGACATACCATGGAATCCTGCCGTACTTGAGCAAAGAATTGCTCGCGTCCATAGGCTGGGTCAGGGAAAACATGTCAGAGTAATTAATTTTATTACAAAAGATAGTATTGAGGAGCGAATTCTTCATTTGCTTAGTTTCAAGCAATCTGTTTTTGATGGTGTGCTGGATAATGGTGAAGATCAAGTGTTTATGGAGGACAGCAAATTTAAGAAAATTATGTCTGTAGTTGAGGATCTTAGCGAGCCAGCTTTTGAGAAGAAAGAATTTTCAGAAGATGAAATCACGGAAATAGAGACTTATGGCGAAGTAGAAAAAGTGATAATTGAGAAAGTTGAAGAAGTCGTCACTGAAGTTGTTCAAGAAGCTGTAATTGAGGAAAAAATTCCGGAAGAAATGATTCTAACAGAACACGAGCCTGAGCTGGTAGCGGGTACTGCTCAATCCGATGGTCCAAATATTCAGGAATTATTTGTAAGTGGAATTGATTTTCTGCAAAAATTGAGCAAGACATTTTCAAATACAAATTCAACAAAGGAAATTGTTAAGTCATTCATACAAAAAGATGAGAAAACCGGAAAAACGAGTTTAAATATTCCTATTCCTGATGAAAAAATTGTCGAAAAAGCCGTAGATGTATTGGATGCTTTTTTGAAGATGCTGAGGGGATGATGGCTATTTCTCTCTCTCCAAATACTCAAAAGTATGGTTTTTGAATTCATCAAGAGAAGTGAATTGTTTATCACAAGCATTTGTCAATCTTGATCTGTCCTTTTTTGGAAGTTTTTCAAAATCTTCATGCACGATTAAACTTCGGAATTTTAAATTGGCTTTTTGATATTCTAAGCAGCTAATTGTTGATAATCTTGCTTTAGATGAATCTTTAACTCCAAATAGATATACAGGATGGCCATTTGGTCTGAACTCCCAGTCAGCTTCAAGATCATCTCTATCTGCTATGGGTAAGATATTTTGGGTCATGTCAAATTTTTGGGGATTAAGAGTTATTTTTGTAAAGTATAAATTAACAAATAAGGGAACAGATGAGTAAAGAAATAATAAAATATATGCTTCCAAACGGGATGCTTGATCATTTTGAAATTACAAATTT
>JAPLFL010000099.1 GCA_026390695.1 Candidatus Kapaibacterium sp. | reverse complement strand
GTTTAAAGCGGCAGGAGGCAAGAGGTTGTCTGCGACATTGATCGCTTTTTTGAGTCTGCCACCGCCACTTTTTAAGAATAATGAACAAGACTGTGGCATAGACCACTAATAAAAGATTGGCTTAAAAAGATCAGTTGAGACGCTAAAAAAATGGAGCTTTTAAAAATTCCGAACCCTGAATTTTTAAAAGCTAAAAAAAAACTGTCTCAGGTGAAAAAAAGCTTGGAATTCAACATAAAAGACAGCTTCAGGTCAGGATAGTCAGAAATAGTAGAAATTAACTACCTTAACACCAAAGGTATTGGAAAAATCATACTCACTCTTTCATAATCATCAACTTAGTAGAGTAATAGCGATTATTTAATAAAATTTGCATGAAATATACACCGTTAATCAGATCTGTCTTTATTTGCTTTGAAAACATAGATTCATCAATAGCTATCAATTCATCGTAAACAGAATTTCCGGTAACATCTATGATTTTCAAATTAAATTTATCGGAACTCATTAATTCTGTTGAATTTATATTTATTGTAAATGCTCCTGACGAAGGATTAGGATAAACACTTATTTGTTGGTCATTATTTATTGTCTCATAAACAGCATCGGTTGATAAATTAGTTTTCCAGATACCTCTGCCATAAGTTGCTGCAAATAATTCTTTTGTACTATATTGAATTTTAAGGTCATACACAATACAATTAGGCAGATTATCACTATAAAGGGACCAGTCCTTTTTTGTATCATCGGTATAATAAACTCCTTTATTAGTTCCGACATAACGAATATTAGAAGGACTGTAGGGCTGATGAGCAAGAGTATTGATCATAATTGAGGCTGGAAGCGGCTTTGAATAATCTTTCCATGTAACTCCAGCATCAGTGGTCATATATGTATTAACATTGCTATTATATGAATAAAATGCAAGCCATATTTTTTTCGGATTGAGATAATCATAATCAATGCTAATAAGGTTCATAGAATCAATCGGTAAGCCCTGACGGCACCTTCTCCAAGTCATACCTGCATCTTCGCTTGTCCACATTTCACTTGGACATTGCTTCCAATTCTTAGCGGTATCCTGGTACCAGCCTGCATCTTTAGCAATACTAATATACTTTGAATTAGCAGGCGACATTTTAACGATAGAAAGAGAATTTGTATTAAGCTGCTTAACAGGAATCGAATCGAAATTAAATGCAATTTCCCATTTCAAACCACCATCGCGGGAGCGCCAAAGATTTCTGAATCCCATATAAATTACATTGGAATTAATTGGATCCATAACGGTTGGAGTAATCCAGTTGCCCTTTTCCTGAATAGAATAGGACAATTTACTTAGCAGAGTTTTCCCGCCGTCACTTGTTTTGCATAAACCGCCATTTTGCCAAACACCATAGAAAATATCAGGATTATCATTGTCAATCATTGTTTCCATTCCGTCATAATTCGGAATATAGTTAAGCCAGTTGCCGTTGTTGTAATAATAACAGGAATTATCCTGAGCACCGGCAGCTAATACATTTTTATTATTCTTACTTAAACTCATACGGTAGAACTCGGTAATGGCTAATCCATCGCTTAGATTTTCCCATACAGTCGGGAATTTGAAATCAGGATGACCGGGTTTGGCATTCTCTTCGTTGTGATCAATCCAGTCAACTATCCATTTTTTTGAGCCGGCACCTATTGATTTGGTTCTGTAAATACCGCCATCATTGCCCCAATAGAAAGATTGATCTAAGGGATTATAGGCGGCACAATGATGATCGGCATGGATGCTCTCGCCAAAACAATAAATCCAGAAGCTGACAATATCCCAATCTTTTCCAGCATTTTCGGTCATCCACATATTAGTGCCGGCAGTATAAACTTTATCCTTATTAATCGGATCCGCCAAAAGAACAAGGTCATAAGAGCCCTGACCATAAGTATCATTCAAATCACCGCCCCATACACCTAAAATGTTATTAGCAGAGTCAAGAGTTGCTTTGGTTGTCCATGTTGCTCCTGCATTAGTCGATTGATAAAAACTATGGAAACTATTAGTATTCGATTTTACCCCTATAACATAGATATAGTTCGGGTCGGCAGGAGATACGGAGAGAGCCACCCTTGAAATCTGTCCCTGAGCAGGCATGCCCGTATTAAGAACAGTCCATGTGCTTCCGAAATCCGTTGACTTTAAAACACCGGCACTACCCGTTCCCCAGAGCTGTCCCATAGCTGCGAAAATCGCATTTGGATTTGGAGGGCTGAAATCCATATCGGTTATTATTGAATCACAGACTCGTAGCCATGTTTTACCAGCGTCCAATGATTTCCAGATACCGCGTCTTCCGCCAGCAAGCAGTTGATCAGTGTTTTGAGGATTAATAATGATTTTTTTCAATAACGAATAGTTGAAATTCGGATCTGTTATCAATGTGGTTGCAGACCATGTTATTCCACCATCGGTTGATTTAAACACGCCCTGTGCATTGGCACTCGTCATCCCGCTTCCATCATAATCACCAGTGGCTGCATAGATAATATCAGGATTTTTAGGATCAACGGCAATGTGACTAATAGCCATAGTTGAGAATTTATCACCTAAAGGAATCCAGTTTTTACCTGAATTTTCGGTTTTCCAAATTCCTCCGCCCGGAGTGCCAATCCAGACGATATTCGCCTTGGTCGGATGGGAAGCTACACAATTAACCCGTCCCATTGAATAGCACGAACGAGTCTCATAGCTTGGAGGCTTCACGACCGGCCCTAATGGCAGCCATGAGTAAAGTGAAAGGATGTTGTTTGGTCTATCCTTTTCCTGATTTTTAAAAGAAACAGTGTTTGCAAATTGTAAATATTTGAAATTTCCCTCGTTATCGAAGTCCATTCGATTAGTCCAAAGCCATCTGTTAAGCCAATTATTAGTTTCTTCCCGGCAATTAATCTGATTTTGAAAATACTTTTCAGACCATGATTTAACTGAGAAATAATTAGGATCTTTACGGATTTGGCTCGTTTGAGAAAAAGAAGAAAAGCTAAGATTAATTATAAATAAAAGCAGTAAAAATAAAGTTTTCATGGTTTTTCAATTTTATATATAAAAGAATAAAATGACGAATAGTAAAATAAATAATTTTGGCTACTTTATTATTAATAAAGGCTTGGCAATAAGATTCCACTCCGATTTAAAAACAATCATATAAACCCCAACCGGATGATTTGAGGATAGTTGAAATTCTCTCCTGAAATTTTCAGAATTCATCCAAACAAAAGATTCGGTTTTATCACCTTCAATATTATATAATTCCAAAGAACATCTTCCTTCTGAGCCTCCTGATGCCGTTATATAATAATTATCAGATTTAAAATCATAGTGAGTTTTGAATTCAGGAGGATTAAACATTTGAATGTGCCTGAGATCAAAGGCACAAGCCTCAATTCTTAATTTACCATCAACTTTATCAAAACTGAGATTAGCATCAGTGCAGTTAAATCCCGAAAAAGTTAAATTGGATGTGTTAGAATCGGCAAGCAGCACCAATCCTGAAATATAAAAAACAAGACTATCTCGGTCTGCAAAAACAAGATTATCAAACTTCAAAGTAAGAATTCGGTCGTTATTAATGATCAAATCTTTTATTATATGAGGATTATCTGAAGTAAAATCGGGTATAAAAGCAGATTTATCAAATTTGAAGTCACAAAAAAAGCTAATTGGTTTATAGCTGCCAAATTCTTTAATAACAACAATTGGAATTTTAAAACCGGAGCTGCCGGCATTGGCAGATGTATCTGGAGCAATTAGTTTAATTATGTGAAAAGAATAATGTCCTATAATCTCTCCAATAAGATTTACACCCATAGGATTACCAGTAGCAGCACCTTTGAAATTTCTTAATTCGATTTTTAAAGAATGGGAGCCCTCAGAAATAGGCAAGTTAATAATCATTTTTTTCGGTGATCCTGAATATGCGTTTACTTGCCCCACAAAGAAAGAATCAAGATAAATTTTAGCATCATTATCAGCAACAATAGATAGATCGAGGCGGATTGAATCCATCATTTTCGGAGAACAAAAATATTTCATGATAGTGAAAGGTTTTAGAGGTGGATCGTTTGTAAATCCGCTTTCAGTAGTATCATAGGCGCTAATCCATTGGGAATTTTTTTGTGGATTAATCCAATCTTTATATTTCGTAAGAGTAAAAGCCGCACAGGGAGTTGTAATTTTTAAATCCGGAGAATCAGTCAAAATCCAGTTAGGATCAATCTCACTGGTATTATATGCAAGTAAAGTCGAATAGTTATAACCGGTATTAATAATCAAAGTATCTTTGAGCATCAAAATATTATCACATGGATTTGCAAAAAGCCAGTATGAAAGCAAAGAAAAGAATATAATGAAAATTAAAAATCTAAAGGATATAAAGTTATAAAGAAAATTAATAATTTTAACTGAATAATATTTATTACAAGAACTCAACATATTAGATAATATATTAAATATAAAATTTTCTATTCCTGCACTTGAGATTATGTCAAAACTCACAATTTCACTTGATTGTGAACTTGAGCCAAGCGAATGATCTCTCCAAAAGTGGCTGTAATATAAATTATTCGCATTTTGACACAAGCTCTTTTGCAGGAATGGCAGCACCTTGCTTGGAAGACCCCATGTTTTCAAACCTCAAATAAAAAGAAGCGCTACACCTATTACTGAGACAAACGCACCAACAATAGCCTTCCAGTGCAGCTTCTCTTTATGGAAAATGACTGCAAGAGGAAGCATCAGTATAGGAACGGTTGACATCAGAGTTGAAGCAATACCCATCTTAGTATTAACAACTGCATAATAGCTCAGTGTCACGCCGGTAAAAGGCCCCAAAATTGAAGCAATAAGCACAAAAATAAATGCTTTCTTATCCTTTAAAAACATTTTAACAGGATTTTTGTAACGCCCGGTACCGATAACCATGAAATGAATAATAATAGCGGCAGATGCGATTCTTATAAAGGAGGCAACAATTCCATTAATTTGCCCCTGATTAGCAGCAACACGAGTAAAAATCAGACCGACCGATTGACCTAAAGCCCCCATAAAAGCATACATTATTCCTTTTTTGCTAAGTTTTGTTTTAATCAATGAATTAAAAAAACCTAACATATTTTTTTCCCTCGGTAATCTACCAGGAACTTCATCATGTAGAGAATTAACCTCAATATTTTTAGTAAATTCCTGATTTTCGGAATTATCCCGATGATCATTAATGACAAAAATTATCCCGATAAGTGTTACAATCATCCCTGTTATAACGAAAGCCGAAACAGTTTCACCAAAAACAAAATATGCAATCAGAGCAGCTATAGCAGGATTGCATGACATCAGAACCATAGAAATTCGCGGGCCGATAATTTCAAAAGATTTAAATAAAAAAGTATCACCGATAATAAGTCCGATGATACCGCTAATACAAAGAAACAGTAAATGCCATTGATTAATAGAGGTATCAATATGAAAAATTAGTATTGCGATAAACAAAAGAGATGCTGCCAATGAGAGGCGGGAGATATTAAGCTGTATTGTTCCAATTCGGTTAGCGGCGGCAGAAAAAGCAAAAGAGGAGAAAGACCAAACAAAAGCAGCACCAAGAGCACTAAATTCACCAATATATTGCATAGTAGCTTCTTCCTCTTCTATTCTTCTTCCTTCTTCCTTCTTCCTTCTTCCTTCTTCCTTCTTCTTCTACTTTCTACTTTTCTACCTTCTACCTCCTACCTTCTATAACCGCGGAAGGGGAGGGATTCGAACCCTCGGTACCCTTTCGAGTACACACGCTTTCCAGGCGTGCCAGTTAAACCACTCCTGCACCCGTCCAACAATACAAATTTAATACATTATTTTGTAATAACAATAAAATAAATAAAATACTAATGCGTTTTAAATCAGACAAAAAAAGTCGTATTAAAAAAAAGGATAAATAATGAGCGAAATAATCAACAATTCTCAAATGAGAAAAGAAATGCTAAAACATGTGATTCTCCAGATTCACGAAGGCCATCAGGCAGAAGAACTGAAGCCACGTCTAATGGAATTAATGCAAAAAATTCCATATGGCGAAGTTGTAGAAGTAGAACAAGAACTAATTTCAGGTGGATTACCAGTCGAAGAAGTTCAGAAGCTATGTGATGTACATTCCAAGGTATTAGAAGGACATATTGATCTGTCGGCAATGCCACTTGTTCCGCCTGGACATCCCGTTGATACATTTCAAAAAGAAAACAGAGAGCTTGAAATGGCAGTAGCCCGTATTGATGGAATTTTAATTAAGTTGAAAAAAAGTCCCAATCCAGAGCAATTACCAAAAGATATTCTATCACTGCGTGCATTATATAATAGCTTGTTAGACGTTGATAAACATTATTCAAGAAAAGAGAATCTTTTATTCCCATTTTTGGAGAAAAACGGCATCACTGGCCCGCCAAAGGTTATGTGGGGAAAAGATGATGAAGTTAGAACAGCGATTAAAAATGCAGTTGAAGTGCTACGTAGCTGCGAAGATGTTGAACCCGAAGAATTTAATACAGTGGTTCAGATGTTTTTGAAACCGGCAGCCTCTGCGGTTATTGATATGATTACAAAAGAAGAGCAGATTTTATTACCAATGAGTTTAGACAGATTGACCGAACAGGAATGGTATGAAATTTACCAGCAGACTAATGAGATAGGTTATTGCTTGTATGATCCGAAGGTAGAATGGAAGCCAAGCGGTGTAATTGTAAATGAAGAGACAACCAAAGATGGTGATATTCATTTACCGAGTGGTAGTTTCACAAATGAGGAACTGTTAGCAATATTAAATACCTTGCCAGTTGATATGACTTTTGTAGATCGTAACGATAAAGTAAAGTATTTTTCACAGGGCAAGGAACGTATTTTCGACCGTAATAGAGCTATTTTGAAGCGAGATGTTCGTGCCTGTCATCCACCGTCGAGTGTTGGAATAGTCGATAAAATCGTGGATGATTTTAAAACCGGAAAAGAGGAAAGTGCACCCTTCTGGATTAATCTTCATGGCGAGAAATTCATTCATATCGAATATTTTGCTTTGAGAAATGAAAAAGGAGAATATCTTGGTACCCTGGAAGTTTCTCAAAATCTGACAAATTTACGTAATCTTGAAGGTGAGCAAAGGCTTTTGTCGTATAAATCCAAATAATTTAAAAAAAGACGATTTTTAAAATCTCATTAGTCACACAATAGTTATAAATATTTTAAAATGAAAGAAGAATAAAATGGAAAATAAAAATTATATAATCCCCCACATGAAAGTTTCAGAGCTTTTAGACGCATATCCACAACTTGAAGAGACTTTGATTCAATTGGCTCCAGAATTTAAAAAGCTAAAAAACCCGATCCTTCGCAAGACAATTGCTAAGGTTGCAACTTTGGAACAAGCTGCCCGAGTAGGAGGAATCCCAATAGAGAAAATGATCAATACATTACGTGCTGAAGCCGGACAGGAATCAGAATTCGATCAAATAAAACCTGCCGAAGCCATTCCCCAAGTAAATGAAAAATTTGATAGAACAAAGATTATCAGAACTTTTGATGCACGTGAAATAATTGCTGCTGGTGGTCATCCTCTTGGAGATTTTATGCGTGAAGTTAATAAAATAATAACAGGTGATATTTATGAATTTATCACACCATTTTATCCTGCACCGCTGATAGATAAAGCTACAGATGCAGGTTTTGAATGCCATACCGATAAAATCAGTGCTGAAGAGTACAGACACTATTTTTGGAGAAAATGACTTCAGAATAAAGGCAGTTTCAAAAGACAATAATCCACCAGACTTGCCATTCCTGCGAATGAGTCTGTGTAAAAACTCTTTATTGCTGTCATTCCTGCGAATGCAGGAATCTCCTAAGTGCCATAGATGGGGATT
>JAPLFL010000057.1 GCA_026390695.1 Candidatus Kapaibacterium sp. | reverse complement strand
TGATCACAAGCTGAATGTAGCCCCTAATCTGCTTCAGTCAATGCCAAAGCCTGACGAACCTGATCAAGTCCATGTTGCTGATATAACGTACATCTGGACACGAGAAGGCTGGCTTTATTTGTCGATGATACTTGACCTGTGTAGCCGAAAAGTAGTCGCTTATGAGTTCGACAGGTAATTGTTACGATAATGCTACTGCTGAATCATTCTTTCATACACTAAAAACCGAACTTGTTTATTTTGAAGAATATCAATCAAGAAAAGTAGCGGAATTGAGTATTTTTGAGTATAGAGAGGGATTTTATAATAGAAATAGAAAACATTCTTCTTTAAAATATTTATCACCAGATCAATTTGAATTTATGAAAAAAGTTTCTTAACTTTGTGTACACTTTTTTTGGGGCAGATTAGTTAAGTTTTTGAAAAATATGCAAGTTATTGAAATATAGTCCGTTAATAAAAATGTCATCCACTCACTCGTAATGAGCAGGTCAGCGGTTCAATTCCGCTTGTCGGCTCAAAAAAATAGAGACATTAACCGGAGTGATTAGCTCACTAATCTTTAATCATTCCTACAAATTGATTATTTGGAAAAATTTAATTTTTGATGAAACTTTTTGCAATTTTACATGTCTTACTCTTTGTATAAATTGAAAAATTGGAATAATCAATTTGTTAAAATAATAGAAAAGGGTGACTAAGAAGCTAAAGATTGTTATTAAGTGAAGTTATTTAAACTTATTTTTTACCCAAATAATATAAATATTAATGTTAACGTTATTGCTTTGTCAATTTTTGAATTTGTACATAATGATTTATTTTAAACTATTTAAAGAGGTTCATAATGTTGTGTTTACAAAAAGCTGTAAATGGATTTATCGCTTTATTCTTTTTTTGTTTAGTCACTTCAAATTTTTTGATTGCTAAAAATAAAATATCAAAAAATCAGGATTTGAATGAAGTGATGCTCCCGTCTCAGAATAAAATTAATAGTTCTCTTCTTATTTCTTATGAAAAATCGAAAAATGCAGATTTTTGGAAAAATTTTATTTCAAAAAATGGGAAATGGAATATTTCAATCGATCCGGTACTTCAAACACCCAGATTTGCTCAGGGCGAATCGATAAAAATACAGGGCTACGACCAAATTACAAGAGAAAACATCGAAGAAGTTGCACTGAAATTTTTAACAGAAAATCAAAGTCTATTTAATATTCAAATTGATCAGCTACACTTGATGCGAAAAGACTATATCAATGGCAAATGGTATGTTACCTTTAAACAATATTATAAAGGGATGGAAGTATTGCTTTCAAATATTGATTTGAGAATATATAAAAATGGTAAAATTATGTCGTTTGATATTGAATTTTACAACAATATTACTATTAGTGAAAAAGAAAATATTTCATTTAATCAAGCTCTTGATATAGCGGCCAATAGCGTTAATGGGAAATCTTTTGGTAATGAAATTCAATCGGCTGAGAAAAAATTTATACTTCCTGTTAAAAATAATCAAAATGTGGAATTTAACATAGTTTATAAGATTACTGTTAATGTTCCGAAAAATCACTCAAAATATCTGACATACATTAGTGCAAAGGATGGCAAAATTCTATGGCGTCATAATCTTATATCAAATGCTCAGGAAATTAATGCTCGTGGTGAGGTAAAATTAAAAACTCCGCTCAGTCCAAAGCAAATTGTTCCAATTTCAAATTTGAAATTCAAAATCGGATCAAATACTTTTTTTACAGATGGAAATGCTAAATCTTCTATTGATTTGAATAATACTCAAACGCTTACAAGTATTTTCGAAGGCCAGTGGGCGAAAGTGAGTACCGAGCAGAAGCAAAGAGCCTTCTTTTCAAAACAAATTGAGCCAGGAAAGGATTTTCTAATAGATTGGAATGATAGTAATTCTTCCAGATATGAACGAAATTTGTTTTATTATACAAATCAAATTCACGACTTTATGAAGAAATTAGATCCGAATTTGGATTGCATTGATAAACCTGTCGAAGTTGATATTGTTTTCGGCCCTTATCAGGGAGATACAGAGGTAAACGCTTTCTCTTCGGGTGATTCCATAGTATTTATTAATTGTCAGGATGAATCAATGAGAATGGCAGATGGCCCAGGTGTGCTCTATCATGAATACGGACATTCAATAAATACATTATTTTATTCTCAAAAACTTGGGAATTCGGATGGAATGTTAAATCCGGCATGTCAGGAAGGAATGGCTGACGTAACTTGTGCAATGATGATTGACGATCCTTTCGTCGGAATAGGGGTGTTCCGTGACGATACTAATCAATTTATAAGATCTTGTAAAAACAATATGACTTATCCAGACAGTGCTACCGGCGAATCCCATAATGACGGGCAAATTTTAAGTGGTGCTTTTTGGGATTTAAGAGAATTAACTTCATTGGATGTAATGAGAAAACTTCATCATTTTGCAAGATATGGCTTACCTGATGATATAAATGACGGAATTGCGTTTTATAAATGGTTCAACGAAGTTATTGTTGCTGACGATGATGATGGTAATTTAGCAAACGGAACACCACATTTTCAGGAAATATTCAAAGCTTTCAACAAACATAAAATTGGTTCAAATTTATTCTTTGTTAATAATTTCAAACATATTCCTCTCAGTGATACAAAAGAAACAAAACAACCTTATATAGTAGAATTTTCAATTAACAGCAATAACAATATTTTTGGAGTGCCCGACTCGGTCAGTCTGGTCTATCAGGTTAAAGAAGGTTCTATTTTATCAAATCCAATATCTTTATTAGCTTTGGTTGATACTAATAATAATTATAGAGCAAATATTCCGCCACAAAACAAAGGGAGTGAAGTCTTTTATTATATGACGTGTAAGATATCATATATAAATGAAAAAGTTAAATTCATGAATAAAGATAATACTCCTTTCAATTTTTCAGTAGGTCTTTCAAGATACTTAATTGATGATTTTGAAAAGCAAAGAGATTGGGAAATAGGATCACCTGATGATGATAACACTATTGGAAACTGGGTCAGAGTAAAACCTAATGAATTAAGTTTTCCTGTCTTAGGAATATATAAACCAGGGAACAATCACACTTTGAACGGTCAAAACTGCTATACTACCGGCATAGGCTCAACCAATCCTGATCTTATCCAATCAGTTACTGAAAGTTGCCCTAATGGTAAAACAACATTAATTTCACCAGTTTATAATTTAAGTAATTTGCAAAACCCGACAATCAAATATTATCAGTATTTTGCTCAATTAGTTCTGGGTTACGAAGATACAAGCAAATCAACAGCCGATATTGGTTTAACTACAGAACTATCAAACGATGCTGGAAAAAATTGGAAATTAATAAGAACTGATACAGCAAAAGAAACGCAATGGAATTGCATAAAATTTAAATTTGGAGATTTTCTAACTCCAACAGCTCTATCTCAAATAAGATTCACATATCACGGAGGAAAAGGCGGTTACGGTTTTCCGGCATCAATTTCAAGTACATGTATTGATGATTTTGAAATTCTTACGGAAAATGATGAGAAAGTTGATGTCCCTGATGATAGAAAAAATATTAATACATTATTATCATATCCGAATCCATTCGACAATTCAGTGAATATTGTTTTCCCGAATCCATCAAACGCATCTTCAGTAATAATGATTTCTGATATCTGCGGCAATGAAATTTATTCTTCAAATGAATATTCTTATAAAAACAAGGAATCAACATTTTTTTGGAATGGTTGCGATGATTTTAAAAATATTCTGACATCGGGTGTGTATGTTTATACAATAGTATCAGAAAATAAAGAATATACAGGTAAAATAATAAAAAAATAATAAAAGAAAATTTCTATTTAGACTCAATCTTGGCAATATATTTACAATTTTCCGATCTGTCAAATCAAATTTTTGACAGATCGGAATAATTTTTCATTTCTAACCTTATTTCTCCTTCATTATTCTGAAGTAATGCTCTTTTTTACCGGTTTTAGAATCGACTCCCTCGAATTTCATGATATATTCACCTTTTGGAATATTCGGTACGAATAAATCCACACTGTGATAGCCGATATCAACCGGACATTCGGAAACTGTTGCAACCTTGCTGCCATTATAAGAATATAAGTTAATATGCAAACTTGATAATTTGTAGGGCAGTGTATAGGTTATTTGAGTTCTGTAATCGAAAGGATTTGGATTATTGGAAATATTCAATATCCAATCCGGTCCATTATATGGAAGTATCAATCTTTGATTGTTATTCCCGTAACAAAACTCTCCGAACTTGTCATTTCCATTTATCTTAGCAAAAAATTCAAAATAAACGGCGCTATCAGGAATCGTATAATTAACACTTATATCGTTTGATGATAACTTGTCGAGCCTTAAAATATTTGTTGTATTTATATGAATTGTATCTTTATTATTCATTATTCCATAGAAATCAAGCATTACGTTATCAGCCGGAATTACTCCGTTTTTAACATTTGCCGATAATACCACTTTTTGTCCGTGAGTAAGAGTAGGTGTATTTGCATTCAATGAAGTAAGATAGAAATCATAAGCTGGAAAATCAAGCTCAGTGTAATCTGGAACTGTAAATACTGCAGAAGTGGAAACTCCGTTTATAGTAATATTCCCTGAATAACCGGCAGTCATTGAATTCAGTACAGAACTTTCATCATATAAGTTAGCACAAGCCTGACTGCTGGCAATCATCTCGACATTAATTCTCTTTTTGGCACCCGGCAGAACCGGACCTAATTGTGTTTTTACCAGATTACTGTCAATATTACTATTCGCCGGTAAACGATTGGGATCAGCGGCGAAGTAAGAACCCGGATTTATTGTCAAAACAGTGTTATCTGCAATTGCATTACCATTATTTGTAATTTCAAGCATTACTTCAATATGTTTTGCGCTGTTTCGGTTAAGGCCGAAAAGTTGATTTGGTGAATATTTATTCCCGTCAACTTTTGTTATTGTTTTGTACAATAACATTTTAGGTCCGGTTGTCGAAACAGATAATTTACCTTGAGTTTTATTCAATGAACCCAATAATGAATCATTATAATTTAGAGTTTCTGTGTTTGTTACATAGATATTATCAGGAGCAGTATAACTATTGACCTGTGCGCTTTCTAACAAATATATCTTTGGGGTTTCGACAGTCGGAAATGGCTTGAAACCTGATAAATCAAGAGTTTCTATTCCACTGTTGTTATCATATTTAGCAGGGACGGTTTTAGCTAATGTATCGAAATCAGTATAATTTACATCATGATTTGTCCAACGGCTATTTTCGTTACCCGTCATATATTTAGTCATAGATGTTTTTATATTCTTCAATGAATCCGCACCTATTACCAGTTTCTGGAATTCAGAAACCGAACCGGAACCATTGCGAGTTGAAATACTGAACATGACGGGAGGAACCTCGAAATTAACTGCCCCTTTATCAATGCCTGTATAATATTTACGTTGTCCGCTCATTTTGAAAGGAATTTCATAAACACCCTTCTTTAAAGTCTCATCCACAGAGAACACGAATATAAAATATCCACGACGTGATGGCTGCATTAAATTCAGAGTATCTCCCAATTTACAAAGTACTTCTCCTTCAGGTTGATTGAAACGCCAGCCAGTGCGGAATGTCCCAAAATCATCTCCACCTCGAAGAACTTTACCTGTTGCATCAACTTGTGCAGGAACCAGAGGCCGAGGATAAACCACATAGTTGAACACACATTTAGTATTACCCAGTTCTGAGCCCAATACCGGAGTTACGACTGTATTTATCCAGTTATCATCTGTACCGTTGGAAATTTCAAGTCTTACTTCAAAGAAACTACCGCTTGCTTTCTTAGGATAGCCCTTAAAGGCAGGATTTGAAGTATCGGCAAGAGGCATAAATGTAACATTCGAATGATTGAAAATTGGATCAATAATTGTGGACATATTAAGATTTGGCATTATAAGGCTACATGGATCTTTCCCGCCAGCATAGCTGGTAACTGTAGTCTCGCCGTAGCCATAAGAAACGAAATAAGGATCGAAGTTTACATCGAAATTATGAGGTTCGTTGGCATCTTCAATAACATGTTTAATATATACGGTATCGACTCCGAATTTTGTCATGGAAGGTGCTACGGAAGAAGTTAATCTTATATCTGTTCCAATGGAATATCCGTTTAGTGCGTGAGAGAAGATAACCCAAGGTGAGCCTCCGAATATTTCTTCAACTACCAGTGTTCCTCCTTTGCTAATATCGACTGAACCTTCTTTTCCTTGCCCCTCATAAACAGCATGGATTCTGAAATGAGTTTTACCAAGTGCTTCAAAATTATCATCTCCATAAGTTCCGTCAGCACCCGGGTACCAGCCATGAGAGACCATACCGTAAATATCATCTTTAAATGGAACTTTTGGCCAATCATACCATTTCTCACCATTATCGATCATAAATAAATCATGCAGAAATCCGGTTTGTGATTGAAAGCGATCTCCACGGTCATCAATCCAGTCATCAATTCCGTCGAAATTATCATCATCTAATGCTGGTGGAATCAAAAGCTGTGGAATATACACATGATACTGGAACTGATCTTCATATACTTCGATTGAATCTTTAGTATTTGGATTATCTATCCATTTCTTATATTGCTTGCCGTCAACTTCAACAATTTTGTTTATATCAAAAGTGCCATCTGTTTTTTTAGGAAGAGTTATCTGATAGCCCCCCATTCCTTTTGGTATATCATAAATCATATATCCGAAAACACCGTCTCCGAGACTATCAACACCATCAATTGCGAGAGAAGGATCATTATATTTTACATCATAACCTGCATTTCTGATCCAGTAATATGAATATTCTGTTGAAGCATCAATATCAAAAGTCAGATTAACTTTCCCCCATTCAGGTAGAAATTTCAGTTTTTTGGTATTTGCTATATCGGTAATCTGAAAATTATTTGTCAGATATTCAAATTGCATTGGGTTTGGCAATGGTGCATAATATGTATAGGTAGTTCTGATAGGTGTAGATCTGTTTTCACCGAAAATTGTTTTATATTCAATATTTGAATACAAAGATTTCCCCGGAGTAGGATGAGTCATATCAATTTCCTCGCCTCCAAGCGAAAGAACTGCAATGAACTCTCTGTGCGGCTGCGGCACAGTTCCGACACATTCATCTGTACCTTTTAAGCGATAATTTTCCTTCAGTGTATCAATAAAAGTAAATCCTTCATAGTTATGTATTTTCTGATATATCATTTGTTTCCAGATAATATTTCCGTCTTTGTCGCGCTCCATCCAGTTTGTCCAGGATGTATCTTTCAGGTTCGGATTATTAATATCAGGACTATATGGATAAAACATACCGGCAACATCTTTATCCAATTTACCGTTTGCCTTGCCAACACCTGCAGCCAAAGGCACTAAATCAGGTGGATCGACCCATAATTCAAAATAACAATAAGGGTCATAAGCCTGATAACCGGGAACATGTCCGATTTTCCACTGAATTTTCCATACACGGATTTTATCACCCGGCGCTTCCACATCGACTATTCCGTCACCATTCAAATCCTGAGCGCGGATCCCGTCGTGATTAATATCTTCATAATAAGTTGTATCCCCGCTCCGCAAGTGTTCCCAAGGATTGAGCCAGTAAACAGAATCTTCGGTAATTGTATAATTTTTAGGATAAATAGAACTTGTATCCAGCCATGCGTCTGGATACTTATCGCTGTCCATGTCATATTCGGGATTACCCTGATCATTACTTCCATGGAGTACATCCACATATTTTCCGCCCGGAGTGCGCAATACCGGAATATTTATTTTGGAATCAGTCCAGTAAAAAGGAACGTCTTTTGGAACATATTGAGTATAAACAGTCTGTTCGGCAGAAGTTCGTTCTTTATTTTCCATGATCATAAATATCTTGAATGGCTGATAATTCAAACTCAGGAAATTTTTCCAGTTTAAATCCGCATCAGCTACGATTTTTGCCGAAAACATTAGATCAACATAGTTCCTGTATTTAACAAAGCTCTCAAATCCTAAATCATCAGTATATTTTGTTGAATTATATGAAGCATAAATATAATTTGCCCAAGAAATATAATTAGAAACTTTGGAATGTATAGGATCATCGGAATTTGGCGTTCTGAGGCGATATACAATAACTTTCTCTTCTTTAGCTGCAAGATTTATACCTGTGAATGCCAGAGTAGAACCATTGATTGTAAAATTAATACCTTGTGTAGGCACATCCACAAATTTAAAATAATCTCGGAATGATTCATCAACTTCAATATTTGTAAGTGGAACCGCACTCAGATTTCTTACCTTAACTCTAATTTCAAATGTATCAACCAGATCATAAGAAATGGCATTCGGCCCAACTGTCATGCTATCCGGCAGGTCATTCCACACTGATCGGGTCACATCAGCAGTTCTGATATATGCCGACATAATAGCATTGAAAGTCCATGATAATTGTTTGCTACCGGGCAGCATCTTGCCGCTTTTAACGTTATTGGAACCACCTACGGTTGGCAGTGCCATGTTGCAAATTATTCGTCCACCTCCGGCATTAGCACCGTTGAGTGTAAAAACAACAGGATTTTCATTTGACGTTGCAGCAGCAATAACATCAATTTTAGGATCGCTGACAACCGGCACTGAGCTTGAATAGATGATATTTCCTGCACTAATTGGAGAGAATGAAACGGGATGATTACTACTAATGGTACTTATTCTCAGATTGCCATTAATATCATCGGGCTCAAACTGTTTCTCAAAATTAACGGCTCCGGGAGCTAAATAACCAAGTTTTTCAATAAAATAAACAGCATTGCCTTCGGCATAAATTGTACCGCCGGAGGCTAAGAAAGCGGTGAGCCGAGGTTTAAGTCCGGGGCATGATTTAAAAATACTATCAATGTAATATCTGCTATCCAAGCCATAAACGGTGAAAGCAGGAATAATAAGCAAGCTGGTGCCCCAATTTAAATTGCTTGTGTCAATATCTTTTTCATTAACATAGTATGGAAGATTATTAAGAAGATATGAATCAAAAAGATTTTTAAAGAAAACTGCCTCGAATGAAACAGTGCTGTTATTGGCTTTGAGCGAACTTCTGAATATAGCCACACTATTATTATATGCCTTAAACTGGACGGAATAATGCTCCTGGCCTTGCCAATCATAATTAGAATATGGAATTGACGAAATAGTTGAATAAGTTGCCGGTATGGCATCGGGATAAACAAAACTACCTCGATTCTGGCCGCTTGCAATCCAATAGACAGAGTAGTCGCCATATTTAGGAAATAATGTAGTATCAAGTGATTGCCATGCAAATCTATAATCCACACTCGACTGATTGAGAAGGAATTTATAAACTTTTGAAAAATCTTTCTGATTTGAATCAGTTGGAATAATTACTCCACCTGCAAACATGGCTATAGTTGCAGAAAATAGGAAAGCACACAAAAGTGTGGTAAGTTTGAAAAAAAGATTTTTCATAATCTCTCCGGATATAACTAAATAATTACAATATTTCAGATGAAAAAAAATACATAAATTTCAAATAACGACTAAAAAACCAATATAAATTATGAAATATTTGAACAAAATCCAAATAAATCACAACAATTATTTATAAGAAATGTTTTGATTAAATATTTGTTACTAATATTGAAGTGAAATTAAAAAGTAATTCAGATTAAAATTCCTAATCTAATCTTTCGTTGAATTTATTCATTTTTTCGTTCTTTGACAGAACACTAAGTTTTCATAAAATAAGCAAAATAATTGTCCGTCTTCTATCTTTTATTAATGTACTATGTAATTAAATGCAAGAAATACTTCAAAATCCCGAACCGCTCAACTTCGATAAAGTGTGGCTGGCTCTTATGGAAACTAGAAATTTACTTGATTCTCAATTTCAGGAAACAAGAAAAATACTTGATTCGAAATTTCAAGAATCTGACAGAAAATTTCAAGAAACACGTCAATTGCTTGATTTAAAATTTCAGGAAACCGATCGTCAGATGAAGGAAACCGATCGTCAGATGAAGGAAACCGATCGTCAGATGAAGGAAACCGACCGTCAGATGAAGGAAACCGACCGTCAAATGAAAAATCTTATGTCTAAAACAGAAGGCATAGAAAAAAGATGGGGGAAATTTGTTGAATCATTAGTTGATGGTGCTTTGGTGCGATTATTCAGGGAAATAGGTATTCAAGTTAATGGATCTACTCAGAGATCATATAGATATTTCGAAAATAAAAAATATGAGTACGACCTAACTGCTAAAAACGGCGATGACCTTGTCGTTGTCGAAGTAAAAACTACAATGGATGTCCATGATGTTAAACATTTTATTAATAAATTAAAGAAATACAAGACTGTTTTCAGCGAATATAAGGATAATAATATATTTGGTGCTGTAGCTTTTATAAACTGCCATGGAGAAGCAGATGTTTTTGCAGAAAAACATGGTTTATATTTAATAAAAGCAACTGGTGAAAGTGCGAAATTAGCAAATATAGTAGGATTTAAGCCAAGAAATTGGTGATATTTAACTTACATTCATTGAAATAAATCACATCGACTATGTCCGCTTTACAATAAACGATTTTAAGCTGGGTTTTAATGCAGAATGGATAAATTTGGAAGTCTGCCGGAGAAGAAAATTAAATTAAACATCAAAAGAAAGATAGAATGAATTATTTTAACATCCAAGAAGAAGAAAAAATCTTATTGAAATTTCTTCGACCTTAGTAGATAAGTAATCACCCGCAGATTTAAATCTTATTAGCTCTTTGGGGAAATAATTGATTAAGCTAATAAGGTTCTGGTCTTTTTGGGATATGATTTCTACTAAGGTTGAAGAAATGGAAT
The DNA here is from genome assembly GCA_026390695.1 of Candidatus Kapaibacterium sp. Taxonomy (GTDB): domain Bacteria; phylum Bacteroidota; class Ignavibacteria; order Kapaibacteriales; family UBA2268; genus JAPLFL01. The sequence goes on along the minus strand of JAPLFL010000057.1, from coordinate 4,171 downwards.
AAGGTTTTTTGGAATTATCATTTCTTTTCCATAATTTTGCATTAAATAAGTTCTTTGATTATTTTAAGAAAATCCCCCCTGCCCCCCTTTTTCGGGTGGGGGGTACAATAGAATTCCCCTCTTAGCAAAAGAGGGGTTAGGGGAGATTTCCAAAAATGTAAAATGAATAATGCAGAATGGAAATCCAAAAATAATTTTGCATTGTACATTCTACATTTTGCATTAAATAAGTTCTTTGATTATTTTAAGAAAATCCCCCCTGCCCCCCTTTTGCAAAGGGGGGTATGGAAGCAACTTTCTTATTCCCCCTTTGAAAAAGGGGGTTAGGGGGATTTTCCAAATGAAGAATGCAAAATGGAAGAAAGAAGAATAGAATCCAGATCATTTTGCATTAAAGTGAAATCCCCCCTGCCCCCCTTTTTCGGGTGGGGGGTACAATAGAATTCCCCTCTTTGCAAAAGATGGGTAGGGGAGATTTTTGCACTCGAGGCTGTCTCAAAAGCCACATTTCTGTCATTCCTGCGAATGCAGGAATCCCCTTCCATGGCGCAATTGGAGATTCCTGCATACGCAGGAATGACAGCAATTGAAGTTTTCACACAGTCTCATTTGCAAAAATGACATGAAATAAATATTCCCTCCAAAAACTCATAACTCATAACTGATAACTTATAACTAAAATAATCGTATCTTTGCATTTTGTTTAATTGATAATATTCTATGAAAAAATTATATATACTAATAGCTTATCTAATAATTACTTTAACCAACGCAAGCGCCCAAAAGCCCACCTGCACCGCCGATGCTTATGCTATGCTGAAAAATGGACAACAGGAGCCTGTTGCAAAAATTATTGTAGAAGAGTTTTTAACAACAAAACACTTCACTCTCTTGAATTATGTTTTTTTTGATGATAGCTCGTCGGTCATACCTAATCGTTATCACTTGCTGAGAAAATCCGAAGAAGCTGATAATTTTAATCCCGGAATGCAATTTATTAATTTCGAAATTTTAGATGTTTATTATGATATTATTAATATTGTCGGATTTCGGATGCGTCAGGATAAATCCCTCAATATTACTATAAAGGGCTGCAACTCGAACAGTGGCGGCGAAACAGGTAATCTGGATCTATCCAAAAATAGAGCCGAGTCAATCAGAAGCTATCTGTCAAATATCTGGAAAATTGAAGACTCAAGAATGAAAGTTGATGAGCCAAGAAATCTACCGGATGATCCGAGTATTTCAAAAGTTGATCCAAAATTAGCTAATGAAGAAAACCGTAGAGTTGAAATAGTTGGCGACTGGAGTATTCTTAAGCCTTTAGTTGTAAACGATACTCTCAGAGCATCTAATCCGCCTTCTATAAATTTTATTACCGACGTTAAAACAACAAAGCCAATTAAAAACTGGAAACTTTACGTTAAACAAAGTGGTACTGATTTGCGTAAACCTTTTGCTGGTGCGGGCGATCCTCAGAAGAATCTGCCATGGCGAATTAATCGTGAAAAAGATAAAATGCCGAGCGGAAAACTTCCGATTATTTACTGGCTCGAAGCTACTGCCGATTTACGGGGAAAATCGGATAACAAACAGCTTCCAGTCGAGCAAATATCCATTACTACCAAGAAGAAAACCCGTATGCAATCTAAGGAATATCAGCGCTACAGCCTCATACTCTTTGGTTTTTTCAGTAATGATCTTGCAGAACATAATCTGAAAATTCTTGAAATGATCAAGGAAAATATCGAAATTAAAGATTCTACCCGCTTTTATATTACAGGTTATACCGATATGATTGGCGGGGATGAAACAAATAAAAAACTGTCTCTCGGCCGCGCTCAACGCACCGGTAAGGAACTGACGAAATATAATGTAAAGGCAAATCAGATAATTGAAAAAGGTTTGGGAAATTCTACAAATCCATACTTCAAAAGCTCGATTGAAAACCTGAGTGTAATCGGAGGGCAATATATAGACTTTACAAGTGAAGAAAATGCAAATGTTGCTGTAGCAGATATGGGTGAGGAAGTAATGAACTTTAATAAAACACCGGAAGGGCGCTTCTATTGCCGAACGGTTGTGATTGAGGTTGAGAATCTGGTGGAATACAAGTGAGTTATAAAGTTGAAGTTTGTAAAGATGAACAATATTACAAAAAGATGACATTAACAGATCAATTAAACATTATTTAAGAATTGCTATAATTTCGAATATGAAAACAAGTGAACATGTATTGATCGGAAGAATAAATAAATCTAAGGGTTTAAGCGGTGACTTCACTGTAAGGGAGGTTAGCCGCGAGCTTCTCCAGTTTGTTAAAAATGGAATGGCCTTAAAAGTTGGATTTAGTGCCAGTTTTTCAAAAACTTTTACACTCCGTTATTTTTTGGAAGATAATCCTCAGCAATTTGTAGTGTCTTTTAATGAAATTAATTCTGCAGAACAGGCAAACTCTCTGGCTGAACAGGGGATTTTTATGGATAAAAGCACTATTGAAGCGACGGATAAGAACTTTATGTTGACTAATGATTTGATTGGCTGCTCTGTTTATGATATTAAGGCTAAAACTCTTATCGGAAAAATTATTGAAGTACTCGAACTGCCTGCAAACAATGTCTGGATCATCAAAACTGAAAATGGTGATCTGCCTTTTCCTGCAGCTGATGAATTTATCAAGAAAATAATGAAGCGTCAGAAAAGGATTGAAGTTTACATGCCGCCGGGAATAATGGAAATATTACACAACTATGTTAAAATGGAGTAAGTAAGTTTATGAACTTTCAACTTCTAAGAATAGACCTGATCGCGGTTTGCCCAGAAATCTTCGATTCAGTCCTGAATTCGAGTATCCTGAAAATCGCAGCTAAGAAGAATTTGGTTAAAATTGAAGTTCATAATTTACATGATTACGCAAGCGATAAATACCGGCATATTGACGATACTCCTTATGGCGGTGCTGCAGGCATGCTAATTAAGTGCGAGCCGGTGTTTAGGTGCATTGAGTCATTAACTGCCGAGAGGCATTATGATGAAATTATTTACATGAGCCCAGATGGTAAAAAGCTTGATCAGAGCGACTCTAATCAGCTTTCAATGCTTAAAAATATCATAATACTCTCCGGTCATTATAAAGGGATTGATCAAAGAATTCGGGACAGACTCATTACCCGTGAGATTTCAATTGGAGATTATGTTCTTAGTGGCGGAGAATTAGCCTCTCTTGTACTTGTTGATTCTGTTGTAAGATTATTACCCGGGGTAATAAGTGATTCCGAATCCGCACTTGAAGATTCCTTTCAAAATGGACTTCTGGAAGCTCCTCAATACACAAAGCCAGCGGATTTCCGTGGATTAACCGTGCCTGATGTTCTCTTAGGAGGCAATCATAAATTAATCGATAAATGGCGTCAAGAGCAAAGTATAGACAAAACACGTAAATTAAGACCTGATTTATTGGTTGATTAATCTGGGTTTAAAAGAACTCATCACTTTTCTATAATTTTTAAAAATAAAGGTATTGCTTATGAAAATCTTGACTTTAGTTTTATCAGTTCTGATCCTTCTTTGCACAAGTGCTCTGGCTCAGGCGGATCGGCATTCCATTTTTACAACTGACGCTCCCAAACCAATTGGGCCATATAGTCAGGCTGTTCAGGCAGGCAATATGCTTTTCTGTTCCGGTCAGATTGCTCTTGATTCGAGTGGAAAATTAATTTCTGTTGATATCAAACAAGAATCAAAGCAGGTTCTGAACAATCTACGTGCTGTTCTCAAGGCAGCCGGACTTGATATGAAAAGTATTGTTAAAACCACAATTTACCTGACTGACCTCAATGATTTTAAATCTGTAAATGAAGTTTATGCCAGCTTTTTCACTAGTGATTTCCCTGCCCGCGAGACAGTGCAGGTGGCTGCTTTGCCAAAAGGAGCACATGTGGAAATCTCTGTTATTGCGATGAAGTAATTCTATTTACAAATTATGAATTATTACGGTTATGTAACTATATGAAACGTCGATTTATTTCCACTTGAGGCTGTCTTTTATGTTGAATTCCAAGCTTTTTTTCACCTGAGACAGTTTTTTTTTAGCTTTTAAAAATTCAGGGTTCGGAATTTTTAAAAGCTCCATTTTTTTAGCTTCTCAACTGATCTTTTTAAGCCAATCTTT
>JAPLFL010000064.1 GCA_026390695.1 Candidatus Kapaibacterium sp. | reverse complement strand
GTTACCGCGACCAATATAAGCCTGAATAAACTTAGGATTAATAGTGATTGCTAAGGTATAATCCTTGATTGCATCTCTGAAATTTGTCAGATTAGTATTGGCATTACCTCTGCCATAAGCAGCGGGTGCAAGTTTGGGATCGAGTTCCAGAGCTTTGCCATAATCGGTGATAGCTTCAAGGAATTGTTTAGTGTTATAGTGAGCGTTTGCACGATTCAAATAAATATTAGCAGAAAGAGGATTAAATTGAATAGCTTTATTATAATCAGTAATAGCAAAATCATATTTTTTTAAAGCAAAATTAGCAATCACGAGAGACAATGATGATATATATACATTCTGTGGCTGTTGAATAAGTAAAATAATTGCCAAAAATGTCATTCCCGCATGCGCGGGAATGACAGAAACTTAATAATTTTGAGTTTTCACACTGGAATGACAGCAATGATGTTAATTCGACAGGATGGAAAATTTTAGAAGTTAATTTAATTGTTATCAATGGCATAAAGGTTTATAAATTGTTTATCTAATGTTGAATCGCTTGTATGAAATGACAATTTACTTTGTTCTAATCCTTCTTTTTTTGAAGTTAAATAAATTGGAATTTCTAATGATTCATTTGGATTTATATAATAAACTGAATCTTTAATTAAAAATATTGGATTTGAGAATAAGAAATCATTGATTTTTATCTTTTTTTGTGAATGATTAAGGATTTTAATAGTTTTAATAACAATACTTTGATCTGATTTTTTTGAAAATACTATTTGTTTACTATGTGGAATTATTTCCAAACTATTGTTTGGTTTTATCTCAAAATTAAACTTTTTGAATGTACTATCAGTAAATGAGATATAAATACTTTTTTTTAATATTGAATCATAATTACTTTTTTTAATTACAAAACTAATGAAACCAGTATCATTTGGAAATAAAATCTTTTTATTAATTTCTCCTGACATACAACCACAACTAAAAGCTAACTTATCAATTTTCTCAATTTGTCTTGAATTATTAATATAATGAAACTTGCAAAATAATGAGTCATTATGCTGACGAATATCATCTAATGATGCATCATATTCATTAACTTCATTCTTACATGAACTGAACATTGATATCAAAATTAAAGATATAGCAAAAATTATTTTAAATGATCTTTTTCCCATTTAATTATCCTATTAATTAATTCTTGGTTATTATTTTTTGATTCTGCATAAAAAAGTTTATCTTTTTGTTCAATCCAAAGAATAACTCTATTATGATTTTTTAAATTATTAAATTGTAAAAATTGATAAATAAAGAAATTAAGAGCTGAAAAATTATAACAAATTTCCTTACAAAAGAATTCTTCATTTTCAAAAAATACTTTATTTGAATTAATAAAAATTTTATGTCTCATTTCACTTTCTTCATCAATATAATATGTTTCTATAGCAGCAATATCCATCAAAGTTATAGAATCTGTATGGTTGATTTCTTTATCAAGAATTATAATACTACCAAATGGTATGATGTGGCTCTTGGTAGTTAATAAATGAAATTCAATAAAATTTGAGAAAGTTGATGAATCTAAAATTACTGGGATTATTTTCAAATCTCTTGAAATAGAAAATGGATATTTTTGATAAGCCTGTTTAAAAGGCAGTTGTAATTCAATTGAATCTAAAAAATTTAATTTATTAGGTTTACATTTTGTAATTTGATTTTCGTTACAACTTATTAAAAGGAAGATTATTACATATAAGAGTTTTATTAATATTTTATTTTTCATAATTTAACTTATTCAATAAATCAATATCGAGACATCAAAAACCAAATGATTGCTAAGAATTTATTTTCCCCAAGATCTTACCTTTTCTGTTAGTTGACGACCTTTAAAATTATTTACATTCTTATAAATATTATCTTTTAACAGAACACATAAAATATTTCGGTTTGTATCGTTTGGATTTGAGAAGTGTAAGTACTTTTTGATAAAAAAATCTACTGCCGAAAAATTGTAAGCTCTATCTTTACAAGTAAAAAATACATCTTCTTTAAATTTGTTGTTTTGATTTTTATTGAATATCTTGTGAATCATAGTCGAACTATCAGTTACATAGTAAGATTCAATAGCAAGAATATCCTTAATAGTTATTTTATCTGAATCATTTAATATTCTATCTAAATAAATTATACTACCAAATGGAAATAATTGATCATTTGTTTCAGATTTAATAAATATTGAATATTTTAAGAAATTATCTGAATTTAAAATCACAGTTATTATCCTCAAACTATTCAATTTTGATTCTGCAGGACAAATAGTAACGTTTGATATAAATGGGAGTTGTAAAGATAATGTATCTGGATAACCCGTGTAGGTTGGTTTACATTTTTTTTGTTCTGAAAACGAGCAGTTAGAATGGGAAAACAAAGTTAATATTATTAACAAAAAAATTACATTATTAACATTTATTTTATAATTTAAGTTGTTCATATTGAGGTATTTGAGTTAACCTTATAAATTATTGTTAATTTATTGCCACCCATAATTTTTAAATATGAGTGGCAATATTTATATTGATTATACTTAATTAGAAGAATTAACTTCTTCGCAAAATTGTCCAACTGTATAACCTGAAAAATGATTAACATCGCTTATTACCGTTCCAATAATCTCCTGATATGTACTATCTTGATTTAAATTTCCATATTGATTCAAAATATTTAATAGTTGTTCCTTCATTGTAAATGGTAAAAGAGAATCAGAAGTAAATTCAGAAGGATTTAATAATTTTGATATTGTTTGATTAAATTGTCCAAGAAAACTTGCAGTTTGAATGGTTAAAGTTAAAGGTGGAATACTATCAAGATAGACTCCCAAAGCATAATAGAAGCTTCTGTACCATGAGCCAAAACCAGATGAACTTAAAAAATTATCTCTGAAAGAATAGTGCAGAGTTGTATCAAAGCCAACATTGGCTAAAGAATCATAATTATTAGATCTTAATTTACAATCTCCACTTCTTTCATAACATAAATGTGAGTCATCGTTTGATTCACACATCCATGCACCTAATCCGCCTCCTGAATAACATCCTTTATTAGCTTCAGCTCCTTCAGTACATCTACAGCCACAAGTATGTTTTGCAATATCTTGTAATAAATTCGCATTTATAGCTCTAAGTTTTTTCCATATTCTTTTTTCCATAAGTGCTATTTTTATTTCAAGTATTTCTTTTGATCTCGATAATTTAAAGTCTTGAAAATTACTACTTTTCAAATTGATTATTGTATTTTCAGAAGAATTCTTAAATTGAGTTTCATTCTTCAGAAAAAAATCGATTGAATTAGAAGTAATTTTATTAGTTTCAACTGAGTAATAAAAATTTTCATTAAAACTTTCATTAGCTTTAGAAAAAAAATGATGAACTAATTTACCTTCATTCAAATCAAAAACACTTAGTGCATCGATATTGTTAGAATTTAAAATTTGGTCATCAATTTTTTTATTAGAATAAATTGAAACAAAAATTGGATTGTTCAAATTGGATAAGTGAAGATTTTTAATAAAACACCTTATTTCAGAAGTATTAATCAATATTTCATAATCATCAAAAGGTTTACTCCCAATAGATCTAATTGCCTTTAAACCTGAATAAGTTTTAATTTCTTCAGTATTAATATTCAGTTTAATCTTTGCAAGAATATTTTTTGAGGATACTTGAAGTGAAATACTTTTTTCAGAACAAGATTGATTAAAAATAATAAACAAAATAGATAGTACGATACAGAAAAAAGCAGAAAAGAAAAAATTGATTGACTTAATCTTTTTCATAAGAAAATTCCTTAAATTGGAACACAATTATTTAGTTAATTCTGCGCTCTCTTCTTATTCTTGCAACCAACAAAAACTGCACTGAGGGCGCTTATTTTTTTTTATGAACTTTCGATCTTCATTTCATAACTGAAGAAAAGCAATCATGCAGGTGTATCCTTTCGTTTTTAAGCCGCCACCAGTACGGCTGTTCAAAATATAAATCTTTCAATCCTTCATCTCATAACTGAAGAAAAACTTAACAAGCAGATATGCCTTTACTCT
>JAPLFL010000083.1 GCA_026390695.1 Candidatus Kapaibacterium sp. | reverse complement strand
CGATGTATAATATATTTTATAATTTAATCTTCTTTATTGGGGGCTCCGCCGCGCTTTTCCAGCATTTCATTCTGCACTAAATAAAATCCCCCCTGCCCCCCTTTTTCAAAGGGGGAGAAGAATTTACTTTCATTCTGCATTGAAGCCTCGTCGCCGCGCTTTTCCAGCATTTTATCTCTTATTTTTATCATTTCAATAATCTATATTATCTCAAAAACGATTATACAAACATAATAATTTCTTTTTAATTAATTGCAAATGTTTTGAAAAATATTTTCGATTCCTCCCGAAGTAAACGAAGCAGAGCAATATTTTATCATGTCTTTCATGCTACATGAAAAAAGCCCCTTCGTATCCGAAGAGGCTTTAAATTTTACAAACTAAATAATCGCAACAACTTATTTCCTATATTTTGAAATGAATTCTTCAACTTCAGGAATTCCTCCCTGATAGATCAAATAGCCATTGGATGGTTCGCGTTCGGTAATTTCACCGGCAATCGGGGTGAGCATGATGCGTTTTACTTCATTGAGATCGGAAGATTGACCGAGTGCCCAGCATAACTTCATGTAGCAGACCTCAGGGAGCATGTTTGCACAGGGCACTACCCCAAGCTCCATCATATCGCGTCCGGTGTCATAAACATACATTTGTACGTATCCCCAAAGGGTCTGAACAGTCATGTAAACAGCAATTCCTTTGTCCTTTGCCCTTTTGAGAGCGGGATATAGCGGTTTGTTGATATGTCCCAAACCTGTGCCGGCGATGACAATCCCTTTGTATCCATTGTCGATCATCGAATCCATCATGTCTGGGTGCATGTTGGGATAATAATAAACCATTCCGACTCGTTCTTCGAAGAATGGCATTAATTCAACGTCACGGTCATCTCTTCTGCGTTTGTAATCGTTGCGGAGTGGTGTGAATTTCTTTCGGTCAACCATTGCAATCGGAATATCACCGATTGTTCTGAATGTGGAACGGTAACTTGGGTGCATTTTTCTGACGCGGGTTCCGCGGTGAAGCAATCCGTATTCATCGGAAGTTGGACCAAACATGCAGACCATAGTTTCGGCGAAATCGGATTCGGCAGCGGTGCGAACGCTGTGTATTAAGTTGAGTGCGGCATCGGAAGAAGGTCTGTCGCTTGAACGCTGCGAGCCGACCATAACGATTGGTACGGGAGAGTTTTGTACCATAAAAGATAAGATTGCAGCGGTGTGGTGCATGGTATCGGTTCCGTGCCCGATGACAATTCCGTGCGCACCGGCTCTGATTTCTTTAACTATTGCGGTTGCGGTACCGATCCATTGCTCAGGCCCCATGTTTTCACTAAAAACGCCGTAAAGTTTCTGAGTATCGAGATTACAAATGTCGGCTAATTCGGGAACGGAGCCGTATAATTCTCCGGGAGAAAAGGCAGGGATGACTGCACCTGTCCGGTAATCCAAACGCGAAGCGATTGTTCCACCGGTTCCTAATAATTTAACATTTGGCTTTTTGGGATCGAAAGGAAATTCTTTCTCGGGAATTTTATAAACTGCAATTTTCCGTCCGTTAATCTTAATATCCTGAACTTTTTCGGATGCAATTCCAATATTGTATCCGGTGCGTAACTTTAAAACAATATGATATTCATCGGCTTGCTCGGAACGTGGTAAAATCAGACCAATGAAAGTTCCGTCATTAGTCTTAACCTCGACATCGCACCATACCATTGCCTCATACTTCAACAGACATTCAAGGGTTTGACCGCGATAACCTTTATAATCTTCTTTTAATTCCATCATTTAACCCTTAAAATTTTCATTTACAAAACTTATAACATCTTGCACGGCAATACGTCCTTTAACTTTTTTCATCAGGTAATCTAAGAGCAAGGTTTTTTTATTTGTATCGTTATAAAGCTCCAAACTGTTAATTTCAGTCAGGACAAGATTGTATTGGCTGGCAAATTCATCAGCTGAGATTAATGTAGGAAGATAATCCACGGAAAATGAATTGCTTAATGCAGCATTTTTAATAATATATAATAAAGAATCTTTAGTGAACCGATTTTCGCTTAATGCTTTAAAAATAGAATTCAGATTGGTTTCATCTAATGCTGAGATATCAATTCCTTCGCGCTTGATTCTTTTGATAAACTGTGTTAAGGCAATTGAGACAAGCATCGGCTCAAGTTTCAGTTCATCCACTGCATAATCAAATACTTTATTGAATTTTGAAGTCGATAGATTTGATACAACATCGGGTCTTAAACCCAGTTCTTTATATCTGTTTTCCAGAATCCAGAATTGAATGGGTACATTTTTTCTGATTCTTTCAATTCTCTCTCCAAATATTCTTTTTGGCGGTAAATCTGTATCGGGATACATTCTTTCGGGCCCAGGAAGAATACGTTCAAATCCGTTAGTTCCATCGTGAAGTGCCTGACGTGTTTCCGATGGGATTCCGATTGTTGCTTCCTTAGCGCGAATAGCAATTTCCTTAGCTGCTGTATCGCAATCCTGTTCACTACCCCAAACAATAACAAGGGTATCTTCTTCCCATGATCCGACAAATTTGCGGATTTTAGTTCCTTCTGCAGTCGAAAGAGTATTTTCATAGCTATCAGAATGGATCATATTCGGGAAATCGCTTAAACATGCAATAACTCGAACTCGGTCAGATATTTCCTTTGAGAAATAAGTATCTGTTTGAGTCTGCCAGTTCAAAAGTCCTTTAAATTTTTTCAATGCAACGCATTTAACGATTTTTCCTTCACCAATTGCATCGTGAATAGGCTTGTAATAAGTTCTTCTTAATATTGAAGTAATATCAATAATTTTATAATCAAAAGTTTCGGGAGTAACACCTCTTTTATGCAATTCTTCACGCAAACGGAGTAAATTCCACTGCCTCATTGCTTCATTATAAGTCAAAACCGGAATTCTTTTAATGCTTGGTACACCTTTGATTTCAATTCTTGTTCCACCGGTTACACTAACGTTTACATCTTCACGTCCGGCACCGACTCCGGTACGAACATGACCGGTAGAGCGAACCAAACGACGGATAATCTGATTAACATCGGCAACTTCTTGTGGGGTTTTCATATCCGGAGCGGTGACGGTTTCGATCAGAGGCATCCCTAATCTATCCGTCAAATAAACTCTTCTATGCCCAATATCTGATTCTTCACGGCAAGAATCTTCTTCGATTGACATTTGGATAATTCCAATTTCACGATCTTTATATGGAATTTTGCCGTTCACACAAGTAATAGCTGTGCGTTGAAAACCTGTTGGAATACTTCCATCCAAATATTGCTTACGGGCTATATGAACTTCGTCAACTATATTTGCATCAATGAGCATTGCAACTTCAAAAGCAATATCAAGAGCATCGTCATTCATCTCAAATGGCGGAGTATCATCCATCTCGTAAGTACAAACAGTATCGTAATGAATACGATAAATTATATCTTTTTTAGTTTTAAATTCCATAAGAGCAGTGCCGTCATACTCACCCAATTCAGATAGAGTGGGACGCATGTGCCTGAGAATTTCAGCCTGATAATCATGGGTGTAAATTCCAGCGGGACAGCGGCAGAATAATTTCTTTTCGGTAAAAAGCTGCTGATGAACTTCCAAACCAGACATAAAACCAACGGCAGCGTAGTCTTCGGCTGTCATTTCGTTGAAGGGTTTGAACTGAAAGTCATACATAATTTTTCTTTCGGATTAGGATTTATCTAATTTTATTTAATATAATCTAAATTTACAAATAACAAAGTCCCAAAATTACGAAAAATTTCTGAGAAAATGAGTATAAAGAAAATTATAATAGAAATTTTTTATCTTTTAGATTGATGCAGTATTTAATACGCAGTTTGATCTACTCGGCTGTTTGAAGAATTTTACAATTGTTTGAAAATTGTTAATGTTTCTCAAACAACAATTGATGAAATAACTGAGGCTCAATAGAAGGGATGGGTTTTCGTTCAAAAAAAAATAAATTGCCATTAGCTTTAGCTTGTGAATTTATCCATAGAAAAAAAGAATTTTGCCTAAAGTTAATAAAATAATTGTAATCCAATTCCCACGATCTAAAACTCGTGCCTATTAATATGGAAGGATTTAATGAGAATGATTTAACTACACAATCAGAACTGGAACTATATCTCTTCAATTTTGATCCTTTATTTTAAATTTTACATTCATTAGAAGGGTTGATCAATGTATTGATCTAAAGCTGATGAACTTGAATTAACTACTCCAAATTTCATCATCCTTTCAACATATTTTCCGATTAAATCAAATTCGAGATTCACTTCCATTCCTGGTACAAGTTCTGATAGTGTAGTTTTACTAAGGGTGTGGGGGATAACGGCAAGTGTAAAAGTTACACCCTCGACTTGTGCGGCAGTCAGGCTGACACCATTTACACAAATAGAACCTACTGGTATAATATATCGTTCAAATTCAGCAGGGAATGCGATTGTAATCATTCGAGATCTGCTCAGATTCTCAACTTTCAATACTCTCCCTACGCAATCCACGTGCCCCTGCACAAGATGTCCGCCAAGGTGTGTAGAAGGCGTGACAGCAGTTTCGAGATTAATTTTTTTATTAGCCGTAAAACTTCCTAATGTGGTTTTCTTCAGTGTTTCCTCAACTGCTTCCACTTCGAATACTTTTCCATTTATTGCGACAACAGTTTGGCAAGCGCCGTTCAAGGATACCGAATCATCAATTTGTAATGTCGGGATTATTTTATCCGCTTCGACGGCTATGCGTCTGCCTCCGCCATTATGACTGATGCGGCGGAGAGTTCCTATTTCTTCAATTATTCCTGTAAACACTTCATTTTAATCATTAATTGTAAATTATTAATTATAAATGTTTAGAACGAATCAATTTTGAGTTTATTGCTTAATATAGAAAAATATACCTATGAATTTTTACATAAGTTTATACGAATTTCTGAATAAAATCGTCTGAAATGATTAGTTTGGCTATATCATAACCTGTTCTTTGAATTTTGTAATTGTTCTATCTAATTGATCAATTGCTTCTTCTGGCAAAGATCTTTTTATTTCAACTAAATAACAGGCATCCTTTATTAACTCATTCATTCTTTCACAACTTTCTTCTGATAATTCACTTTTCCTTCACTTATCAGAACGAATTTTGCCATTTCCATAAAGTAATAGACACATAAAAAGTGAAAACGTTTACTATCTTATATTACACAAATAACTTATCTTATTATATAAATAATATATCTTATTACATAAATAAACTATCTTATTACATAAATAAACTATCTTATTGCATAAATAAACTATCTTATTACATAAATAAACTATCTTATTACATAAATAAACTATCTTATTACATAAATAAACTATCTTATTGCATAAATAAACTATCTTATTGCATAAATAAACTATCTTATTGCATAAATAATATACATATATTTCGTAATAAAACATATATAAAATATAATGAAGTAGTTAAAAAGAATAAAGATAGCAAATTGATTAGTAATGAAATATAAATACTTTACGTTTATGTATAAATTGGGACTAATCAATTATATTTTTACGAAAAACAATCAATATATTATCATTATTAACTCATAACTAATAACTTATAACTTATAACTAATAACTTATAACTTATAACTAATAACTTATAACTTATAACTAATAATTATTAACTCATAACTCATAACTAATAACTCATAACTAATAACTCATAACTAATAACTTATAACTTATAACTTATAACTAATAATTATTAACTCATAACTAATAACTTATAACTCATAACTAATAACTTATAACTCATAATTAATAACTTCTAAAGGGTTTTCTGCTAAAACGGGAGCTTTTGAAGATCGACATTACCACCTGATATGATAATTCCGATGGTTTTATCTTTGAATAAATCGGGATTTTCCATAACGGCAGCTAATGGCACGGCTGATGATGGCTCTATAATGATTTTCATACGTTCCCAGATCAGTTTCATAGCGCTGATGATGGAGTTTTCATCGACTGTTAGGATGTCGTCACAGTATTTTTGGATAATAGGGAAGGTGAGATCGCCGAGCGAAGTGAGTAAACCGTCGGCAATAGTGTTTGGATTGACGGAGGGGATGATTTTGCCGGCTTTGAACGACCTGAAGCCGTCGTCGGCAGCGATGGGTTCGGCGCCGTAAACGATGATTTTGTCATTGAAACCCTTGGCGGCGATTAATGTACCGCTGAGGAGTCCACCGCCACCGAGTGGGGCTATGATCATATCTAAGTTGTTGATTTCTGAAAGTAATTCGAGGGTGGCGGTACCTTGTCCGGCAATAACGTTATGGTTGTTATATGGATGCAGAAAGGTTGCGCCGGTTTTTTGGACGATTTCGTTGAGGGTGGACTCGCGGGCTTGGAGATTGGGCTTGCACGGAATGATATTGCCATTGTAAGAGCGGACGGCGTTGAACTTAACTTGGGAAGAGTTTTCGGGCATAACAATATAAGCAGGTATGCCGCGCAATTTGGCAGCAAGTGCAAGGGCTTGCGCAAAGTTGCCGGAGGAATGCGTAGCAACTCCTTTGTCTAACTGATGGTTGTTGAGCATTGCGATAGCGTTCGAAGCGCCTCTCATTTTGAAGGCGCCGACTTTCTGGAAGTTTTCGCATTTAAAGAAGATTGTTGCGGCGGTGATTTGATTGATTTGGGTTGAGCCGAGAACGGGAGTGCGGTGAATGAAGGGTTTGATTCGTTCGGCGGCAGCGATAATGTCGTTAAAGGAAGTCATTTTATTTGTGATTAAGGATGTGGAATTATTAATGAAAGAAGTTAAATTTATAATATAGTTTAAAGAAAAGGTACTGAAGTACAAAAATAGTGAAAATAAATAATAAAACACTATTTTACAATCCACTCCAATTATTTATTTTGCCTTTTTGACTTCATTTTTTTTTTTATTAGTGTAATCAATTCATTATCATTAAAATCATATCCAAACATCTCACGATATTCAATGAATACGTCTGAATTAAAATCATTAAAAAGTATACTAGGGGTATTTACTACATTGAAATTATCAAATATTGTTTTCCCAAAAGTAGTATCAGATTTTGTTGTAAAACCATCGCCTATTACATAAAAAGCTTCACTAAAATTTATATATTTTTTTAAATAAATTGAAGTTTCTTTTTTTGCTAAAGCACTTTGATTCGTTTTGATTACAACAAAAATACGAAAATATTTGTTAGTTACAGAATCAATTATCCTACCAAGTTGTTTAATACATGATGAGCAAGAAGGATTCTGATAAAAGATTATTAAATTTGGTTTTTGGATTGAATCAAAATTAATTATCTGATTTCTAATATTGTAAGCAATATTCTTAGCTTCAGAGTTAATTATAAAGACTGTAGCAAACAAAAATATATAAATTATCTTTTGCATAATATATTCCAAATAAAAATTGACACTCTTGGATCATGTTCAATGTAATAGGTTTCCAAATCTCTATCTAAATTTTGAAACTCTTTTCCAAAATAATTGTAAATATTAAATGGAATTCTTCCAATTCTAATCATTTTGAAATTACTAACAAAATATAAATAGTGATTAATATTCATTTTACTTATTATACTTGATGAATCAGGAATAACTTGATAATTTTCACTTTTAACAAGGTACCATAAATTATTTTTTTGATTCCATAAATCATAAGTAACTTTAGGTTTATTTTTCACATTTTTTTCTTGGCGAATTACTAAGAGATTTGCACTATCGATAAAATAAATTTTATTAATTTGAGAAATTTCTTGAAATTCCTCCATCCCGTGTTTTAAGAATTTTGTATTGTTTATTCGCCAAATACTATCTGGAAATTTCTTTTTTTCATATACCCAATTTTTATCATTCATTGTAATAGAATCAACTAATCTCCCTGAGGAACAATTATAAAATCTAATAAAATAATTAGTCGGTGAAGCAACAGCAATAAATTTACTATTAAAGTCAACAATATTTCTACGATTAATTAAAGTATATTCAATACCAGGTGGAGTCAACAAAAACAAGGAATCAATGCTAAAGTCTATTATATTGATTTTTAGAATTTTAATATCCTTATTAATATCTTGTTTTTGAAAAGTTATACAATTTACGAATAGGTTTGTCCCGAATAAGGATATATTTTCAATTCGATAATTCTCATTAATGATTTTTGAACAGATAAATTTATTTGATTTATTCTTCTTAAAAATTAAAATTGAATGCAACTCGAGTAAATATATCGCTGAATCAGTAATAAGAAAATCCCTAAAGGCAAGATTAGGTTTCTCATTTTTAAACTTGAGTTCAAAAGAATCTAATTGAGTGTTAAAATTTTTAATATCACAAAATAATAATGAAAGATAGCATGTATCATTCTTATAATTTGGATTATCAAGGATAAAAAATAAACTGTCACCATAAATTTTGGGATTAACAATTTTTGAATAGTCAGATATTGTTGAATCAAAAAGCAATTGTTTCTCAAATTCAAAAAGAGAATTGGAATATGTAATTTGACTAATAAAAATATAGCTCAAAATTATTAAAATAGTTTTCATTTTCACTTTCAAAAATATAAAGACAATATCTCCTAAATTTTAATAATCGAAGATATTGCCTTTCTTAATGATTAATTACCAGTATCTTCTGTTATCGTAATATCAATATGTGTAACAGAACCGACCGACCAATTTACCGTTCTATAATAGGTGTAACCAGTTGATTCAACATAAATATTTGAATTATATGAGTTGCTACAATTACCTTGTCCAATTTGTGCAATGGCATAATAAAGCATTGTGTCTCCTAACGCATCGTCATAGAATCCTATAATTGATTGATTTCCGCATCCATTTTCCCAATCACAATTATTATTGCCACCACCTACACAATGTAAAGTCCATTGGAAAGTTACTGGATCCTGAGTTGCATAAACCTGATCTGCTTTAATTGGATTGCCTATCTGACAGATGACATTAGAATTATTTGATACTGTGCAGTACCAAGTTTTTGTAATTGTTGATGCCTTTAATGAGATACTCATTAAAAAGAAAAAGAATAATATAAATGTTCTTTTCATAGCAATTTTTCCTTAATTTTGTACATGAATTATTTAGTTATTTCTGCGCTCTCTTCTTATTCTTGCAACCAACAAAAACTGCACTGAGGGCGCTTATTTTTTTTTATGAACTTTCGATCTTCATCTCATAACTGAAGAAAAGCAATCATGCAGGTGTATCCTTTCGTTTTTAAGCCGCCACCAGTACGGCTGTTCAAAATATAAATCTTTCAATCCTTCATCTCATAACTGAAGAAAAACTTAACAAGCAGATATGCCTTTACTCT
>JAPLFL010000110.1 GCA_026390695.1 Candidatus Kapaibacterium sp. | reverse complement strand
TTGCCTTGATAGTGGCAATGAAAGTATCTTTTCAATTATTTGCTTAACCGTATTTTCCATCTTTTCTCATTTCTGTATAATCTGTAATTACAAATATACGAATTATTTTTCAATCAACAATATCTTATATCAAAGCCATTAATTTTTGAATAGGTGAAGCATGAATGAAGATATTTTAAAGCAAATCATTGAATTAGCAAAGCAGTTCCATGTTACAAAGCTAATTCAATTTGGCTCATCTCTCGACTCCGAAGGAAATTTCAATGATTTCGATTTTGCTTGCGACGGTATCTATGACAAAAGATTCTTCAAATTTGGTGCTGACCTTGAAAAACTTCTAAAAAAACAAGTTGATTTAATTCCAATGCAACCCAACAGCACATTTATCGAACACATTACACAACATGGAAGAGTCTTATATGAATCAGCAATTAATTGAAGAAATCAACATCGACCTATCCTCAATGGAAATCATTGCTTCTGACGTCGAAACTCTGCTGACGGAAGTCGCCGACAGCACACCAAACAACATTCACAAAACAGCATTAGGCGGATTAGCCGCACAATTCTACAATGGCATCGAAAACATCATCAAGCGCATCCATAAAAATTATAATATCCCGCTTCCCAAAGGCGACGATTGGCATATAAGCATCTTAGAGCGCTTTTCAAACGAGTCAGAAATAGATTTCCCGATAAAATTCTCAAATGATTTATTAGAAAAACTTACAAATTACCGAAGATTTCGCCATTATTTCTTCCAAGGTTACAGTCACAACTTAAATTGGGAGATATTAACTAATGGTGTGAAAGATATAAAAGAAGTATTAGAGCAATTCAAAC
Source organism: Candidatus Kapaibacterium sp. (assembly GCA_026390695.1). Classification (GTDB taxonomy): domain Bacteria; phylum Bacteroidota; class Ignavibacteria; order Kapaibacteriales; family UBA2268; genus JAPLFL01. Next base: position 1,070 of record JAPLFL010000110.1, on the reverse strand, counting down.
AAGAATTAGTGGAAAAAGAATAATAGGATTTCGCGTTATAGTTCTAATCAGTTTATTTAAAGTGTTTATCAAGCCGGTTTAAACAAAATAAATTGATTTTAAACCGATGGAACGGCGCTGCGGGAGATGGAGGAAAGAGATTGAAATAAGTTGGATAGTAATTAATTGAAAAATAATCCGTAATTTTGTATTGTTGCGATTTGTTAAACTTAATAAAATATAAAATGACTTAGTATAGACTTTTAAAACAGATATAGATTTAGTCTTATTATCGTTCTATCGTGAAATTTCGCCAAATATCAGTCAGAGAACATAAAAAGGCACGTCCGGGAAATCGGGCGTTTTCCTTTTTGCTTTCTGACAAGGTGTTTGGCGATACCCCACGATTGAGCAAAATTTGTGAAAACGCTCTTTTTTTATGGATTAATTGATGGAAACAAGATGAAGAACGAGTTTGTATTTATGGCAAACATTTTAGATTATAAAATGCAAACAAATTATAGGAATTTTTTAGGTAAAAATATTGGTTCGGAAATCTTTAGACCGATGTTTTTGGAATTTAATAATGTTTTAAATGGTTGTCTGATTCAATTAGACATCTTCCCAGAAGACTGCATTACCAAATCCGGCATTATCAAAGCTCGAAAACAATTCTTAAATGCCGTGAAATATTCCGTTCATCAACTTAAAACGGATATTATTCTTCTTGCAGCTTCGACCAAGCGTCTTTTTGGCAAAAATGCTGACGAGCGGGTTAATTCCGAAGGTCTTCTAATTTCAAATGGTTTCACTCTTTCCGAATATTTTCCCGATATACTTTTCACAAACGGCGATAATGGCACTGCTCTTATTCTTGAAATGGAGATTGAGGCAAATTTGCAAGAGATTCTTTCAAATAATCATAAACCAAATATCGTTATTAATGGTTTGGGTCTTTTAGGATTGAGTGCTCTTGAATTTTTAATTGATAGAAATATTGATGATGAACAAATTATTGTAATTAGTAATTATACGAAGGATTTGAAAGAGCTTATCAATGGCAAAAATATTAAACTCTATCAAAATTTGAA
>JAPLFL010000022.1 GCA_026390695.1 Candidatus Kapaibacterium sp. | reverse complement strand
CGACGGAAGATAATTCTAACCCGACGGAAGATAATTCTAACCCGACGGAAGATAATTCTAACCCGACGGAAGATAATTCTAATAATGATAATCAGCTTTTTTGTGCTTTTTTTCTTCTTTTAACGGTTAATTTTCTTTTTTGTACAAATTAGAATATATTTCATAATGATTTATTACTAATAACCTGTAATAATATTCATTTATTTTGTTATTTTGTTGCTTTAATAAATGATATGATTCTATTATTCAGAGATTGATACAATCTTTGAATCATTTATAAACTAATATTCAACTGTTCTATTATTATACCTCAAACTTATAACCGACGCCTCTGATGTTTTTTATTAATTTACCGGCTGGTCCAAGTTTTTCTCTGAGATTTTTTATATGTACATCTACTGTTCTGTCTAATACTCCTTTATCATCCGGATCAAGATAATCTAAAATCTGGCCGCGAGAATATACCCAACCTTTTTTATGGAGTAGAAGTTTCAATAGTTTTAGTTCGGTATTGGTTAATTCGGCTTTCTTGCCTTCAACATAGACTTCAAATTTAGCAAAATCTATTTCAAGTATGTCTGCCACCCGAACACGGTCTTGATTATTCAAATCAATTTCTCTTCTCAGGACTGCTTTTACTCTTGCAACTAATTCGCGTGGTGAAAATGGCTTGGTAACATAATCATCTGCTCCTAATTCCAGTCCGATTATTTTGTCAATCTCATCTGCTTTTGCTGTTAGCATTATTATCGGGATTGATGAATAAGAACTATTGCTTCTAAGTGATTTGCATACTTCTAAGCCATCGGTATCGGGGAGCATTAAGTCAAGAATCAAGAGGTCGGGCTTTTCTTTTTTAAGTTGTTTGTAGAATAAATCGGCGTTGGTGAATTCTTTCGTCTTGAAACCGGATTTTTTCAAGTTGATTGCTATTAATTCTGCAATATCTGGTTCATCTTCCAGGATAAAAATTGTTTTTATCGGTAGGTCAAGGCTTGAATTTTGTGATTGATTCATGATTTAATTTATATTTTTTATTTATTTCATAATAGTTATGCAAGATCTGAATGGTTTAATTAATTTAAATTTCCTGATGGTAAAACAATGATAAACCTTGATCCTTTTCCCGTTGTGCTTTCAACTGTGATTTTACCCCGATGAAGTAATACGATATGCTTAACGATTGCAAGCCCAAGTCCGGTTCCTGCCATCTGGCGGGAGCGAGATTTATCAACGGTATAAAATCGTTCAAAAATTCTTTCTAAATCTTTTTCTGGAATTCCAATACCAGTATCAGTGATTTCAAATCTAATTGATTCGTCATTATTTCGGACATTGATTGTGATCTCGCCTGTTTCGGAATACTTGATTGCATTATCAATAAGATTGATAAATACTTGCTCAAGTTTAAACGAATCTGCAACAATTGAATTTATATTATTATCCAATTCAATTTTTAAAGCAAGATCTTTTTCTCTAAGTTTATTGATGAAAGTTTCATTTATATTTATGAAGAATTTACTTAGATCAATGGATTCATAATTTATTTTAAGATTTTTTTCTTCTAACTGTGAAATGGTTAGTAAATCCTGGACTATATTTATCAATCTATCGGTATGATTTTTAATAATTTTAATATAATTCCGATTTTTCTCGTCAACATCGTCTTCAAGAGTTTCGAGATAACCTTTTATCACGGTTAAGGGTGTTCTTAATTCATGTGAAACATTAACAACAATTTCTTTTTTTATATTTTCAAATTTTTTGAGTTCGCTAATATTGGAGAAGATGAATACAAGTTCTTTGTTGGTATTGATATGATTGACACTGCACAGGAAATAATCATCTTTGATTTGAATTTCGGTAGTGATTGCTGAAGTAGATGATTCCATTTTTTTAATTATTTTGGCAATTTGATTTTCACGTAAGTATTCCCAGATAAATTTACCGACGAGAGGAGTAGCTCCATTAGTAGCTTTTGTAAATCCGGGATTGAATTGAATAATTCTACCTTGAGTTGAAGTGACAACCAGGCCTTCCTGAATAGAATAAATAATATTGCTAAGTTCTTCTTTTTGTTGAACAGTTTGATTAAAGTATAATTCCAGTTTTTCCGTCATGTTATTAAAAACATCGGCTAAGAGTTTGAGTTCATCTTTAGTATTGGCAGTTGCTCTTGCTTTGAAATCGCCGCTTGCAAGTAGTTTAGCAGTTAAAACAAGATTATTAATTGGTTTTGTAATGCGAATTGAAAATAAAGCAGCGAATAGAAGGATTAAAATCGCAACATAGATGAGAAGTTCAAGGATTTTAAAAATCAATTTATTAATAAGGCTATCAAATTCATCCATGTAAATACTGATTCTTGAGACGCCTAATAATTTTCCATCGCTTTTGATAGGAATTGCAACGTAAAGCATATCTTTATTAACCGTGAAACTATGCCTGACAGAAGAAGCCTCTTGATTTGTAAGGGCACTGATTATTTCCGGTCTGTCCGCATGATTTTCCATATTCATAGGATTTGCTTTGGAATCAGCCAAAACAACACCAGCTAAATTAATTAAGGTTATACGGGCTTTAAGATTGTTACCAAGGAATTTAACAAGTGAATCAAGTTCGTGAGTATTATTATCAATTAAATAAGGCATCAATTCGGGTTCAAGGGTATGATTAATATTAATCAAATTTTGTTTAAGATTATTTTGGTAACTTTCTTTAATTATTTGGTAGGAGAAATAAAGAATAGTGAGAGTAAAAATAAGGATTACGGAAAGAAACCCGAGGAATATTTTTGTAAAGATATGTTTCATAGTTCTTGTTTCTCAATTTCATTCAAATCTTCGATATTAAAATGTTTAACTACCTTAGCCTCAAACAAGAAAACTAATTCTTGAGCAATTGATTTCCCTTGCTTGGCAATGATCTGAAAGTTTCTGTTAATGTCTTGCAAATTAGCGCAAAATTTAATTAAGCTATGATCATCAATCATAATTGAATTGATTAATTTGAAATTATCGTCAAAAATACTATCAATGTCTTCGGATGCCTTAACCGCTTTAATTGCTAATTCAACATTCATATTAACAAACCCGTCTAAAATATCGCTTATCATTTCTTCGAGACGCTTTGCCATTTTATTGATATTTGTTTGAGCAACAATGCTTTGAATATCCGGCATTTCCAAAACTCTTTTAGTTATATTGGTTGCAAGGTCACTCATCATCTCCATATAGATATTAATCTGGAATCCTGCTAAAATCAATCTCAGATCCTGAGCTACTGGTTGATGCAGTGCAATAATCCGAGCACATTGTTTATCAATTTTAATATCTAATTGATCTATTTTCTTTTCGAGTTCAATTACTAAATTAGCCCGCTCATAATTATTATCTAAAAGCGAACTTATTGCAAGTTCTATTTGTTGTTGAAGCAAGGTGCCGACCCGAACAAGCCTGAAACGAAGTTTATTCATTTCGTCGTCAAATTGTTTCAATAAATGTTCACCCATTTTTTAAACCTTTTACTTAAAATACAAAAATAATAAAAATTTCAACCAAAACGACCAGTTATATAATCTTCTGTCTGTTTTAAAGTAGGATTTGTGAATATTTTTCTCGTTTTATCAAATTCGATTAATTTACCGAGATAAAAGAATGCAGTTGTATCGCTCACACGAGCAGCCTGTTGCATATTGTGAGTAACAATTACAATCGTATAATTTTCTTTTAATTCATGGATCAGTTCTTCGATTTTGGAGGTTGAAATCGGATCGAGCGCACTTGCAGGCTCATCCATAAGTAAAATATCAGGATTAACTGCAAGTGAACGAGCAATACACAATCTCTGCTGCTGACCACCGGACAAACTTAATGCGGAATTTTTCAATCTATCTTTTGATTCATCCCAGATAGCAGCTTTTTTCAGACTTTCTTCAACAATTTCATCCAATATTTTTTTTTCATTTATTCCATTAACTCGCGGGCCATAAGCAACATTTTCATAGATAGACTTAGGAAATGGATTTGATTTCTGAAATACCATTCCTATTCTTTTTCTAAGTTGGACGACGTCAATATTTTTATCATAAATATCAATATCGTCAATAATAACTTTACCATCAATTTTGACATTATCAATCAAATCATTCATCCTGTTTATTGAACGAAGAAATGTTGATTTCCCGCATCCAGAAGGTCCAATAAAAGCTGTTACTTGATTTTCAGGAATTTGAATAATAATATCATGCAAAGCTTGATTTTTACCATAAAAAAGGTTTAAATTTTCGACACTTATTTTTGTTTTTTTCATAAATTTATATTGATTCTAAAAGATTATTGTCAATGATTAGATAAATTAACCATTTATTCCTAAGATAATTTTGATTGTCTTGTCCGAATTTTTGATCTTAAAAAAATTGCTGAGAAATTAAGTGCAAATGTCAAAAGTAATAGAACCAGAGTAGTTGCATATTGAAGGGGACGAGTGAGTTCAACATTTGATGATTGCGTTGTTAAAACATAAATATGATAGCCTAATTCCATAAACTGCGAATTTAATGAGTTCGGAAGATCAGGTAAATAATATGCAGCTCCTGTAAATAGAATAGGAGCGACTTCACCTGCCCCGCGGCTAACGGCAAGTATTGCACCAGTTAATATTCCAGTGATTGATCCGGGCAATACCACTCTAATAATTGTTGTTAGTTTAGTTGCTCCCAAGGCAAGACTTGCATCCCTTAGATCTTGTGGAACAGCTTTTATTGCTTCTTCGACAGACACAATGACTACCGGCAAAGTTAGCAAAGCCATAGTGAGTGCAGCCCATATTAAGGCTGGCTGTGCCCAGTGTGGTTTCGTTCTTTCTTTATAGAAATCATAAACAACTTTTTTATCAATTGCGGTATTTGCTCCATACATCCCATCTAAAATTTTTATCAAATCAATCTGAAATGCCCAATATAACTTATCATCTGACTCTAAGATAGTTTGTATTTCCGAAGATTTTGCTTTTCCATCGTCAGCGAATGGTGAGTTTTTACTATTAAAAATTGCTTCCAGTTTTTGCATTTTTCTTGTGTTTTCAATGGAATCCATCTGTTTTCCAACAACTCCTATGAAAAATCCCAGACCGAACAATCCAAAAACTATTGCTGGCACACCGGCGAGAGTATTTACTGCAAATCGAATAATCTTTGCAACCATTGATGTTTTTTTTGTATATTCTGTAAGATAAATGGCTGTAATTGTTCCGATCGGAACTCCAATAATCGACATAATTATCACAAGGAGTGCTGTCCCGACAATTGCAGGAAAAATACCGCCTTCAGTCAAGCCTTCAAGTGGCTTGCTAATGAAAAAGTCGAGACTAATCCTCTCTTTACCAATCATTAAAATATGGATTAAAAGATAAATTACAAAACTTATGATCAATAAAGCCGCAAGTCCGGTAATCCCAATAAAAAATCTTTCGCTGACTTTCTTCTTTATTGCAATTGAAAGTTTTTTTTGATAAATAAATCCAAAAATTGAACCTATTACAAATAATCCAAAAATTATTATTAAAACCATTATTGTCCCTGAAATTTTTTCATTAATTTTTTCCTGACATAAAATTCGGCAAGTGCATTCATTGAAAATGTTACTACAAACAACACTGCTCCGATTAAAAATAAAACCCCGTAATGTATGCTCCTGAATTCCACTTCTGCCATTTCAGCACCAATTGTAGCAGCCATTGTCCTGACGGATTCAAAAATATCCCCCGAAACAATTGCAGCATTCCCTGTTGCCATTAGTGCAATCATTGTCTCTCCGAATGCACGTCCAAATCCCAAGATGATTGCAGCGAATACTCCCGGAATTGCTGCCGGTAATGTGACTCTTATTGCCGTTTGCCAACGGGTAGCACCCAAAGCTAAACTTGCTTCTTTCATAAATTTTGGCACAGCAGAAAGCGCATCTTCAGTTACTGTATAGATTATCGGGATGACTGCCAATGCCATTCCAATACCGCCTACAAATGAATTTAATCTGTATGTTGTTCCGAATAAATTTTGTACTATTGAAGCCAGTGTGATTAAGCAGAAAAAACCGATTACAACAGATGGAAAACCTGCTAATATCTCAATAGAAGGTTTAATAATTTCTTTTAACCAACGAGGAGCAAAACTGACTGTAAAGATGGCCGCTAAAATAGCAATTGGAGCGGCAAGCAATAAACCAATCAGAGTTACTTTCAAAGCTCCGATACAAAGAGGAATGAAACTATATTTTGGTATAGAACTTATCGGTTGCCAGATATATGTTGCAATATTATCGATATAGTCATTCGGAGAAAGTAATTTTTTAATTGTTAGGGCTTCTTCTTCCGGCACTTTTTCTTCGGCTGGTACTATACTTTTTACTGATTCGGCTATTTTCTCAGGAACTTTTTTAATTTCAATTAGATTTTCCTGCTTCTTTGTCTTTGGTTTAGCCTCATCTTCCTTAGTCGCGCTACTGCTCTCGCTTTCTGACTTATACGTTTCGGGTTTATATTCTTCAGGCTTGTACTGCTCAGGCTTATTGTCTTCTGGCTTATATTCTTCAGGTTGATATTGTTCCGGTTGGTAAGATTCGGCTTTAAGGTTATTGTTTTTCTCTGTTATTGAAGAATTATCAGCAAGGGCGGTAGGTTCCGAGCTGTAAGAATCCGCTTTTAAATTTTCAGCGCCCTTATCAACTCCTATATTTGAGCTCTGCTGATCATTATTTGATTTATCAGGTGCAATCTTGTTTTGTTCGGAATTTTCCTTGGTACTTGGTTTTACAGATTGAAAAGCAAAAGTCGCTTCCTGAAAAACAAAATAGAAAATCGCAATAATTGCTCCTATTGAAAGAAATGCAATAATCTGAATTACTCGTTCAGCAATAAATTCCAAAAAATAAAATTTCTTGCCATACTGAAGTGGTTTATGATTGATGTATTTGTTGTTCAAGATGCTTACCCATTAATATTTTAATTATAAATTTTGAAGGATCTACCCCATTTTTTTAAATTTTTTTTAATAGAGGCTGTCTTTTATGTTGAATTCCAAGCTTTTTTTCACCTGAGACAGTTTTTTTTTAGCTTTTAAAAATTCAGGGTTCGGAATTTTTAAAAGCTCCATTTTTTTAGCTTCTCAACTGATCTTTTTAAGCCAATCTTTT
>JAPLFL010000082.1 GCA_026390695.1 Candidatus Kapaibacterium sp. | reverse complement strand
TTTTGCCTTGATAGTGGCAATGAAAGTATCTTTTCAATTATTTGCTTAACCGTATTTTCCATCTTTTCTCATTTCTGTATAATCTGTAATTACAAATATACGAATTATTTTTCAATCAACAATATCTTATATCAAAGCCTTAATAATTAATTGAGAAGGTGTTCCACAATAGGCCCCAACGAAAGCGCCGGAAGAAATGTTAGTGCTCCAACTATTAGAATTATGGCTGTTAAAAGAAAACCAAATAATGCATTATCGGTGCTGAAAGTGCCAGCGGAAACCGGAGTGATGTTTTTAACAGATAAACTTCCTGCTATAATCATCACAGGGATAATTATTGCAAATCTGCCGATTAACATACCAATTCCGAGCATCATATTATAAAATGGTGTATTGGCATTCAGTCCGGCAAAAGCTGAACCGTTGTTTCCTGCTGCCGAAGTGAAAGCATATAGTATTTCCATAAAGCCATGCGCTCCCGGTTCCTGCATACTGCTTAATCCTTGCGGAATCATAACTGCAAGTGCTGTGAATACAAGAATTACAAAACTTGGCGCTATAACGGCTAATATTGCCATCTGGACTTCTTTTGCCTGAATCTTTTTACCGAGATATTCCGGCGTTCGGCCTATCATAAGACCGGCAATGAATACAGTAAGTAGCACGAATATTAACATTCCATAAAGTCCCGAACCAACACCGCCGAATACTATTTCACCTAACATAATATTAAGTACCGCAACCATCCCGGAAAGCGGCATGAGAGATTCGTGCATTGCATTGACTGAGCCATTGGATGCATCTGTTGTGGCGGTTGACCAAATCACGCTGTTGGTGATGCCGAAGCGAGTTTCCTTCCCTTCCATGTTTCCGGCTATTCCGATTGAATGATTCATAGAATATTCAGAATAAAGCGAAACCGTAAGTCCTACCACAAATAGTGTGAGCATGACGGAGAACAACAGCCAGCCTTGTTTAGTGGAACCTACTATTTTCCCATAAGTATATGTCAGCGCTGAAGGAATTAATATCAATGCCAACATTTGCAGAAAATTCGAGAAAGGAGTTGGATTTTCAAATGGGAAAGCTGAGTTAGTATTAAAAAAGCCGCCACCATTAGTACCTAATTGCTTGATTGCTATCTGCGAAGCTGCTGGGCCAGTCGGAATGATTTGCTTTGCACCTTCAAGTGTATTAAGTTCAGTATATCCGTTTAAATTCTGCACTACACCTTGCGATATCAAAACAAGTGCAACTATTATGCTAAGAGGTAGAAGAATGAAAATCGTTGTGCGGGTTAGGTCCACCCAGAAATTTCCCAAATCTTTATTCATTCGATTTCGTATGCCGCGAGAAATTGCAAGGAATACGGCTATTCCAGTTGCAGCAGAAACAAAATTCTGTACTGTCAAACCAATCATTTGTACAAAATATGATAAAGTTGTTTCACCGGCATAAGACTGCCAGTTCGTGTTCGTCATAAAGCTAACAGCAGTATTGAATGCCAAAATTGGTTCAACATTTGGCAGATGCTGTGGATTGAATGGCAAATATGCCTGCAAGAGCTGAATCAAAAAGACAAATCCGAATCCCAGAGCATTGAATATAAGTAATGAATATAGATATGTTTTCCAATCCATTGTTGTATCGGACTTGACACCAATAATTCTATAAATTCCATTTTCGATTTTATTGAAAATACCTGACCCGGATTTATGTTCTATAATTCTATAAATTAGTAATCCTAACGGCTTGGTCAGAGCAATCAGAGCCGCCAAGAAAATAAATATCTGTAAATAATCTTGCCAAATCATAATTTTCTCCTCTTAGAATTTTTCTGGTTTGAAAAGGGAATAAAACAAGTAGCCCAGCAGCAGGACTGACAGTATCGTGAGAGCAACAAACATTTTAAACCTTTCAATAAATTACAAAATCACATTACAAAATTATTGCTATAAATATAAGTATGAAATAAATCATTGCAGAGAAAATATAAAGATTTTGTAAAGAAGAAGTTTTAATCCATAACTTTTCCAATAAATACGTAATATAATCATAGAAAAAAAGCTATTGTACTTGCACAATAGTTTTTTTTTACTTAATTTCGCAATTACGTAAATACGTAATATATATAATTTGAGGTTTTTATGAATATACA
>JAPLFL010000042.1 GCA_026390695.1 Candidatus Kapaibacterium sp. | reverse complement strand
CCAATGCAAATGCTGAATCTTTTAACGCGAAGGTAAAACTATTTAGAGCTAATCTCAGAGGGGTGATTGATACTAAGTTTTTCCTCTTTAGATTAGCTAAACTTTTTGCTTAATCCCCAAAAATTTGACATGACCCAAAATTATCAATGAATTAAATAATAAAATACAAACATGTTTAATAACCTATCTTTGTAAATCAAATGAAATTAGCTCACTTTGTAACTTTATTCACACATCATCGGTTCAACTTCATGGCCATATATCCCTCAATGAATTGAAATCATTAAGAATAAATAATCCTGAATTGCTAATTATTAAAAGTATAATAATTGGCAGACAATCAAAAGATCATTTTATCAAGTTCATACAAAAATATAGTCCATTTGTTGATTACTTTATCACCGATACTTTAGACGAAACAACCGGAGCATGCGGTGCCACAGGCAAAACTCACGATTGGTCGAAAAGTAGATTTATTGCCGATCATAGTTCCAATCCAATTATTTTAGCAGGTGGTCTTAAGTCCGAAAATATCCGTGATGCTATAATCCAAGTTCGGCCATTTGGAGTTGATAGCCACAGCGGAGTCGAAGATGAATTCGGAAATAAAAATTATGATAAAATTTTGAAATTTGTTCAAAATGCCAAAACTGAATTTGAATTACAAAATTATATCAATTCGTCGGATTGATTTTGAACCAATATGAATAATTTTTGGAAATTCCGTTTACAATTACATTCTTTATAGTAACGTTGTATTTGACACTTTCCTGAATGCTTGATCCACCAAGCCACTGCAAGGAATTTGGTACACCGTAACCTTCATTATCATATTTTATCCCGCTAACAGATAGTGCTGTACCTCCTTCATCAACCATAGTAACGCTTGCACTTGAATAATCGACAGACTGAGATGCCCACAGATTATTAGGATCGATAACTACCGAAAAAGAATAATACCATTTGGAGTTAAAAAGTGATTTAGGATATTCGTTTACAGGATAAGCGACATAATTTCCACTAAAACTTGTTTTAATCTCCTGATTCTTTCTATCGAATATTTTAATTACACCTGCACAGGTTAATTTTGTACTTGCATCAAAACCGTCAGCTCGTCCAAAAGAAATTTTGCTAAGGTATGGATTTAACATCCAGCGCCTGTGACCTAAAGAGAGCACATCCTTATCAATAAGCCATGAATCGACCATTTGCTCTGAGCTAAATTGGTAAATTGCACTTGCAGTGCCAAGCCATAAATTAGATTGGTCACAGCCATTATAAGCATCATCGGAGAAACAATGAGCAACGCTTGATGGCTGATGAGTCATCACTTTATTTGCCAAAGTGAGCAGAGCCGCTTTTTGCACCAAATTATCTTCAGCAAAATTATATGTAACTTTTGGAAGCCCGTGAATCGTTCTGATTTGATTCAATCTATTCAATACCTTGGTCTTTTCAGCTGCTGTAACCGAACCTTCAGTGCAATTGGAAGGATTAGGCTGGCAGTCATAAAATATGGCTAATTGAGGATCTAAAATTTTTTGACAATTTTGTGGATTATTAGTATTGCTGCATGAAAAAGTTATTATTGCAATTAAAGCAACCATAGATTTAAACAATATCTTCATTTGATTATCAATTTTATTTTGAATTTGGATTACATAACTTTGCAATATAAAAAAATTTACTCTCAATGAAGTAAAATTTATTTAATTAACTTTCGTTATTTTAATTATTTATTAATTGCAATAATTTGTTTAAACTTCAGCATCATAGAAAATGATCTGTAAAATTCTATTAAAATTTTTATTATGTACAAGAAAATCTCTAATTCAAAAATACAGAAGCAAATTATATTTTTTATCTTAATGTGGATTTTTACCGCATGTAATTTGTTTGAGACACGCTCGCCTGAAAATCCCAACAGCAGCCGCTCCAACTTTGAACAACCAGTTTCCTACGACCTGGTAATTAAAAATTTTCAAAATGCTTTTGTCGATCAAAATGTAGATAATTACATTCAATGTTTTGCTGATTCAAACAATTTAAGTGGAGTAATTTATAATTTCATTCCTTCATCAGATGCAAAATCTGTTTATTCGGCCATGTATGATAGTTGGTCGCTAAGTGCTGAAAGAAAATACTTTAATGCAATGAAAACAAAACAGTCAGGAACTATACCTATACTGACTTTTACGAATGTGACAATAAGCGATAATACGGCTGAATCAGCTTTATATACTTCAAATTATTCAATCAATTTAAATTATCAGGATGCTCAACTTAAGACATACTTTTCAGGTAAATTGCAATTTCATCTGATGCGAAACAGCAAATCAAATTTATGGTATATTGATTCGTGGCTTGATCAAAATTCCGATACAACACAAGTTAGTTTCAGTTTTCTTAAAGCACAATTTTTTAATTAGAAAAATGAAATTTGATTTATTAAAAGAGCAAATAAGTAAGATATTTTTAAATTTGGAAATAAATAAATATTTTCCAATCCGATGGTACCTGCTTATTCTCATAACGCTACTGTCCTGCCAAAATCCATTTGCACCAGCCCTCAGAACTTGCTCTGAATGTTCAAATGTACTTTCTGATCAGACCACAATCGACGGGATATTTCAAAATTTCCGTTATGCTTATACATTAAAAGACACTGTCTCATACAGCAATTTGCTCAGTCCTGATTTTATTTTTATTTCTAAAAATTATGATCGTCAGGCAGATATTAGCTGGGACAGACAAGAGGACATGATTATAACATGGAGATTATTTCAGGCTGCTGACGTTATTGATTTGATTTGGTATAAAGATTTGAATTCTGATGGTGATTCTTTGAGAATGACAATCAGACGGGGTTTTCAGCTTTCCATTTACTTTAATGCAAATTATCACGAATCATTTCACGGTACGGCAGAGTTTACAATAATCCGCTCCAATACACGAGATTCATGGAAAATATCTCAGTGGCGAGATAATTCCTACAATGATTAAACTGCTCTCAGCTTTGCTTATCCGCGAATTTTCCGTAATTTTGAGCTTTATTATTTTCTAATTACTTAAAAATTAAAGTTATTATTGTATTCACGATTTAAGAAATCTTATGACATCAAACGAAATCAGAAAATCTTTTATGGACTTTTTCGAGTCCAAACAACATAAAATAGTTCCAAGTGCACCTGTCATCCCACACGGAGACCCAACTCTGCTATTTACCAATGCAGGAATGAATCAGTTCAAGGATGTATTTCTTGGTTCCGGAAGCCGGGAATACAGTCGGGCAGCCGACACTCAGAAATGTATCCGTGTAAGCGGCAAGCATAATGATTTGGAAGAAGTAGGAGTTGATACTTATCATCATACCTTCTTTGAGATGCTTGGGAACTGGAGTTTCGGAGATTATTATAAAAAAGAAGCAATTTCATGGGCTTGGGAATTAATTACAAAAGTGTGGAACTTACCAACTGAACGTATTCATGCTACTGTTTACAGAACTGATGACGAAGCAATGGAATATTGGAAGGAATTTTTACCAAGCGATAGAATACATCGTTTTGATGAAAAGGATAATTTCTGGGAAATGGGTGAAACCGGACCATGTGGCCCCTGTAGCGAGATTCACTTTGACCGGACTTCAGATTTATCCGGTGGAAAATTAGTAAATGCAGGTTCACCCGAAGTGATTGAAATTTGGAATTTGGTTTTCATTCAGTTCAATCGAAAAACAGATGGTTCTCTCGAAGAACTTAAATCCAAACATGTGGATACAGGTATGGGCTTTGAACGCATCTGCGCTGTAATTCAAGGAAAAAATTCCAATTATGATTCCGATGTTTTCTCACCAATTATTAATGAAATATCAAAATTATCAGGAATATCTTATAATGGTGGTCTTACTGATCCTGACAGTATAGCAATGCGTGTAATTGCAGATCACGTGCGAACTCTGTCTTTTGCTATAGCTGATGGAGCTATGCCCGGAAACGAAGGTCGTAGCTATGTACTTCGCCGTATTCTGCGCCGTGCTTGCCGCTTTGCAAGAAAGTTGGGGATGAATGATCCAGTGATTTACAAATTACTCCCTGTTCTTATAGATACAATGGGATATGTTTTCCCAGAATTGCAAAACCAATTCAATACTATCGAACGTGTGATAAAAGCTGAAGAAGAAAGCTTCCTTGCTACACTCGAACGCGGTTTGGATAAAACTGATGATATATTTACAAAACTAAAAAATGAGAATAAAACAGCAGTAGATGGAGCTGATGCTTTTCTTCTGTATGATTCATTCGGATTTCCTCTTGATTTGACGGAGTTGATTGCTCGCGAGAATGGCTTTAGCGTTGATACGGAAGGATTTCAGGAGAATATGGCAGCCCAGCGTGCACGTTCACGAGCTGCCCGTAAAAATATTAGTCAGGATGTTGAAATTCCAATTGTAGAAACAAAAACAGAATTTGTCGGATATGAAAATACACTTTCCGAAGCCGAAGTCATATTTATAAAAGATAATATGGTTGTTTTAGACAGAACACCTTTCTATGCTGAGAGTGGTGGCCAAATATCAGATACCGGTAATTTAATAATAAATGGAATAAGCTATGAAGTAATTGATGTTAAAAAGCATGGAAATGCATATCTGCACATCTGTTCCACTGAAGTTGAGCCTACAATTGGGGTGACAGCACTTGCAAAGATCGACCAGCAGCGTCGTCGTGCAATAATGAGAAATCATTCCGCAACCCATTTATTTCATGAAGCATTAAGAACAGTACTCGGCTCGCATGTTCAGCAGGCAGGTTCACTTGTTTCACCTGAATATTTACGCTTTGATTTCAACCATTTTGAAAGAGTAAGTGAAGAGAAAATTGCGGAAATCGAAAAAATTGTTAATGCAAAGATCATGGATGCAATCAATGTAGAAACTCGCATCCTGTCTATCGATGAAGCCAGAAAAAATAGTAAAATCAAAATGTTTTTCGGTGATAAATATGGCGAAATAGTCCGTGCAGTTGTTATGGATGAGAAGTATTCTTTGGAACTCTGCGGAGGTACACATGTGAAGAATACAAGCGAAATTGGCTTTTTCAAAATTATTTCGGAATCTTCAATTGCAGCCGGAGTACGCCGTGTGGAAGCGGTGTCAGGATTCGGAATTGAGAAATTTATTCAAGGGTTACATAATAAAATTACTGAAAAAAATGACCATGCTGGTACACTCACAGATAAAATTAAACAATTAGAAAAGGAAATTGCAGCTCTTAAAATGCAAAACCTTAAATCAACTATGAAAACATGGATTAGCTCTGCGGCAAATATAGACGATGTCAAAGTTATTGCTGCATTCGCTGTTTTTGATTCAATCGAAACTATGCGTCATTCTGCCGAAGAATTGCGAACGATGATGGGGAATTCATCAATTGGTTTAATTTCTTGCATTTTAAACGAAAAAGCGCAATTAGTCTGTGTTGTAAGCGACGATTTACTTAAGAGAACAAATGCCGGAAAATTGGTAGGAGAAGCAGCTAAACGCCTTGGTGGTGGTGGTGGTGGCAAGCCTCAGCTTGCAACAGCAGGAGGCAAAGATATTACTAAAATAGATGACTTATTGAAAGAATTTCCTCAGATGGTTAAATTGGCAATAGAGCATTAATAATTTAAATTTAACAGATGAATTAAAATGAAAATCAACAAGTACTGGACTATTTTCGCGCTCTCACTCACAGTTATTTCAATTGAAACAATCTGGACAAGAATATTTTCTGCTGAGTTCTTCTATACCTTTGCTTTTTTGATACTCTCGCTTTCAGTGTTTGGCTTGAGCCTCGGTGGACTTGCATTGAGACTATTCAAATTTTATTCCGGCAATGGAAAATTTGAATTAATGCTTAATCTAACGGCATTGAGTGTTCTTATTGGGCCGCCTCTCGTATTTATTTTAGATGTTGATTTTAGTAAAATTTTCAGTTCCCTATTTAGTTTTATCGGAATAATTTTTCTTGTTCTGATACTCGGTTCAACATTCTTTTTCGCTGGTGTGGCTCTGGCTAAGTTATTCAAAGAGAATAATCAGGATATGCCAAAACTTTACATGTATGATATGCTTGGTGCTGGATTAGGTGCCGTTGTTTCAATAATTGCAATGAATTTACTCCAAACTCCACTCGCATCCACCCTGATTGCATTCCCCTTATTAGCTCTTAATATTATTTCTAAGGACTCAAAGAACAAGATATTTCCATCTGCTCTTGTAGCTCTGATGCTACTTCTTGCAATGTTTTCAGAAAATATACTCGGAGTTAAAGATGAGAAAAAAGCTCAACTTATATTTACACATTGGGACGCTCTGGCAAAGTTGAAGATTTATAAATACAACGATATGTATCGTGGCTTGCATACTGACAATTCATCAAGTTCAACGGTAATCGGTTTCGATGGTAATTATAACCGGCCGGATTCTATTAAATATGATTTTGGCATAAATGCAGAGTATTTGGTAAAAAAATTCAACAAAAACTGCACTTTCCTTGCTTTGGGAGCAGGAGGTGGCAAGGATGTTCTTCAGGCATTATTAGCCGGAGCAAAGGAAGTTCATGCCGTTGAAGTTAATTCATATATAAATTATTTGATGACTGAGGGCTCATTAGCAGCTTTTTCCGGTAGTATTTACAATGATCCACGTGTGATAGTTGTAAACGAGGATGCACGTTCATATATTCGTCGTTTCGATAATAAGTTCGATTATATCTTCTCACATAGTGCAAATACGTATGCTGCACTGGCTTCCGGGGCATTTGCATTAGCAGAAAATTATTTATTTACAACAGAAGCATTTAAAGATTATTGGAAAGCACTTTCGCCAAATGGATTTTTGATGGTTGAGCATCAATTTTATGTACCACGCATGGTATCTGAGCTTATCAGTGCTTTAAAAGAATTAAATATCAAGGATTACAAGAACCATTTTGCAATGTATAAATCAAAAGAATGGCACAGGGAGATAATCCTGGTATCCAAGGCACCTTTAACAAATGAAATTATCAATAATGCTTTTATGAATTTGGATTCAACCCCAAAGAACATTCTGGAATTGGTCTATCCGGCTCGTCCAGGGCGTGAAAATCAAACTTTAAATCAAATAGTTTTGCAAGGCTGGCAGGAAATTCAAAAAGAAGTACATATAGATTTATCTCCTACAAATGACGATCGCCCCTTCATTGCACAGCTTGGTCTTTGGAAAAACTTTTCGATGAAGAATGCCAATTCTGTTGAGAAAACTGAGTTCTCAGGATTCCCTCTTTCCAAAGCGTTAATTGTGATCATTTTATTAATATTTTTGCTGATTGTCATTCCTGTTAATTTAATTCCCTATTTCAGAAAAAAAGAGAAAAAATTAAATATATCAGCATGGCTCTACTTCTTTGCAATCGGGATGGGATATATGATTATTGAAGTGGTTTTGATCCAAAAATATACACTTTTCATTGGTGCTTCCATTTATAGTTTTATAACCGTGCTGGTCACTCTCTTGCTCGCAACCGGCATAGGAGCTCGTTATTCTGAAAATTTTCCAAAATATCTTCCTTTTATTTTAATTGTAACATGGCTACTATTAGATATATTTGTTTTCAGACATTTGCTATATAGTTTCGGATCTTTTACATTGGCTCCGAGAATAGCTCTGACAGCGATATTAATATTCCCAGTCGGTTTTTTTATGGGAGCGCCATTCCCGTATGCAGCCAGAAAAGTCGGTGACTTAATTGATTGGGGATTTGCTGTAAATGGTGCGGCTTCTGTTTTTGGCTCTGTTATAATTATGTTGATTGCGTTCGCTTATGGGTTCAGTGTATGCTTGGCCATAGCGGCACTCATTTATACAGTTTCATATTTTCTATTAGGAACTATAAAAGTTAGAAAATAGACTAAAAATATTTTTCATTGCAAATTACTTGTATCAAAATGCCCACTAATTGCGGTGCTTACCAAATTCATATTAAAATATCAAGACGAATAAAAATTCTAATTGGAGCTTTTGGTATTTATAATCTTGAAAAAGGTTATTATATTTATACTGGTTCTGCAATGAAAAACCTCAGCCAACGCATTGATCGCCATAAACGAGCAGAGAAAAAGATACATTGGCATATTGATTATTTACTGTCAAATAAATATGTACAAGTAATCAAAATAGATTCATTCCCTTCGGAAACTCGTATGGAATGTGAACTCAATCAAAATATTGCGAATCAAGCAGGCATTTCATTCCCAATCGCAGGATTCGGATCATCTGACTGTAAGACATGTATGGCGCATTTAATCAAGATATTATAATAAATCTCTTCATGTTTTCTGAACAAGTCATTTAAGGCTATTGATCCCAAACAGGAGCTTGGGATCAATAGTTAAATAATAATAGCCAAGAAATTGTTTATAAATGCTATCTGACAATTAGAAACGGGAAGCTATTAACTTTGTTATTTGATTGAGCATAGAAAATATATGAACCAGTGCTGAGACCCGTACAATCAAAGCTAATTTCGGAATTAGCACAATCAGCCTTTAATCCTTCATTATCAAGAACTATTCTGCCATTCAGGTCAGTAATATAGAAATGCAATTGATTCATTGTATTATTTGAGCAATTATATTTGATGGTTGCAATATTTTTAACTGGATTAGGATCGATTGAAATAATATCAAATCCGTCTATTTTAACATCATGAACATTTGTAGCGCAGCTATCTATGGCAAAAGTATAAGCGGTTCTGGTAATTTCATAAGTAACATCCGATTGTAAACAAACCCGTATAATTACATTAGGAGCGGAAATAGAAGGAACATTCCATGTGTAAGTCTGCAATGTGGCATCAAGAGGTATTATAACAACTTTCTTCCAGTTTGAGCCTGAATCAGTCGAATAGTAGAGAAATACTCCGCTAACATTATCATAAGTCCAATTAATTGTAAATTGCTGTCCCATGCAGAGTTTTTGATTAGCAATGGGAGTAATTATCTCAAATTTTTCCAAGCCAATTGAAAAAGTAGGGCTGAGACCGACAATTGTATTATCAGTTGCATCTGTGACTCTTATACGGCAATTATTTGAAATAATATCTGGTAAAGTCCAGAGATATTCGAATGAATTATAATTATTTTTTAGTATGTTCCATGAAACTCCGCCATCAGAGGTATATTCGACCTTAAATATACTACTATAATTAGAAGCCCAAATAATATTAAAACTCTCATGCTGCCCGTATTTTCTATTGATTGCAGGTGCAGAAAAAGTTATTTCAGGTACAACATTAGTGAATGTAACATCGGTAGTATCAGCAGTAGCGCTGTTTGAGGCATCGCATACTAATATTTTTCCAGTTGTTGTATTTAAAATTGGAGTTATCCACTTGTACAAAGAATCTACTGCTGGAAATGAACTTTGGATTGTATTCCAGGTACTTCCATTATCAAAGGAATATTTTATTGCTACATTTGTAACAGCAGATGATGTCCAGCAGATGTTCATCGTGGAACCACCACGATAAGTGTTAAGTTCAAGAGGTCCGATTATTGATATATAAGGTTTGCTTGCTAATGCCATACACGAAGCCTTAGCCGCAGCTATACGCATATCAGGTATCTGTCTCGGATGAAAATAAAGTTCAACTGAACGTGTACTGTTTGTAACGTGGCAGTAGCTCATTATTGTACCCTTAATTGGCTTAGGTGCACCAACCGTGCAAGCATCTCCAACCGGCATAGAACCCGATCTTGTTACGCATGTATCAATTGCAGGTTGATAATAATCACAGTTATGAGTGTGTGGAGCACCAAAGTTATGCCCGATTTCATGTGCACTGACACTTACATCCCAAGTATAATTATAGTTTGGATATTTGCTGTCTCCGGTTATCCCGAAAACACTATAACCGCGCTGTTTGGAGCAAATAGAGCCAGTTCCCGGATAACCGCCAAAAGATATACCTGCAACCACATCTCCTGCTGGTTGCGCTGTTAAGCTGGAAAAAAGGCAAACTAAAGTGGAACCGCTTGGAATTTTATTTGACCAAATAGAGGGCATTGCTGATAATCTTTCTTGAAGGTTATTATATTTGCCTTCATAAGGGTCACTTGTGAGTGAAGTATTTATCTGGACAGCACCTAAAATAATTCTTACATTAATTGCAATTTCATATAAATGGGACACGTGAGCCATGACAGAGGCGATATAAGCAGAAGCCTTGGGTAAATTAGAACCCATAATTTTATAATAATTATAAGCTCCTTCAATCGCTATTTTGCATTCAATCAAATTTGTGGATTTGCCCAATAACTCTGCCTGACTATCCTTACTCTCAGATTTGAAGTTTGATAAATCCGGTTCAGTTGTCATACAATTAAATATCTGGGATTCTTCGATGGCTGCATTTATATTTTGTTCTGAAATTGTAACGGTATAATCGTCTGTTTCGGCATTTGCTGCGGCTGAACTAAGATCATAAGATATTCCGTCTGCTGCTTCACAATATCCATTTATAAAGCCCTCGGAATAATTAATAAATACTTTTCTGTCTGGATGTGCAGCCACATATCCTGTGAAAGATCGAAGTTGCGGGCCTTTGAATCGCCTGATTCCATTTTCTGTATTCTCAAGCCAAATTGTGTTCTGATCGACAATAGGAGCTATTTTCTCAAGAACGATTGTTTCTTTATCATTCAAGCTAACCGGGAAGTCATTTATTATTAATGAATTGTCTGTAAAAATGGCATCTGCTGAACTTTTATTGAGTTGAAAAGTTGTTACGGATTTCTGTACATTTTGCAAATCGGCTTTATCAGATTTAAACACTTTTTGTTTATAATTAGAAAAGATTTGTGACGAATTTAACTTTGTAAAATCCTTGGCAACGAGCGTTGATAGTGAGATTACAAGTATTAAAAAATTATTTATAAAGAATTTCATAAAGCACCAAATATAATGAATCCATAAACATAGCATAAGCTATCAAAATTAAGTAAAATTTCCCGATTATACCTCTCAATCATTAAATTACTAATAATAAATACACATGAAATATGTAAATGTTCAGAAAATATTACAATTAATGCGATGATTTATCTAAGATCTATAATCTTAGCATCCTTCGGGGCAGTGAATGAGAAACTTGGCAAAGACTTAGGATTAATCTCTATTTTCTCAATATCAAATGTCTGAGTTTGAGAATTTGAAATGATTGCAAGTGAGACAATATCCAAACTTTTAACGGATGCCCAAAGTTTAATCTGTTTAACACCTTCGATAGCATCAGATGGCTTTGCTGGCTCAAGAAGCATTAAATAAGCTGGTCTTTTATTCGATGAATTTTCTTTACTAACTTTAACTGGGTAATATTTTACTAAAATTTCAAAAAAGAATTTTTCTAATGAAGCAGAACTGAGTGATTCAAATGTACTAATCATCACACTATTTTTGAATTTGTCATAATTCCAGATTGTTTCTCCGTTTGAAACGATGATTCTATCTGACAAATCAAGAATGTATTTATTGCCTGCAGCCGCATGAATCGTACCGTTTACGTTCATTTCCTTTAATTTAAATTTGAGAATTAATGATTTAGGATTTTTATATTTCTCTGAGATATTCTTATAAAGTAAATCTTTGTCATATTGGGCTGGCAGAGCATTAACTGCGATAAAAAGCATTAGTATTATCAGAAGGATCGTTTTCATATATTTTATTTAATTTGTTTTTAGATAAGTATTAATCAAGTTTTGCAGTAAGTGGCCCGCGTAAGCCACTATATTTAGTTAATTCCGCACCTACATACCCGATCAGAATTTTTGATGCAACTTTTACAGGAATTTTCCTGTCATCATCACTCAGCCAAATCCGAATATTCCCTTCATTTTTAAATAAGCCACCTTTGGTCATAATCGGTTCAATTACAATGCAGCGGAATTTCCCTGCTTCAACCTCAATTTCTTCCTTACCCTTGATTTTAACAGCTAATGAATAAGTTGTATCTCCGAAAAAATTCTTTAAAACCAGCACTGAATCTGTACGCATTGATGACAAATTTAATGTACGGACATAAAAAAAAGCTGATACAACGTCATGAGTATATTTTGGAATAGGATAGTACTTATTATTCGCCTTGACATAGTTATTCCAATGATCGAAATCCGCTCTGAAATCAAGTGAATATTTACCCTCTCGTATGTGCTGCTCAAAGGCCCAAGGGAAAATTCCACCACAATCAACAGCCGAACTATACCTATCCCGCACTTTATACAAGAACTCCAAAGATGGCAGTGAGTGCACCTCGAATTGAATGTTATAACAATTTCTTCCAAAAATTATCAAAGGCTTTGGCATTATCTCAAAAGAGCCATAGCCCGCTGTTATAAATTTATAACCGACTTTATAATCTAATCTCTCTCCGAATCCATAAGCTTCATTTTTTAAATAACGAAGATCAGTGGCAGTTTTATCATCTTGCTTATTTTTATTCTTTACATGAGAATCTGATAATCCAAGGAAAAAAAAGGATGCGACAAAAAGTGCTGCAATAAACCCTAAGGAAGAGATGTTTATTTTTTTATTCATAAATTCCATTTATATATTCATTTAAAAGACGAATATTTACAAGAAAAAGTGTAGAATCAAAGCCAATTGCAGAATGTTCATACATTTTACTATAAATAGATTAAAAAAAGTATTAATTTTAAATTTTTCTGATTATATCATACAACATGGGGATTAAACTTGACAGACGATTAAATGAGCGGGAGCAATGTATTCTACAATCAATTATCCGGCTCTATGTACTTAATAATTATCCGATTGGATCACGTTATTTAGCCCGCTATATGGAACCGATTCTCAATCTGAGTCCCGCTTCCATAAGGAATGTCATGTCGGATTTGGAGGAAATGGAATTTATTTGCCATCCGCACACATCTGCCGGAAGAATCCCTACTGATAAGGGCTACAGATATTTTGTCAACTCTCTTAAGGAATTTGAGCAATTGCAGCCCGCAGAATTATTGACGGTACAGGACAATTTACTCAATGCAAATTCCGATGAAATTCTGAAGGATGCTTCAAAAATATTAAGTCTGCTCTCACACTATCTCGGAATAGTACAGATCCCACATTTTCAAGATATTAATGTACAGAAAATTGAAATAATTCCACTGAGTTCAACTCGCGTGCTCCTTATACTGGCACTTGAATCGAATATTGTTCGTACAGTCAATCTGGAAGCGCATTTTGAAATAGAATATTCCAAAATTAGTGAAATTACTTCCTATATAAATGAACGTATCAGTGGTAAATCTTTGAATTTTATTCGTGAAAATTTTAAGGAAATATTATTTGAGATAAATGAGCTTAACAAGCCGCTATTCAGACTTTTTATAGATTCAGCCGATAAAATATTTGATTCACGTCAGCAGGAAGATAAAATTTTGATCGCTGGAGCCAGACAATTGCTGTCAGCGCCCGAATTTGATGATTTGAAGCGTGTAAAAAGCGTTATTGAGATAATCGAAAATGAAGATGTAATTGTGCATCTTTTAGATAAAAACGATGATAATCGTGAGCAGATGCGGGTTCTAATAGGAACGGAAATGGAAAATGAACTAATGAATGATTATAGTATGGTTGTGACTTCCTACAGAATTGGATCTGCACACGGTTCAATAGGATTAATCGGCCCTAAAAGAATGGACTATTCAAAAATGATGTCTCTGGTAGATTTTGTTTCAAAAACGATTACCGGCAGATGAAATAAGTTTATAAAATTTATAAAGTTTCTGTTAATATAGTATATCTGTTTCCATTTTTTAACCAAGTTCAATTGAATAATTATGGTAAAAGATTATCGAAATAATTCGTAAAAAAAGTCCCGCAGCTATTCGGAAGTTACGGGATTTTTTAACTATGAAAGTATTTTTATAATAGTGGCAGAATATTTTTTTGTATTGCTCCTGCAACCTCTACCTTACATTCATCGGTTACAAATACATCAATCTCAGTACGGAAGCCGATTTTCTGTTCTTCTATATAAATTCCCGGTTCGACTGAAAAGCAAGTTCCGGGAATAATCTGGCGTTCATCGCGGGTTTCGAGATTGTCAATATTTACACCATTCCCATGAACTTCTTCGCCTATATTATGACCCGTCCGATGAGAAAAATATTCTCCGTAACCGGCATCTATAACGACTTTACGGCATACATCATCAACTTCACAACCATGAACCGGAGTATTTGTCGCAAATCTTTCGGTCACTAAATCTTTAGCAGCATCACGAGCACGGACTATAACTTGAAAAATATTTTCAAGATGCTCCGGAACTTCCTTCCCAATATAACCCATCCAAGTTATATCATAAAAGATAGAGCCAGTGCGGATTTTCTTTGCCCATAAATCAAGAAGAACAAGATCGCCTTCTTTCATTTTAAAACTATTTTCGGCAGTTGGCTCGAAATGAGGATCCGCTGCGTGTTCGTTAATCGCCACAATAGGTCCGTCGTCCCAGCGCATTCCACCTTCTTTCATTAAAAGGTGCATGAAATGCTGCATTTCAAATTCGCTTGGATTTTCACCTGCACGAATACGGCGCCCAATCTCACGGAAAGTTTCGTCTTTAACTCTCTGCATAATTTCTGATGCTTCCACATGACTATCCCAATCTTCCATTGAAAGATGAGATTCAAACATGCTGACAAGATTTGCACTTGTAACAACCTCAACACCCAAACTCCTCACTAAGTCAATGGTACCGCCATCTACGACGGAAGTATATGGGATTGCATTGTTAGGTGAATATTGCATAGCAACATTTTTTGAATCGCCGAGAATTGTTTTTAAATACTCATGTTGCTGCTGCCATGGCAGATAAACATATTTTCCGCCAGGTAAATGATCACATCGCCAGGATTCGATTTTGTGTACTAATTTTTTAGGTTCTCCATTAGCTGGAATGAAATAATACCAGCGCCTTGTTGCGATTCTGTTTAAATCCATTTTAAGAATACGTGCAGCGATAGCATCACGGTTATGAAAGTCGTAAAACAGCCATCCATCCATACCTGCTTCTTTAAGTGCAGTTTGTATTGCAGTAAGATTCATGAGTAAACTCTCCGAAAATTCATTATAAAAAATTTAAATTAAACAAAATTCTTCAACCTGGAACTTAATCTGTAAAAATAATTTATGTAGTCTGAAAAAGCAATTAATTTAGTATTGCTGCTACAAATAGCTTAACATTAGGTTTTATTTGCTTTGAAGATTTATTTTCGCTTTTAACTTTCTTATTGTCAGCAACCGTATCTGATTTGTCAGTAGCTTTAGGTGCTGACTGAACGGCGAAGTTAGGTGTATATTCAAAAATAAATTTATTGATAGGCATACCCATAGCCGCAAACTGTAATTTTAAAGTCTCAATTCTTTCAGATGCAAGTTTTCTGGCGTTATCGTCAGCGCTAATCGTAATTTTCGTATATTTTTTCTTTTTAGAATTTAAAGTTGTAGAGTCCAATACTTTTTTACTTGATGACTTGAATTTAGAATCCTCGCAGCTAACCTGAACTTTTATTCTAATATTTTTAAATAATTCGGTAAATTCTTTAATATCCTCGAAACTTCTTTCCGAATTTTTCACGATCAAGGATTTGTTTGCTGCAAAGAAATTGAATGAAAATATTTCTTCATTTAGAATCAGTTTTTTTGTAGTAAAATTTATAATAACTTCCTTGTATTCATCGGATTTTGGAAGAGAAAACATGTTATTGTTTGACAAAATCAGAGAATTATCTACGTCCACGTTATATGTTTCACCGGATTTCAAAACCACAGAATACGCGCCATCTTTAGAGTTTATTAATGAATTACTGGTAATCCCACCATTTGTTTTAAAATGAATTTTCCCTGCAGAAGGATTGTTCGTTTTTGAATCAATTACCTTCCCCTGCACCAATACCGTTGATTGGGAAAAAAGATTATTTAAAAATAAAAATGTGGAAATAATTAATGCAACATATAATTTCATGTTCAATTTTACCTTAACAATATTAATTTGAAAAATACTAATCTTAAATTTAACTATATTTTCAAAGTCTTCCAAAAAAATATTTGTCATTTTAAACGTCATTATAGATTAAATTTTATATACCTAAATATAAGTCAATGAAATATAGATTAATCTTTTTTATTCTGTCGAATTTTTCAATAGTTTCGTGCTTATTGCATGCTCAGAATATAAATCAGGATAAATATAAATTAGCAGAATCTTATGAACGCAATGGAGATTATAAATCCGCTCTCAGACTTATAAAAGATCTCTATCAAACTAATCTGAAAAATGCTGATTACTTCAACGCCCTTGTAAGAAATGAGAAAAATCTTAATCAATATTCTGAGTTGCTCACCATTGTCGAAGATCGGCAAAAACTTGTTCAGAATATGCAGCAGTACTCACTTCTTGGTGAGTTATACTGGAGAACAGGTAAAATAAAAGAAGCAAATGAAAACTGGGAAGCAGCACTAAATTTGTATTCCAAAACGGAAGATGTTTATAAATACGTTGCAGAAGCCCAAATTCAGGTTCATCAGCTTGAAAAAGCGATTCAGACCTACAAAAAGGGGGAAAATAAATTAAATAATGAATTTTTATTTTCTGCTAATTTGAGCAAATTATTTATTGCAACCGGAAATTATATTGAAGGAAGTCAGGAAATACTCGATTACCTGAGTAAATCACATGATTTACCACTTGCTGAAGGTCAGATTTATGCACTAATGAGCGATTCCAAATCAAAAGAATTTTTAAAAAATTTATTAAAAAAGAGAACTGAAGATGAGGATGGGAATTTAATTCTTCAGATGCTGTATGCTTGGTATTTAAGAACATCTGGGCAATTTACCGATGCGCTTGACGTTTATAAAAGAATTGATAGAATATCAAATGCCGAAGGTCGTGAGCTACTGCAGTTCGCTGATGTGTCCCGCTCAGATGGTCAATATGAAATTGCACTACAAGCATACTCACTTATTATTGATATGGGGAAAAAGTCTCGTTTTTTAGCCTCAGCAATGTTGGGATTTGCACGCACAGCAGAGTTACGAGCTTTGAACGGAGAGAAACCTGACAAAGCTGAAGCTCAGAAAATAATTGGGAAATATAGACAAGCTATAAAAGAGTTTCCGAATGATGCAATAGCAGCAGATGCAATGCTATCCATTGCAAATATTCAAATTAATTATTTAAATGATGAGGTTGCTGCAAAGGCAGAACTGGAGACAGTTCTTAAGTTATTTACCAATTTACCCCTTATTGCTGAAGCATTAAATCAATTAGCCTCTATTCAGATCAAAGCTGATAATTTGGATGAAGCTGCTGCTACACTTGCTAAAATAATCAATAAGAGGTATAAAACAACAAATCCTAAAGAGTATGAAAAAGCAGAATTCACTCTTGCAAAAATTGAGTATTACCGCAGTAATTTAGATTCAGCCAGAGCTATTTTTGAGAAAGTTGCAAGAAATTATTCTTCATCAGTTGCAAGTGAAGCATTAGATAAATATATACTACTTGAACAAAATAAAAGTCTGATAAAGGCTTTAGTAGCCTATTCGCAGGCTGAATACCTTGAAGCCAGATTCAAAGCAGATTCCGCATTCCATTTATATGAGTCTGCTGCTCGTTATTGCGAAGGAGAGCCACTTTCGGAAAGAATTAAAATACAGATTTGCGAATTTCTTATCAGAATCAAAGATATTGAAAAAGCAAAGTTAAATTTATTAGATTTTTTAAAGAATTATCCCGAATCTATATACACTGATAAAGCGCTTCTACTGCTTGGTAACAGCTATTACTCGACAAATGAAAAATCAGAAGCAACACAAAAATATAACGAAATTCTTAACCGTTTTCCCAGATCAATCTATTTGCAGGAAGTAAGAGATAAAATTCGCAAAATAAAAGCCAATACTTAGAATAGATTTCCAATGAAAAAGCGTAAATTTTACAAATAATCGTAAATTAATATAAATTAATACAGTAAGAAATATAGTAGATAAGTGCTTGGATTATAATGGGATATATAAGTACAGTTGGAATTATAAAAATAGAAATATACGAATAAAAAAAAATAATACTTGACTAAATCAAAAATAATTGGTAATTTTGTAGGCTAAATTTTGGGCGGGTACCGAAGTGGTTAAACGGGGCAGACTGTAAATCTGCTAGACAACGTCTTACGGAGGTTCGAATCCTTCCCCTCCCACAAAATTGATGCGGGAGTAGCTCAGTCGGTAGAGCATTAGCCTTCCAAGCTGAGGGTCGCGAGTTCGAGTCTCGTCTCCCGCTCAAGAATTTAAGATAACTTTACCGAAATTTTGACAATTCAAAATTATAAAAAATTTAGAACAAAACAAAATTAAAAGGTTATCTGAATACTCGAAGAAGTGCTTCAAATGTACTTCGAGAGTGAGAAAAGAGGGAAAATTAGGCTTTTACGGGAGGAAATTGTATGAGCCTGATTGTTTTTTTCTCTAAAACGCGGGAGTAGCTCAGTTGGTAGAGCATCAGCTTCCCAAGCTGAGGGTCGCGAGTTCGAGCCTCGTTTCCCGCTCAGCGTGGATTTGAAATAGTTATTTGATATTTGCTGATGTAGCTCAGCTGGTAGAGCACTTCCTTGGTAAGGAAGAGGTCACCGGATCATGCCCGGTCATCAGCTCTGAAAACGGTTCTACGGGTGTAGTTCAATTGGTAGAGCGACGGTCTCCAAAACCGTAGGCTGTGGGTTCGAGTCCTACCACCCGTGCTTTTGAAAAATGAAAGATTAAATTATGATTAAGAAAATAAAAGATTTTGCAAATGAAGTAGTGGCTGAAATGAAAAAAGTTTCTTGGCCTACTAAAGATCAGTTACGTGAATCAACTATAGTTGTCATCGTTACTTCCATGATATTTACAGTATTTGCTTTTTTTATAGATACAATTATGACTATTGTATCAAAGGGTTTGGTTTGGTTATCTCACTAAACCTTCATTTATCCAACCTTTTTTACACAAAAAATACCGACCATGAGTGAACCGGCACTAATAAATATTCCAAAAAACATCGAACCCAAGTGGTATGCTATACGTACTTTTACGGGACATGAACAGCGGGTTAAACTCGCTTTGGAAGCGGAAGTCAAGAGGTTGAACCTTGAAGAAAAAATTCGCCAGATAATCATTCCACAGGAAACTGTTTTTGAGGTTCGTAGCGGAAAACGCAGAACAAGAATCAAAAATTTCCTTCCGGGTTATGTGATTGTCTATATGATTATGGATAAGAAAATACATGAGGTTATTTCAACTTTATCATCGGTAGTTAGCTTTGTTGGTAGAAAGCTTGAACCACAGCCACTACAGATGCACGAAGTAGAGAGAATCATCGGACGCGTTGAGGAACGCAAAAACATTACAACTATAGAGACAACCTTCCAGATTGGCGATCCAATCAAGGTTATCGAAGGACCTTTTACAAACTTTAACGGAACTGTTAAGGAAGTAAACAACGAAAAACAAAAATTAAAAGTTGAAATCGGGATATTAGGACGCAAAACGCCTGTAGAGCTCGATTTTAGTCAAGTAGAGATGGAAAATCATTAATCTGATATAAAAAATTTAGACAGTTATTTTAATATAAAATACAAGAGTAAGAAATGGCAAAAAAATTAGCAGGTGTGTTCAAACTTCAGTTAAAAGCAGGCGAAGCCACAATGGCGCCTCCTGTTGGTCCAGCTTTCGGTCAACGTGGTCTGAACGGTATGGAGTTTGTTAAACAATTTAACGCCAAAACATCAAAGCAAATCGGTATGATTCTACCTGTTCAGGTTACCTACTACACCGATAAATCCTTTGTTTTTATTATAAAGTCGCCACCGGCGCCGGTTTTATTAATTAAATCCGCAGGTATCAAAGGAGGCTCTCCAGAGCCAAATAAGAAAAAAGTTGCCACAGTAACCCATGCTCAGTGCGTTGATATAGCCAAAATTAAAATGCCTGATCTGAACTGTGATACTATGGACAGTGCCGTAAGTATGATAAAAGGAACTGCACGTAGTATGGGTATTTTGGTTGAAGGCTAATAAAGCGTTTTTGAATTATTTAAAGTTTAAATCATGAAAAAGTTTAGTAAAAGATTTAAAAAAATTGTAAAAAGCTTCGATGTAAAGCAAGCTTATACATTTCAGGAAGCTGTTGACTTGGTGAAGAAAAATGCAACTGCAAAATTCGACGAATCATTTGAGGTAGCTATCCGACTTGGTGTTGATCCACGTAAAGCAGACCAGATGGTTCGTGGTACGGTATCATTGCCTCATGGTATTGGTAAAAAAGTAAGAGTTCTTGTTATCTGCAAATCACCAAAAGATAAAGAAGCACTTGATGCAGGTGCTGATTATGCCGGTATGGAAGAATATGTAGAAAAAATTAAGGGTGGCTGGGCTGATATCGATGTAATAGTTGCTACTCCCGATGTAATGGGCGAAGTTGGTAAGCTTGGTAGAATCCTTGGCCCACGTGGCTTGATGCCAAACCCTAAAAGCGGAACAGTTACATTTGATGTGGCAAAAGCGGTAACCGAGGTCAAAGCCGGTAAAATTGAATTCCGTGTTGATAAAACCGGAAATGTCCATGCTGCAGTTGGCAAATGCTCATTCGATGCAATAAAATTGCAAGAGAATATCAATACATTTTATCAAAGCGTATTAAAAGCAAAACCAACAACGGCTAAAGGAAAATATATTAAAAACGTTGCGTTTTCATCAACAATGGGTGGTGGAGTTAAAATCAACGAATTGTCCTTTGAAAAAGTTATAAGTTAAATAGTTTGATTATTAAGTTCAAACTAATAAGTAAAAATTGTCTATTACGCACTGAAAGCGCAAAGTCAGCAGGCTTCTCCTTCGGTTCAAACCGGTGGCTGCTAACATTTAACGCTGAAGTTAAATAAATTACAAGCAAAACGATGGTATCTAAAGAACAAAAAGTAAAAAAATACGCAGAGTTAGTTGAATTGCTCAAAAACGCATCTGGTGTTTATTTTATCGATTTTGCAAGAATGAAGGTAGCCGATACAATCAACATGCGTCGGCAATTTAAAGAAAAAGGTGTGACTTACAGAGTAGCAAAAAATACTTTGATACGCCGCGCTATGGAGGAAATCGGCGGTTTTAACGTACCGGATAAATATTTTGAGCTTCCAACCGGACTTGCTCTCGGATCAAGCGATCCGATTGCACCAGCAAAAATATTTAAACAGTTTACCGAAAAACGCGAGTTCCCAACTTTAAAAGTTGCAATAATCGAAGGCCAGGTCTATGACGGCTCTCAACTGGCTCTAATATCAACCTTGCCAACACGCGAGGATTTGATATCCGGAATACTGTCGAGCTTAGATGCTCCGGTCTCCGGAATAGTCGGGTCAATCAATGCGGTCATTCGTGATCTCGCATCAGTTATCGAAGAAGTTGCTAAAAGAGCAGCATAAAAATAAGCCGAATGGTTCGGATTATTAAAAAAATTGAAAATTATTTTAAATTAAATTTGGAGAAATAAAATGTCAGCAAACGTTGCAGAACTTGTTGAAAAAATTTCCGCACTTACCTTGGTTGAAGCTTCGGAATTAAAAAAAGCATTAGAAGAAAAATTCGGCGTTACAGCAGCCGCACCGATGATGATGGCAGCAATGCCAGGTGCAGCAGCCGCAGCCGCTGAACCGGAAGAAGAAAAAACTGAATTTGATGTCGAATTAACCGAAGCCGGTGCAGAAAAGATTAAAGTAATTAAAGCTATCCGCGAAATTACAAATCTTGGCTTAAAAGAAGCTAAAGAATTAGTCGAAGGCGCACCTAAAGTAGTTAAAGAAGCTTGCAACAAAGATGAAGCCGCCGAAATCAAAAAGAAATTAGAAGACTCCGGTGCAAAAGTTACATTGAAGTAACAATTAAGCGCTTTGAAACAAGGGTTAGCGGTAATTTTTACCGCCTAACCCTTGAGTTATATTAGTGACCTTTTCTTTTTTTGAACGGAACGGTAAAAATTTGATGATTTATTTGACAATAATTTGGGGTTTTTTGATAATGCTTTCGAGGGAAAGTAATATCAAAAAATCCTGTTTTTTTCATTTTTAAGGAGAAAACTCCGGTGAGTGCAAACACGGCTCCTAATGCTATTCAAGGAAAAC
This sequence comes from Candidatus Kapaibacterium sp., assembly GCA_026390695.1. Taxonomy (GTDB): domain Bacteria; phylum Bacteroidota; class Ignavibacteria; order Kapaibacteriales; family UBA2268; genus JAPLFL01. The sequence goes on along the minus strand of JAPLFL010000042.1, from coordinate 30,509 downwards.
ACGAAGAATTAATTTTAGAAAGCGTACCTGAACTTATCAGATTACGTAAGCGAGTGAATTTTGCCAAATCGCGGCAGTTCACCACTTACCCCGATTTGCTCAATATGCAATTAGATTCTTATAAAGATTTTTTGCAGGAAGGTGTGCCTCCTACAAAAAGAAAATTAGTCGGTCTTCAGCAAACTTTTTTAATCAATTTTCCTATTGAAGATGCCTCTGGCACTTATCAATTGGAATTTTTAGATTATTCAATCGAAAAACCTAAATACACCGAGTCAGAGTGTAGAGAGCGCGAACTTACATTTGCTAAACCTCTAAAAGCTAAACTCAGACTATCTTCCAAAGCTGACCGCGATTCAGAAGATTATATAGATTCAATCGAACAGGAAGTCTATCTTGGTAATATACCGGCTATGACTCCTCGCGGGACATTTATCATCAATGGTGCTGAACGTGTAATCGTTAGCCAGATTCACCGCTCACCCGGCGTTTTCTTTGATGATGCAGTGCATCCGAACGGCACAAGAATATATACAGCAAGAATAATCCCGTTCCGTGGCTCATGGATTGAGTTTACAACGGATATTCATGATGTGATGTATGCTTATATTGACAGAAAAAAGAAATTTCCGGTAACTACGCTTCTCCGCGCTTTGGGATATTCAAGTGATGAAACATTGCTGAATTTATTTGAACTTGCCGAAGATATTATGGTATCCGAATTGACTGAAGATCTGATTGGTCGCCGGATTGCTTCTGAAGTTATTGATATGACAACCGGTGAAATTATTGCTAATCGTGATTTTATTCTTGATCAGCCACTTTATGACAGATTGAAAGAAACAGATTTTATCGGGCTTCGTGTTTTTATATATCGTGATCCAAATGACGAACCTGTTATAGCAAAAACAATTGTTAAAGATACAACACGTACTAAAGAAGACGCTCTTGAAGCCATTTATCGTCAGTTACGCTCAAGTGAGCCACCGGATATTGAAACTGCTGAAGCTTTGCTTGAAAAATTATTTTTCAATCCGAAACGATATGATTTAGGATCCGTAGGGCGTTTCCGAATTAATCAGAAACTTAATCTTGATATTCCGTTTGAGACTACCACTCTTACTGATACTGATATAGTCGCAATCATCAAACATTTGATTTATTTGCACGATAAAAAATTAACCGGAGACGATATCGATCACTTAGGTAATCGACGCGTTCGTACAGTAGGAGAGCAGCTTACTGCTCAATTCAATGTTGGTCTTTCCCGTATGTCCCGTACTATACGTGAACGCCTTGGAATACATGACGGTGAGTCTTATACTCCTGCTGATTTGGTCAACGCAAGAACAATTACCTCTGTAGTAAATCAGTTCTTCGGAACAAATCAGCTCTCTCAATTTATGGATCAAACAAATCCACTTGCCGAGCTGACTCATAAACGTAGAACATCGGCTTTAGGACCGGGTGGTTTAACCCGCGAACGTGCCGGATTTGAAGTTCGTGACGTTCATTATACACATTACGGTCGTCTTTGCCCGATTGAAACACCTGAAGGTCCGAACATCGGTCTAATCTCTTCCATGGCTATACATGGCCGTATTAATGAATTAGGATTTATCGAAACACCTTATCATAAAGTTGAAAAAGGTGTTGTAATGAAGGATTGGGTGTTTTTAACGGCAGAAAAAGAAGACGGATGCTATATAGTTCCTGCTTCCACACCAATTGATAAGAAATCAAGAATAGTCGGACCTAAAGTTAAAGCCCGCTTTTCAGGTGACTTTATGATCGTTGAACCGGAAGAAGTCCATTATATGGATGTTTCAACTGATCAGATCACATCTGCGGCATCTTCGCTAATTCCATTTTTGGAACATGACGATGCTAACCGTGCACTTATGGGATCGAACATGCAACGTCAGGCAGTACCACTGCTCCGTCCAAGTGCTCCCGTAGTTGGAACAGGTATGGAAGCTCGTATTGCAAAAGATTCTCGTACACTCATACTTGCTGAAGGTGATGGAGTGGTAGAATATGTGAGCAGTGAAATGATTAAGGTTCGATATGAAGATACCAGACCAGACCACGATCGTTTGACGGATTTCAACTTTAAAAAAGTTGTTACTTATCCTTTGTTAAAATTCTTCAGAACCAATCAAGATACTTGTATAAATCAAAAACCTATCGTCCGTACGGGTGATCGGGTTGTTAATGGTATGCCTCTGGCTGATGGAGCCGCAACTCAAACAGGAGAACTCGCATTAGGACAAAATATCCTTGTTGCATTTATGCCCTGGCGCGGTTACAACTTTGAAGATGCTATTATTATTTCTGAAAAATTAATTGCTAATGATACATTTACTTCCATACATATTGAGGAATTTACTCTTCAGGTACGAGATACAAAACGAGGTGAAGAGGAATTTACACGTGAAATTCCAAATGTGAGCGAAGAGGCTACAAAAGATTTGAACGAAGACGGTGTAATCCGTTTGGGAGCCAAAGTTCGTGAAGGTGATATCTTAATTGGAAAAATTACTCCAAAAGGTGAGACCGATCCTACACCTGAAGAAAAGCTCTTGCGCGCAATTTTCGGCGATAAAGCCGGTGATGTAAAAGATGTTTCTTTGAAGGCAACTCCCGGATTAAAAGGTATTGTAATTAATACAAAATTATTTTCCCGTCGTTTACTCAGTTCTGATAAAGAAACTCGCAGCGAAGAAAAGAAACGTCAGGAACAACTTGATGTACGCGAACGTCATACTTTGAAAGACCTTGACGAAGAGTTGATCCGTAGATTGGGCATAGCTTTAACAGGCGAAACAGTGCTTGGATTGCGTCTTCTTGACGGTGTTTCGATTTTCCGTTCGGGGACAAAAATCGGTCCCAACGATATCAAAACCAAATATTTGGATGGGATTTTAAAACCAGATAGAATTGATATTGAATTTGATATTCTTGCAAATGAAAAAATGGATCTGGTACGGGAAATATATATAAATTATATTGCAAAACGTGCCGATATCATTGCCAGCTACCGTGCAGAACGCAATAAACTCGCTGCAGGGGATGAACTTCAACCGGGAATTCTTCAAATGGCTAAAGTTTATGTAGCAAAGAAAAGAAAACTTCAGGTCGGTGATAAAATGGCAGGTCGCCACGGAAACAAAGGAATTGTTTCAAAAATCGTACCCGTCGAAGATATGCCGTTCTTGCCCGATGGACAGCCAGTTGATATAGTTTTAAACCCACTTGGTGTACCTTCTCGTATGAACCTTGGTCAGTTGTTTGAAACAGCACTTGGCTGGGCAGGTGAAAAGATGCACAAATATTTTGCAACTCCGATTTTTGATGGCGCTTCATGGGAAGAAGTAGGGGAGTATCTTGATAAAGCAGGATTACCAAGAGATGGCAAGATTGAACTTACTGATGGCCGTGCCGGAGAGAAGTTCACGGAGAAAATTACTGTTGGAATAATATACATGCTTAAATTATCTCACCTTGTTGAAGATAAGATCCATGCTCGTTCCATAGGGCCATATTCTCTTATCACTCAGCAGCCATTGGGCGGTAAAGCACAGTTCGGTGGACAACGTCTCGGAGAGATGGAAGTCTGGGCTCTTGAAGCGTATGGTGCTGCTCATACTTTGCAGGAAATGATAACTGTAAAATCGGATGATGTTCAGGGACGTGCCAAAACTTATGAAGCAATTGTTAAAGGAGATAATCTTCCGCAACCGAATATTCCTGAGTCATTTAACGTTCTGATCCGTGAACTTCAAGGTTTATGCTTAGATGTTCAGATAGATTAATTTGAAATAAATAAATTAAATAGATTGAGGTAAACATGCAATCTCATGCGATTCCAAGAAGAGGATTCACAAAAATATCGATTAAAATAGCATCGCCGGACGATATTATAAATCGTTCACGTGGCGAGGTTACAAAGCCAGAAACTATCAATTACAGATCTTTCCGTCCGGAAAAAGATGGTCTCTTCTGCGAAAAAATATTCGGCCCGATTCGCGACTGGGAATGTGCCTGCGGAAAATATAAAAGGATTCGCTACAAGGGTATTGTCTGCGACAGATGTGGAGTTGAAGTAACTCAGAAAAATGTTCGCCGCGAAAGAATGGGACACATTATGTTGGCTGTTCCCGTAGTCCATATTTGGTTTCTGCGCACATTGCCAAGTAAAATAAGTGCAATTCTCGGTATGCCTACTAAAGATATTGAAAGAATTGTTTATTATGAATCATATATTGTTGTTCAGCCCGGCAATACTGGTCTTCAGACAAAAGACCTTCTAACCGAAGAACAATTTTTGGATATTCTTGATTCACTTCCTCGTAGTGATCATGATCTCGACGATGAAGATCCGAATAAATTCATAGCTTTAATTGGTGGAGATGCAATTAAAGAACTCTTAAAACGGGTTGATCCTGAAAAAGAATACCTCCATCTGAAAACTTTATTAAAAGATGAGACCTCTCAGCTTAAAAAAGCCGACTTACTCAAAAGATTAAGAGTTTTAGATAATTTCCGTTCAAGTCTTAAAGGTGATAACGTAAATCAAGCAGAGTGGATGGTATTGGATGTAATTCCGGTTATTCCACCTGATTTAAGACCACTGGTCCCACTTGAGGGCGGCCGTTTTGCTACCTCAGATCTTAACGATTTATATCGCCGAGTAATTATACGTAATAACAGATTAAAAAGATTAATTGATATTAAGGCTCCTGAAGTCATCTTGCGTAATGAAAAACGTATGCTTCAGGAAGCAGTTGATGCATTGTTTGACAACAGCCGCCGCGCTGTTCGCTCTGAATCACAACGAGCCCTCAAATCTTTAGCCGATACGCTTAAAGGAAAAACCGGTCGTTTCCGCCAGAACTTACTTGGTAAACGTGTCGATTACTCTGGTCGTTCGGTAATCGTTGTGGGACCGGAACTAAAGATTCATGAATGCGGTTTGCCAAAAGATATGGCTGTTGAGCTTTTCAAACCATTTATCATTAGAAAACTAATTGAGCGCGGACACGTTAAAACCGTGAAAAGTGCCAAAAAGATGGTTGAGCGCAAAACAACAGAAGTTTGGGATATACTTGAGAAAGTAATCGAAGGTCACCCAATCATGCTTAACCGTGCTCCTACTCTTCATAGACTCGGTATTCAGGCATTCCAGCCCCGTTTAGTCGAAGGAAAAGCCATTCAATTGCATCCTTTAGTATGTACGGCTTTCAACGCTGACTTTGACGGTGATCAGATGGCTGTTCACATTCCTTTGAGTTTTGAATCGCAGCTTGAAGCTTTGCTCCTTATTCTTGCACCACATAATATTATGCACACTCAGAATGGTGACCCTATTGCAGTTCCTTCGCAGGACATGGTTTTAGGCGTTTATTATCTGACTAAAGCCAAAAAAGGTGTGATGGGAGAAAATAAAACTTTCTCTAATCCTGAAGAAGTAAACATAGCAGTAAATAGCGGAGTTTTGAATCTTCATGCAAGAATCAAAGTCCGGTATGGTAAGGAATTTATTGAAACCACCGCTGGCCGTGTATTATTTAATTTCATTGTCCCTAAAGAAATGGGATACATCAATGAAGTTTTGACTAAAAAAAGATTACGCCAGATTATTGGTATCTGCTTCCGAAAAGCCGGACTTGCCAGTACAGTTGAGTTTTTGGACGACTTGAAAGATACAGGATTTTTCTATGCTTCTAAAGGTGGATTATCAGTATCCATAGCTGATGTTATTGTTCCAATGGAAAAAGAAGCCATCATAGCTAAAACCCAAAAGAAAATTGATGAAATAGAATTTGCATATAAAAATGGTGTTATCTCCAGTGGTGAACGCTATAATAAAATTATTGATAACTGGTCAACTGCTACTAATCGTGTTGCTGACAAGTTATATTCGGAATTATCTCAAATTGATCAGGGATTCAATACATTCTGGATGATGTTGGATTCTCAGGCACGTGGATCTAAAGAGCAGATTCGTCAGCTTGCAGGTATGCGTGGATTGATGGCAAAACCTAAAAAATCTCTTTCCGGTTCAACAGGCGAACTTATCGAAAACCCGATCATTGCTAACTTCAAAGAAGGATTATCGATTCTCGAATATTTTATTTCTACTCACGGTGCTCGTAAAGGTCTTGCCGATACTGCTTTGAAAACTGCTGATGCCGGTTATTTGACTCGTCGTTTGCATGACGTAGCACAGGACGTTATTATATCTGAAGTTGACTGCGGAACAATCCGCGGAGTTGATATGACAGCTTTAAAAGACGGTGAAGAAGTAAAAGAACCTTTATACGAACGTATCTTGGGACGTGTTGCTCTTGTTGATGTTATTGATCCGATTACCGGTGAAATGATTATTAAGGCAAAAAATGTAATTGATGAAGAAATTGCACAAAAAATAGAGCAATCTGCTCTTGATTCTGTTCTTATCCGTTCGGTGTTGACTTGTGAATCAAGACGTGGAGTTTGCGCTAAATGTTATGGAAGAAACCTTGCAACAGGAAGATTAATAGATTCAGGTGAAGCTGTCGGAACAGTTGCTTCACAGTCAATCGGTGAGCCTGGTACTCAGTTAACATTGCGTACATTCCATACCGGTGGTACTGCTCTATTGGTAGCCTCACAGTCTTCGGTAGTAGCAAAATTCGACGGACAGGTACAATTTGAAAATATGAGAATAGTAAGTTATGAAGGTGATGAAGGACAAATAAGTATTGTCGTAAGCCGTAGTGGCGTGATCAATATCGTTGATCCTGATTCGAACCGAATTTTGAACAAATACGATGCAACTTATGGCGCTGTTCTTAAAGTACAAGAAAATGACATGGTTAAAAAAGGAATGATGATCTACGAATGGGATCCGTATAACTCAGCAATTATTACTGAAGTTTCTGGACGTGTTCGCTATCGTGACTTACAGCCAAACATCACTTATCGTGAAGTAAATGATGAACAAACAGGCCACATTACAAAGGTTGTTATTGATTCCCGCGATAGAACAAAGTCACCGATGATTGAAATTGTTGATGATGAAGCAAAAGTACTTAAAACATATAATATTCCTACACGTGCTCAGATCAGAGTTGATGACAATGATTTAGTAGGAGTAGGATCGCCCCTTGTTAAAATTCCTCGTGATCTTGGCCGTATGCGTGATATTACAGGAGGTTTACCACGTGTTACCGAATTATTCGAATCACGTGCTCCACAGAATCCTGCAACAGTTTCAGATATTGATGGAATTATTAATTTTGAAAAACAAAAACGTGGCCAACGTGTAATAACCGTAACCAGTTTGGATACAAAAACCAAGATGGAATATTCGGTACCAGTTGGAAAATATATCTTAGTTCAGGAAGATGATTTTGTTCGTGCCGGAGATCGATTGACAGAAGGCTCGATCAATCCACATGATATTTTAAGAATCAAAGGTCCGAATGCTGTACAGGAATATCTTGTAAATGAAATTCAGGAAGTTTATCGTATGCAGGGTGTGAAAATTAACGATAAACATATTGAGGTTATCGTTCGTCAAATGCTCCAAAAGGTCAAACTCATTGATTCAGGTGATTCCAACTTCCTCGAGAATGATCATATTGACAGAATTCGTTTCCTCGATGAAAATACGAGATTGAAGAACTTGGTTGTAATCGAAGATAAAGGTGATAGCAAATTTAAAACCGGTGCTCTCGTGCCCAAGAAGAAAGTGCGTGAAGTTAATAATGACCTTAAGAAAAAAGGAGCCATTTTAGTTGATTCACGACCTGCTGATCCTGCAATTGGTGAACCTATCTTACTCGGTATCACTCAGGCTTCCTTAACAACTGAAAGCTGGCTTTCCGCCGCATCATTCCAGGAAACTACCCGTGTTCTATCCGACGCTGCAGTATCTGCAAAAATTGATAATATGCACGGCTTGAAGGAGAATATCATTCTTGGTCAGTTAATTCCTGCCGGAACTGGAATCAGATTCTATCAGGAAATGAATGTAATCAGTGACGTTGGAAATATCTTCGGGCGTCCCGAAAAAACTGAGAAATCTGAATCAAATGAAAAACATCATACTCCAAAACGTCAGTTAGAAGTAGATATGGATGAAGCAAAATTAGTTTTAGAAGTTAAATAATTTATTTAACTTAATGAAAATTCGGTGATTATTTATATTTAACCGATTCGAAAATAATCCTCACGCTTTAAAAGATTTTATAGCGTGAGGATTTAAATTTAAATTATGAATTGTAAATTTTTTATTGTGTGTTAATAAAATGGCTGAGAATCTAAATTTAAGAAATATTGGAATTGCTGCTCATATCGATTCCGGAAAAACAACTCTGAGTGAACGTATCTTGTTTTTTACAGGTAAAATTCATCAGATTATTGAAGTACGCAGTAAAGGTGGTGCCGGGCCTACAATGGATTCAATGGATCTTGAACGTGAAAAAGGTATTACCATTCAGTCTGCAGCTACTTATTGCACTTGGAATGATTATCAGATTAACCTGATTGATACTCCCGGGCACATTGACTTCACAGTTGAGGTTGAACGTGCTCTACGTGTTTTGGACGGTGCTGTTCTTGTACTTTGCGGTGTTGCAGGAGTGCAGAGTCAATCTTTAACGGTTGATCGCCAGATGCGGCGTTATAGTGTTCCTCGTGTTGCTTTTATCAATAAAGTTGATCGTTCAGGTGCTAACCCTGATAGAGTTGTTTCTCAGCTTGAAGAAAAATTAAAGCACCGGCCAATTATGATGACTATGCCGATTGGCTTGGAAGATCGTTTTGAAGGTATTATTGATTTACTCTCAATGAAAGCACTTTATTTTGAAGGTAGTAACGGTGAAAATGTTATCGAAAAAGCTATTCCGGCTCATCTGATTAATGAAGCTAAAGAACGCAGATTGAAAATTATCGAAATTCTTGCTGATTATGATGATGATATTGCTGAAAAGTTTTTAAATGAAGAAGATGTCCCTGTGGATCAGATTAATGATTCGATAAGAAAGCAAACTATCGCTCTTCATATTACTCCTGTGTATATCGGAACTGCAAAAAAGAACATTGGTATTCAACCGCTTTTGGATGCAGTATGTCGATATTTGCCTAATCCCTCAGAGAAGAAAAATTTTGCTCTTGACCGCGATAATCATGAAGAGAAAGTTCTTCTTCATCACGATAGCACTCTACCATTAATTGCTCTGGCCTTCAAACTTGAAGATGGTAAATATGGACAGTTAACTTATACACGAATTTATCAGGGAAAACTTGCTAAAGGAGATGTTATTTATAATATAGCAAATGGGAAAAAAGTTAAGATTCCCCGTTTGGTTCGTATGCATGCAAATGAATTGAATGAAATTGATTCTGCTCAATCAGGTGATATTGTTGCTTTATTTGGCGTGGAATGTGCTTCGGGTGATACTTTTAATGATGGCCGTTTAAACTATACAATGACATCAATGTTTGTTCCGAATCCTGTTATTGAGCTTGCTGTTTCACCAAAAGAACGAGCAGGACAGGTTAATTTCTCTAAGGCTTTAAACCGTTTCAGAAAAGAAGATCCAACATTTCAGGTGAATTTCGATGAGGAGAGCGGCGATACATTGATCAGAGGAATGGGTGAACTTCATCTCGAAATATATATTGAGAGAATTAAAAGAGAATATAACTGCGAAATAGTAGTTGGTAAGCCAAAAGTTGCTTATCGCGAAACTATTACCAAACGTGTTGAGTTTGATTATACTCATAAAAAGCAAACAGGTGGATCGGGGCAATTCGCACGGGTTGCCGGTTTTATTGAGCCTATGCCGCTTATTTCTACTGAAACTTATGAATTTGATAATAAAATTGTTGGTGGCGTTATTCCACGTGAATATATACCGGCAGTTGATAAAGGATTTCAAGAGCAATTGCATGAAGGTTATCTTATTGGTCAGCAGTTGGTTGGCATTAAAGCCACTATTAACGACGGATCCACTCATACTGTGGATTCATCTGATATGGCGTTTAAGGTATGCGGAAAGGCTGCAATGAAGGAAGCTGTCAGTCATGCAAAACCGATTATACTTGAGCCTATTATGAAACTTGAAGTTTCTGCTCCTGAAGAGTTTCAGGGTGTAGTTATCGGGCAGATTAATCAGCGTCGCGGAATTATTATGAATGCAAGTGTTGAGCTTGGATATGTCACAGTCGAATCAGAAGTTCCTTTGAAAGAAATGTTTGGTTATTCAACTGATATTCGCAGTGTTACTCAAGGTAAGGGTGAATTTACTATGGAATTCTTGAAATATGTGCCTGTGCCTAAATCTGTTCAAGATGAAATTATTGATGAATACAGGAAGAAGAATAAATAATAAATAATTGTTAATTGTCTATGGTTAATTATTAATGATTAAAGGGGATAATGATAAAGTAACCCACTTTATTACTTTTATATTTTTGTTTTTTCTATTAGCCGAATATCTGTGATACGAATTTTTTTGTCTATTGCTTTGCACATATCATAAATAATCAGTCCGGCAAGGCTAACAGCAACTAATGCCTCCATCTCAATACCGGTTTTTGCATCGGTTATTGCGAAAGAGTTGATTGTTACAGAATTTTCATCGTCATTTAAATCAAAACTTAAATCAACTTGATTTATCGGAATATTGTGGCAAAGAGGAATTAACCCCGATGTATTCTTAGCTGCTTGTATTGCTCCTATTTTAGCAACAGCAAGCGCATCTCCTTTTTTTAAATCATTATTCTTGAGTGATAAATATGCTTCAGAATTTAAAAAAACCTTGCCCTGCGCCTTAGCTGTCCTATGAACAATATTTTTTTCTGAAACATCGACCATTTTTGCTTTTCCCTGACTATCGGTGTGACTCATTTCCATCGTTTTCTCTTAATAATTATTAATAATTACAAAATTAAATAATAAATCTTGATTATTTAGTTTGTACCTTCTTAAGACGGAGCAAAATTAAAATCTATGCACTCATCCGAAGATTTCCAAGTCATCAGATGAGTCTGATTCAATCTATTTTGAATTATGCAATGTCGGATGAGTTACCAAATCAATTGGTAGATCTGCATAAATATATACAGCTACAGCTATAACTGCAATGCACTTTTTGAAATCTTCAGGATTTACTTTATCGGGAGTATCGGTAATTGAATGATGATGGCGGAAATAATCACCTTTGTCATCTGTATTAATGCTCATTCCATAAGTTCCATTATCATGCATCATCGGTCCAATATCCACACCTCCGCCACCTTTTGTAACTTTTATATTACCCAAAGATTTCACCAATGGCTCTAATCCTTTGAGTATATCAAAAATTTCGTCGGTTCCGGTAAAAGCTATCTTTTCTGGCGGATATGCACCGATATCCATTTCAAAAACGAGGGCATGTTTTTCATCTTTATGAAGTTCTGCATATTTTTTTCCGCCACGAGTACCGTTTTCTTCGTTCACCCATAGAACAGCTCTCAGTGTACGCGAGGCTTTCAGTCCCATATTTTTTAATATCTTTACTGCTTCCCAGCAAGCAACCATCCCACTGCCATCGTCTTGAGCACCAAGCCCCAGATCCCAGCAATCCGAGTGACCACCTAAAGCCACGATTTCATCTTTTAAATTATTACCTGTGATTTCACCCATAACGTTCATTGATGGCGCATCAGGCAAGGTTTCAGCTTCCATGTAAAGATGAACCGTTGGATTCTGACCGCGATTGTACATACGTTCCAACATGTCGGCATCCTCACCCGGTATGGCAGCATGAGGAATTTTAGGGATACTGTCATTATAGAACATAACTCCGGTATGAGGATTCTTCATGGATTCGGGGGTAACTGAGCGGATGATGCTTGCTACTGCACCAGCCCGTGCTGCCTCTGAAGCGCCTCGAACACGGAATTGTACGGCTTGTCCATAATTTTCATATTTATATTGGAAAAGTACAATCTTACCCTTAGCTTTCTCAGGATTTGCTTTTAACTCATCAAAGCTATGAAATACTACAACCGGAGCAGTAATGCCGTCTTTTGGTGTAGCCACACTTCCTCCTAAAGCGCACATACGTATATTAGTTTTCCTTGGGATAAGCAATTCGCAAAATTCATTCCCACGCTGCCAATGCGGAACCATAACTTCTTCGGTACGGACATTATCCAATTTATCCTTTTTCATCTCCTCAAAAGCCCAATTCAGTGCTTGATTCAATCCTTCGGACCCTGCTAAACGCGGGCCATATGTATCACACATATAAGCAAGTCGATCCCATGAACCCTCATGAGACATAACTGCTTCGATAATCTTTTTTGAGATTTCCGAATAATTTTTTATTATGTAGTTAGAATCAATAGGAGATTTAGCCATAGCAGCCATTTCAAAAAATGTCGCACAAATTATTGATAAAAGTAGGAAATATATTTTCATAATTAATCATGTTTCTTAATGGAAATTACATATTTAAATTAACTCAATTATTTAATATAAACAAAGAATGTTTTCAAGGAAGACGAAAATAATTACGAATTATTTGTCTGACCTGAGATTTTTTATATTTGCATAATTTGCACATTTTATAATGTAAAAATGCAGTCTTTTGCATAAATTTGCATAGCGCATTATGCATCGTGAGGCTGCTCCAGCAGCGCTTCCAAAAGCCATTTGCATAAATTTGCATAGTTTTTGCCCTTTTCGTGTCTGAACTTGGATTTTTAAGATTAAGGGATTACGAGATTTTTGGAATTCTGAATCGCGGATTACAGGGATTTTGGAATTTCCAATTATTTTTTCTATCATTTGTCAATATTCAGTAATTTTACATTGTAACCGAAGGGGATTCCTGCATGCGCAGGAATGACAGATACCTTATTATTTCGTGTTTTCACACAGTCTCGAATGCAGGAATCCCCTAATGAAAGTAGCACTAATTTTAGATTTCATTCTTACCATGATAAACTTTCAAAGAACTTTACAAAATTAGCTCCTCAAATTTTTACTGTCAACTACGTCGTTCAAAAACGACTCACGAAATAGTTTCGAGAAAAGTTTCGTGGCAACTAATTCCGCTTTAGTAGATCATTATTATTAGCTAATGTGTAATTTTGGAAATAGTGACGTTTTGGGATGAGTGATTTAATCCGAATATTAATGCTTTTATTCGCTCTATACGCTGCTGCTAATGCCAAAGATATTCTCAGTAAAGTAACGAATCCGATCTATTATACTTTTGTGAAATATTCTACAGACAGAAAATATATAATGGCAGGGTGTAGCGATAGCAAGGTGTAGATTTTGAAGAAATTGTTAAAATATACGAAACATTATATCATAGTCAGCCATAATACAATCCCTGAAGGGTTAGATCGAAATTTCTATTGATTAATTCGGGATAATTAAATTAATTTTAATTTTTGCATATTTTATACTTGCATATATCAAAAAAAAATCATAATTTAATAGCTGATAATAAATTTTTTGATTGAGTTAATGGAATCGAAATGAAGAAATATATTTTAAGTCTTTCGATTCTACTATTTTACTTTAACTTGAGTGCTCAGAACCTGTCTGTTTTCAACATTGATCCTTCTAAATATCCACTGATGAGAGCCGAATTTTATGCTATTGATGCAGTGGGCAATCAAATTCTGAATTTATCCGAATCCAATTTTGATATTAGTGAAAATGGAGTATCAAGAACGGTTACAAATGTTAGTTGTCCAGCTCCAAGGCCGCCAATTGCCACTTCGACTGTTTTATCGATGGATATTTCAGGTTCTATGCTTGGGACTAATATCAAATTAGCTAAGGAAGCTGCCAAAGCTTGGGTTGAGGGTATGCCTCCAAATATTTCAGAATGCGCTATAACTTCATTTAGTGATAATGAATATATTAATCAGGATTTCACAAACGACAAGCAATTATTGTTAAAAAAGATTGAGACTTTCCAAACCATGGATGGTACCAACTACGACAAAGCTTTCCTTGATCCCATTTGTGGGAATATTAAAATTGATTCCCGCGGTAAATATAAAAGAGTAATTGTATTCCTATCCGATGGATTGCCTAATTTCAAGCCCGATGTGAATAAAATAATTGCTCTTGCTAATACTAATTCAATTTCAATTTATTGCGTTACTCTCGGTATGCCTTGTCCCGATGTACTTAAAAGCATAGCAAGTGCTACTGGTGCGGAGTATTTTGAGAATGTAACAACCGTAAATCAGGCAAGAGAGATTTATAATCGTATTCTAAGGATTGTCCAGCGCAATTCTTCCTGTACAATTGAGTGGATTAGCGGCAATAGCTGTATGCTTGAGACCCGTAAACTAATTGTAACAAATTTAATTAATAATAGCTCTTCGACTCAGTATTACGATGCACCGAAAAATTCTGTAAGCGATCTCACCATCAGCCCCGGTACTGTGATTTTCCGAAATGTTGTGCCAGGTAAACAAAAAGATACAACAATAAAGATTAAAGCTTTTAACGATACCTTTGATGTAACGGACATCGTATCTGATAATCCTCTTTTTTTTGCAAGTCCCACTGCTTTCAAGCTCGCCAAAGGTGATTCTATCAATATTAAGGTAAGTTTTGCACCTACGGATAGCTCTTATTCATTTTCCAAAGTTAAAATTATTAATGCACTTTGTCCAAAAATATTTTATGTTTCCGGCGGCTATTTAGGTAAGAAGCCTGTCAAAAATACGCTAAAAGTTATCTTCCCGAATGGTGGTGAAAAATTAGTTGCAGGTTCCGATACTTTAATTAAATGGACAGGAATCTCCGAAGCTGATACTGTCCGACTTGAGTATAGTTATGATTCCGGCAATTCGTGGCATTTGATTAATCATTATGGCAGAGGACTTTCCTATAATTGGAAGAATATCCCTAAAACTCCCAGTAGCAATTGCCTTATACATGCCAACCAAACTCAGTCGGCCTCGAATGACTGGCAGACGGAATCGTTTATCGGTTATAGTTCTGCTGCTACGAGGTTTAATTATTCTCACGATAGCACCCGCTTTCTTTATCTCGTTAATGGGAAATTGTTCATCTATAATGCAACAACTCTAAGCTATGATAAAGAACTGAAAGGAATCAGTACATATTTCCTCTCTTATGCTTGGAATACAGATGATACCTGGATTGTTGCCGGAACAAACGATGGGCAGGTCTGTATCTTTGATTCATTCACAGGGGAACTCATTAATACTTACCGCAGTACCGCTTTTAATGTGAATGGAATTGCTATTAAAAATGATAATAGCCAGATTTATACTGCCGGAAATGATTATAAATTCAAAGTCTGGGATACTTATTCAGGAAAAATCACTCAGTCAACAAATATCGGGCTTGGAACTTGTTTGGATATTAGCCCAGATGGACAAATTATCTCTTGCGGTAATAGCGATAATACTTCGTTAATAAATGCTAAGACATTTAAAGTTATTTCCAATCTTTATACTGTTCAAGTTACTTCTACGGTTTTCTCTCCCGATGGATCGAAAATAATTAGCAGCGGTAATGGCACAAGTCTGATTAATGTTCCTGCCCGTAGCGTTACTTATACTATTGCCGGACAGTCTTCGCGTGCAGCAATCAGCCCTGATTGGAAAGTTCTTACATCCGGATTTATTCCGATCTCACTGTATAATTTGTCCGACGGCAAGTTTATTCGTAATCTCTATACTAATAGTTATTGTTCCTCGTTTACGCCTGATGGAAGTAAGATTTTAACTCACGATGGCTTTAAGTTTTGTCTGATAGATACAACCGAGCACAGACCAATCTCCGATACACTTAAAATGGGAACTAATACGGCTATTACAGCTATTATTCCAAGTCCTAACGATAGTACATTATGTTTGCTTCGCAGCGATGGGCAGGTCAATCTCTGGGATTTTCCGGGCGATTCTCTGCTGAATATTCTCTCAGTAGTCAATCAGAAGATCACAAATGTACTTTATCATCCTAACGGAAGGTTTATTCTAACTAATGCACAGAATAATACTAATGAATCCGTCGTTATATGGAATACCGACGGCAATGTTTCACATGCTTCACCATATCCGGCAGTCAGCAAAACAAAATTGACAGCCATTGCTATAGGTCCGTCGGGTAGTTACATATCCGGTTATTCCGGTTCTATATCTATTACAAGTCCATCAACAACTTTTCTTACCTGTGCCGACGATGGGATAATCAGAGTATGGAGTATGGATGATAGTACCGGCGCTCTCCTTGGTACATCCGGAACTTATATGGATCACAAAAGCTATGCACTTGCCATGTCACCAGATTATAAGTATATCATATCAGGTGGAGCATCCGACGGAATGATTTATATATGGGATTTCCACAAACATAAACTCCTGGATTCTATTTATACACGCGCAAATCCTGTTTCTAAGATCATTTTCAGTCCTGATTCGGCCAAATTTCTATGTATATGTGGTAATTATCTCCAGGTTTTTGATTTTGCTTCACATAAAGAGCTTGTTTCCTTCTATATTTCGGGTATTTCTAATATCATGAATAGTTCAGACGGCATGAATTATCTCATCACCGTGGGCGGGGAACTCTTATCTGTGGATGCTAAGACTTACGTAATAAAAAATTATTATAATTCTTTCAATCAGATTGGTCTCGTACATCAGTCGGATACTCTTGCCTATTGTTTGGGGAATCCCGTACTAAAGATGAAATATAATGTAGATAATTTTCCTGCTTTATCCAACAATTTTAAAGGTCAAGTAACCAATTGCAAGTTCAGCCCAGATGGTAAGAATATCGCCGCATTCGTTACTTCTTATCAAAATCTGCCTAATCAAAGTTCATCCGCATATACTTTGAATATTTTCGATCGCGGAACAGGCGTGGAACAGTTTCAGAGTCTTATGAAATTCGCGTGTGCGGGCACCGACAATGGTGGTCATAGCCAAAAACCAACCGGTTTAGCCTTCACTGCCGATGGTTTGCGCGCTGTATCATCGAGTTTGGATTCCACTCTCAAGTTATGGGACTTAACAACCGGTCAGGTGCTTATAACTATGCATGATCATCCTAAAATACCAACGGGAGTTGCCATTTCTCCCGACGGGAAATATATCGTATCAACTTGTGAAGATTATCAACTAAAGATTTTTGACGGTTCCACCGGCAAGTATCTCAACAGAATGTTAGGGCATCGCCGCGAAGCCAATGATGTATGTTTCAGTCCCGATTCACGGCACGCTTACAGTTGCGGTAATGACAGCACAGTATTTGAATGGGATCTGGAACGCGAGTACTTCTCCGGTTCCATGTCCGGGCATAAAGATAAAGTAATGTGTATTGATGTCAGCGCCGATGGTGCAAAGCTCGCAACAGGTAGTATGGATACAACTATAATAATTTGGGAAGTAAAATCAGGTTCACCGCTCATGAGATTAAAAACTTCATCTCCCGTAAAGAAGGTGAAGTTCATACCCGATGGTTCAAAGGTTATTTCATCAGATAATTTTGGCAAAATATCAGTCTGGGATCTCATTGATGGCATAAAAGTGATTGATATTAATGCCGGATCATACATAAATGATATTTCAGTGAGCCCCGACGGCAGACGGTTTATCACCGGATCAGATGATGGATCCATCAGATCATGGCTGATAGATTCCACTTATTCTATACAAGACGATGAATCTGATAATCTGTGGTCAATAGTTGCGCCGAATCTCTCATCTTTGGATATTAACTTCGGCGCAGTCGAGGTAGGAACCGTAAAAGATTCCGCACTAACTAATTTTATATTAAATACAGGTACATACAAAGCGCGGATAGATTCCATATACTTCGGGGGAGCTGATCCATCCAATTTTGAGATCGTTTCCGGCTTTCCACCGTTCATCGCAGAAGGTTCGGATTCTCAAAAAGTAGAATTTCGATTCAAACCCAAAGATGAAGGAGTTAAATCTGCCATAATTTATATCCGTACACAAACCGATACACTCAAGCAAAAGATATTTGGAAAAGGATTCGTCAATCTGATTGCATTATCCAACAATGATGTGGAATTTGATTCTACTCTGGTGAAGACTTCCAAGGATAGTTTATGCCGGGCAATTCTGCAGAATACCGGAACATATCCCGCCTTGGTCAGCTCCATAGCTTTTCTTGGTCCGAACATCAATGATTTTAGGCTCGCAAGCGGTTCGGTGGATACATCTTTCGTACTGAAACCCGGCGAATTTGCCGCACTGCCTATCAGATATACTCCAATGGAATTAGGACTCGGTTCGGGACGCATTGCATTCTATTGTGCGGACATTGCCAAACCTGTTGAAGCTAATTTATATGGTACGGGATTCTCCAACGGGCCGCGGATACGTGTTGCAAACCAGTTGAAAGTCCATAATCTTGTTTGTGAAAGCTCGGCATTAGATACAATAATTATTGACAATGTTGGATTTGATAGTTTATTTATTTCTGATGCTAAATTATCAGGTGGGCAGCAAAATGATTTCATAATTGTATCTCCCGCAGCGCCGGTAACGGTTTTGCCAGACAGTTCTCTGCAAATAATAGTTCTTTATTTACCTCAAAATACAGGTCAGAGTAATGCAGAACTAACTGTTATATCAAATGCTTTCGGTGATTCAGTCAAAATATTTAATCTATTAAGTTCAAAAGAAAATATATCGTTCAATGCCGGCCCTCAACTGATTGATTTCGGTTATTTGAAGATGAAAGTAACTAGAGATACGAGCATTTCCGTTGTTAATACAGGCTCAATACTATCTACATTTCTTTTATCCGCAAGTTCTAATATTACAATAGATAAAAATGTGCTCAAAATAGCTGCAAGGGATTCTATTCCCGTCAATATTCATTATAAAGGAATAGATAGACCATGCACATTCGCTGATACGGTAATTGTGGAAGATACTATTTGTAATAAAATACAAGAAATTATTATAAATGGAATAGTTAATCCGCCATTTTCATCAAAAATAACGGTCGGTAACGGCGAGGCATCACCCGGAGAAATATTAGAAATACCTATAACTATTAGTAATCCGGATTCCTTACGTGTCAGTACAGCCACAGGATTCAGCGGGGAACTCAATTTCAATGCGTCACTATTAGCTGTATTAAATTATCCCTCCGGCGCAGTGCTTAATGGAATCAGAACCATTCCGTTGAATAATTTATCAATAAAAAATACAGATATTGCCAAAATAAAATTTAAAGCCGCCTTAGGAAATGCAGACAGAACAGCACTTTGGCTAACTAATTACCGCATAAACGGAGATTCAGTAACTCTTGATACAGCCAACGGATCATTTAAATTATTAGGAATATGTTATCAGGGAGGCCAGAGATTATTACAGACGAATCCGGCAGGTGCGGAAATAATCTCAGTATCACCCAATCCTGCCACAGATTTAATAGATATAAAAATAAATCTGATAGAATATGGCGAAACCCGCCTTTCGCTTTATGATTTATCCGGTAAAGTCATCAAAGAAATATTATGTGAGAATATTTCCGCATCGGGAGTGCGTAATTTCTCCGTACGGACAGATAAAATATCTGATGGGAAATACATATTACAATTAGAAACACCATCCGCCAAGCTATTTCAACTCATCTCAGTAGTGAAATAGTATAAATCACTGTCTTATATTATCAGAGAATCACTTCATATAAGTGATGAATATCTTTATGTATCCATGGAATATGTTCAGGTAACCATTTCCGATCGGAAAAACTTACTTCAACGACTTCTTTGACTACTTCAACGTCGGAAAAACTTACTTCAACAACTTCTTTGACTACTTCAACGTCGGAAATACTTACTTCAACAACTTCTTTGATTACCCGGAGGACTTCTTTGACTACCCGGAGGACTTCTTTGATTACCCGGAGGACTTCTTTGACTACCCTCACGACGGATAAATCTGGATTATCAAGTATTTAGCTAATATGTATTAGTTCTGTGGGAATATGAAGGAGTGGGAAATCCCCCTAACCCCCTTTTTCAAAGGGGGAATGAGGAATAATAATCATATTAACGTATGCTAAATTGTAATCTAAGAGAAATATAGATTATTTCTCTCGGTAATGGCAGCATTTAGGTAGTTTTTCGTAAACATCATCAGGTGCTTTATAGAGTTCAGTATCGTGTCCGGCAGCTGCAATTGATTTTTTAATTGCATCAACATCGGGTAAACCATTCTTATAATATACTTTAAGAGCTTTAGATTCGGAATTCCACTCCGAAGACTCTACAAATTTAGAATCATTTGCTACATATTCAATACGGGCTTTGCACATATCGCAATTCCCTTTTACTGAAATCATAAGGAATTTTTCTGTGGAATCATGGGATTCGGATATTTTTACATCATCTTTTACGGAGAAGTCAAAACTCTTGGAGATAGTTGCAAGGACGGAATATTTATTAGTAAGTTGTTCTCCGTAAACATGTTTGATTATAGGCTGGTTGAATTGACATGATAGCATCCATGAATCAGCAAGTCTATAAGAAACCTGAGGTGAAACAAAGTATATCTGACCACCGGAAGAGTTTAAAAAAGAATATGAATTGCCTTGAGATTTTGCTCCGTTTAAAGCTTTATCACGTATTTCACATCTTACTTGAAGTATAGAGAGCACATTAGGATTTATCTGATACACGCCGGCTAAAGATAAATTATATAAATTGCCGTATTTTTGATAAGAATTTTGAGTTTCGATCATTTGAGAAAATTCAATATTATTTGCAGACATTATTGAAAAGTCACTATTCTCGAATTTCTTAGAAAATATAAATCCGAGATTCACTTTATAGTTTCCCGATGATGGTTGCAGGTCAATCGGCAAAACATTACCGTTAGCATCTTCCTGATTGAAAGCTCCCAAGGGTAATGTAATGCGTAAAGATTGCATAAAATTAAATAATTTATCTTCACTACGATAAGTCTGAAAGACCAAACCAATACTTCCATCGGCAATACCTTGAGCTTTTTTTGTAAAATCGGGGATAGTATCACCGCTAATGATATTTTGTTTAAAATGCTGGGATTTGTTTATAAAAAAACCAATATCGAAAGTTAATTTCAATTTCTCCGATATTCCATAAGATAAAGCAAGGGAAGAAAAATTAAAATTAATATCTGCATATTGTTTATCTAATTTGCGGGTTCCATCGAAATATGTGTTCGAGAGAGAATAAGCTTGATTCCATGAAATATCAAAGATACGATTAAATCCGGTCGTAGGTGAACAATTGGAATTAACAGGATTACCTGCTGCGCAACATTGAGACTTTGCATTATTATAAGCGAAAATGATGATAATGAGAATCAAGTAAATTCTCAATGAATTTGCAAAAAAGCTTTTCATAATTCAATCTTTTATTTAACGTTAATATTTATGCTATCTTTTATTGTACCTTTTTCATTTGATACAGTGCATTTAATAGTTCTATTCCCTTTACACGCCGCAGAACCGGTATAAGATATTTTAGTACTATCTTTAAGATTTAAAACGATATCACCGCAATCAGCTTCCCATAAATAATTCAAGTGGCCGCCAAGAGCATTGCAAACAATATCCGTAGTTTGACCGACGATAATATCGGTATTATCAGATTGAATGCTGATGATTTCAGGTTCCTTAATAACTTCAAGTATTTCAATCTCAATACTTTTTGTAACGCTCCCGGAATCATTTGAAACAGTACAATTGATGACTTTAACGCCAACACAACAAGCGGCTCCGTTGAAACTGATCTTGGAATTATCAGCATTAAGAGGTATAATATCTCCCAAATCGACCTGCCATTTGTATTTCAGATTCCCACCGGTTGCGACGCAGGTGATAATAGCCGGGTCTTGACCGCCATAAAGAATCTGAGTCTTTTTAGCAGTCAGACTAACGATTAATGGTTTAGTCATTGATCCGCCGGAATTATTACCGGCAGGGTCTGAAGAACATCCTGTAATAATCGCTATCATAGCGATTATAGAATAAAATATCTTTTTCATTTTTAATAAACTTATTAGTTATACAAATCATTTTACGATTAACATTAAATTAGCTATAGAATGAGATTCCTGTATTCGAGCTTGTGTAAAAACTCACAACTTATACTGTTTTGTCATTCCCGCGTATGCGGGAATCCCCATCCAGTACCAATCAGGGGATTCCTGCATTCTCAGGAATGACAGAAAAAGATAGCTTTCACAAAGTCTCATTCTCAGGAATGACATAAATGAGGCTTATGCGACAGCCACAGCAACTCAGAATGACATCCTAATCAGTTTCCTTATCTACTTATCGAAAAAACTTTGGATACATATTTCCCATTTTCTTCCACTTTTATTAAATAAGAGCCTGCGCTCAAATCGCAAATATCTGCATTTAATTCCGAAGAATTTTCAGAAAATGTCTTGCAAATTTCACCGTTGATATTAAAAATTGAACAGTTATGAACATTAATGTCCTCAAAGCTAATTTTTAAATTATCATTTTGAATTAATAAATTAAAATTTGATGCAGAGGCTATTGATTTATCTTCAACAGCACTTGAATAAGGAGTTATTAAAAAATAAAGTTCTCCTTTAGGTAGAAAATCTGCAATCTGAAAAACAACACTGTCGCCAACAATTGTATGCGGCAAATAACCGGGATTGCAGCCACCTGTGCCTTGTGTCCCTAAACCATCAATAGCAAATTTATTGCCACAATTATTGCACACAAGTGTAGTACCGGATTTTGAATAGCCCTTATGAGCACCGTAACAAACATCGCAGGCATTTAAACAAGTTTTTACCTCGCCCTTTGAAGATAAAATACAAACATATTCAATGTCTCTCTTTGTAGATTTTGAGAGAATTTCGGTGTAAATATATTTCTTGAAATTTGCTGTGACACCGGCTACAGGCTGAGTCACCGTTTGTGAGAACAATTCGGAAGAAATAACCAAATTGAGAGCGATAAATGCTGCGATAGCTACAAGTGCTGTTAAGCGTGAGCTGGAGCGTGGATTAGTAGAGTTGTTCATGGTACACCTTATATAATAAATAATAAAAAAATCTAAATTAGTGAAACTACCCCAATACAAAAATAATAAACTAATAATACAAATCCAAATGTAGTCTAATAATATATTTAGTTATGCCTAATATATTAATCCTCAAGCAGGAATCTCCAAAAGTAGTACATGAATAGGATTCCAGCATGCGCACAAATGACACTTTTGGCAAATATGTTACTTCTGCGTCTCCCACTACTTCCTTAATATTTTCTTTAGTAACTAACATTAATCTCAATCATTATCCCAATTATAGATACTAATAAAATAAGCAATAATAGAATTAATATCCCTTTTCGATAGATTAGCACTCCATGATGGCATTGTAAGTGGCGGATTAAAGGATAAAGAGTCTGCCTTTAATACAATCGGAGCTCCGTCCTTTATCTTTGTTGAAATCGAATTATACTGAGCATAAAACCGGCAATAGCTGGCAAATGGGGGATTGTCATTAAGTTTGTCAAGTTCAGTGCCAGTCTCAAGTATTTTAATCAAACTATCGGCTTCTTGTTTATCTCCGATTTTCAGTTTCTTTGCAAGAGTAATCAGGTCAGGGATTGTTCTGTTCACATAATTAGGATTATAGACCCCACCTTTGCCTGAATCTCCATGGCAGGTATAGCATCCATTGTCAAGAAATAGAAGTTTCCCGCGCTTTAGAAACGGTAGATTTGTACCATCAGTCAATTCCCTATAAGGTGCACAACAAGTTGGACGTATCGTATCCATCGTAATTGATGCCGCTAAAGAACGATTAGCTGCTTGTTCCGAAGTCAGAACAACGATATTACCCCGCATAAAATTATGACAATGGCCGCAGAAAACAGTGCAATAATAAGTAAATTTTCCTGTTAGCTTCGGGGTGAAAGGAATATCGTAATAATGACCTGCTTCAACAACAATAGGTCCCAAGCCTATTTCAGGAGCATAAAACGTGTGTGTAACATCAGCACTTGTGAATCTGAAAATTACTTCTTCACCTTGAGTCAGAACAATGTTTGCTCTTTTAAAAGTTTTAAAAGTTAAATCCGCCGCTTCGACTTCATCCTCAGTCCAAACACCTTGCGAAGCTACACCTGTCAGATGAATCATTCTTTTTTGAGTATGGTTATTCGTATGAGAATAATACATTATTATTATCGGAGTTCCGACAAGAATTACAAGAACAAGTGCCCAT
This sequence comes from Candidatus Kapaibacterium sp., assembly GCA_026390695.1. GTDB lineage: Bacteria > Bacteroidota > Ignavibacteria > Kapaibacteriales > UBA2268 > JAPLFL01. The sequence goes on along the minus strand of JAPLFL010000042.1, from coordinate 6,218 downwards.
GCGATAATTTCTTTAATATTTTTCTTCATTTTTCCACCTATCCTATAAAAAATGTTAAAAATGCCAAAGTCACTAATAGTGCAAAACCCGCCATAGGCAATAATCCCATTAATGCAGTATGTTCGTCCTTGAAAATATTTAAACTGACTCTATAACCTCGACTAATTGCAAAACCTAATCCGGTTAATAGTAAAATTAATTGGACATAACCTAAATAATCAGGCACAAGAGGTTGCCATTTAAAACCTGCTGTTCCGAATAGATTCCATCCCCAACCGAGTGGATCAGAAATTACTGAAATAATATATGAACCATTTACGAAAATAAGAGGAAAACTAAAGGCTATCCATGCCAGAAGCCCCAATGGAACTAATATATATGAAAATGTCTTGAATATTTCCTTAACGCTCTGAGTGGACTTGGTTATTAATTTTGATAAATATGCAAAGAAATAAAATACGGCAGGTACAACCACAAGAGCAGAGGACCAGAGTATTGCCGCATAAATAAAAAATCCACCCCAATTGCCGGTTTCTGGTGCATTAGCCCAATTTTTTATCGTTCCGTTTGTTCCTAATAAAATTACAGAATATGCCATGGCAAGTGCTAACATAATAAATCCCTTCCAGGATTCATCATAACCTTTTATAATCGTTTCACTTGCAAAGGAGCGAGTATTTAATCCAATATTATCATTAGGACAGGTTTTTAAGCATTCGGTGCATAATCCACAATAGTTGTTCCGTTCCATAGTTCCCATGTATTCCGACCAAGGGCAGCCATATCCTTTTTCGTTGCCCTTATAACAGCCCTTGTCCTTACATTTCAAGCAAACATCATTATCAATCCGTCTCAATTCCATGGTAGCAGCCGAAGAATACAAACTTAAAAATCCACTCACCGGACAAATATAGCTACAAAATGAACGTAGCTTCCATATCATTGACATGACTGTCCCTAATAGCAACATCAGACCTAAAACTATCGAGGTTACAAAAGGCCGGGTAACAAGAACAGCACTAAATGTACATAATGTGAGAAATCCGATATTTTGAATCCAGATATTGGTTAAATATTTAGGCCATTTTTTATTTAGTCCGAACATTTTATTTCTAAGATAAGCTGTTTTGCCTAATCTGACTTTAATAAATGCCATTCGTTGAAACAAATCTCCGAAAAATGGCAGTGGACACATAGTACACCATACCCTTGACGCAAAAGGAACCATAATTGCAATTAATAGAAACCACCATAAAATCCAGATAAAAACTATTGCTATATTCCGATTTCCTACAGGCGAGCCGATTATACCAGCCAATATTATTACATAAAACACGAATAAATTTGGTAGAATTATTATAAATTGAAAGGAACGTGCTTTCAGTATCCGTTTTAATAAAGGAAATTTTGTCAATAAATCCGTATTTTTACCATTTTTAACATCCATTGGAATTTTGATTCCTGATTCTTTTTCCATTTTATTCATTATCGTGCCCTTTCTTATTTTTTTTGTAAATAAGCCATAACAGACCAAATACAAATCCAATAACAGCTCCGACTCCTCCATTAAACAAATGATTCGGATGTACTATCATTTCACCCTGCATGAATGGGTGCATGGTTCCGCAAGTGTGTGAGCAGCGATAACGGAATTTTCCACCTCTTGTAACAATAATGACAATTTCATTAGTATCTTTCCAATTAAAACCATCGGATGGTTTTCTAACCTTGAAATTACTAAGATTTGCCGGAATTTCTGCATCGATATCATAACCTTCAAGATAAAAGCCGTGCATAACGTCCAATGCAAGCAGTTTTATGTACAATGTATCTCCGACGTTGACTTCCATTCTATTTGGTTCATAAGAATATTGACGAGCTTTGATTACAATATCCCTTCTGATCGGTTTTGCTGAGGAATTGAAGTAGAGGATTCCTGCTAAAGCGCCTGTCAAAGTTATTGTAATTATTATTACGACTTTTTTTATGTTCATATTTTTCATTAATTATTTTTAGCACCCTGTTTAACCCATGCCTGAATTTTTCCTTTGTCACATTCGCTTTCAATGTACATCCCCATATTGCTTAAGATTGATCCGAAAAGTTCTCCCTTAATAGCAAGATCGCGGACATTTTCATAGCCTTCAAGGTTCACATCACGTGTTGAGTTGGAATTATTATGGCATAATATACATTTACTTATTGCCGGATATACAGTTTTAGAAAATGAGACATTAACCGTATCACAGCTATTATCAATTTTTAAAGGAGCGGGAGCGATTACTAAATCTCTTTCGCATGAATTCAAAGCAAATTCAAAGGAAATTAACAGAATAATTATTCCAATAAATTGCGTAACTCTGTTTTTAATACTAATCTTTTCCATTTTTGTATCCTTAATAACTTTTTAAGCTCAAAATTTAACAATGTACATGATAAGAGAAACCCCCTGCCCCCTTTTTCAAAGGAGTGTTAAGAATCTGATTCCAGTTTCCCCTTGAAAAAGGGGATTAGGGGGATTTCTTGGTTTTCATTTACTTTGCAATCTTAAATACTACTTCATTCTTTCCAGTCCCGACAGTAATTTGTTGATCGGCTGCTTTTAATTTCTCATTCCATACTTTAATTGTATATTTCCCTGCCGGAACATTTTTAATAACAAAATTTCCGTCTTTATCAGTTAATGCAAAATATGGATTCTGCAAAACAACGACATAGCCTTCCATTTCAGGATGTACGTTGCATAAAAGTACAGAATTACATCCAGCTTTATCATACTTATGCGACCTAATCTCACCCTTTTTCCATGAACCGAGATTAAATTTCCCTGCACAGGCATCAGGAGTAAAGACATTATGAAGCACATCGTCATTATTGAGGAAATTGACTGTTGTTCCAACTAACACCGGAAGAACATGAGGAACAAAAGTTAATTTTGTTTGATTCATTTCAGGATTTTTCATCGGAACTTTAAAATTACCTTCTGCTTTGTCAATGTAAACCACGGTATTTGCTTTATATTTTATTTTATTTGCATCAGTATCGACATGACCTTTAATATCCGCTGCAATTGAGAGATTCAAGCAGATTACTGCAAATAGAATTATCGCGCTTATTATTTGATTTTTATTCATTTGATTCCTTTTAAATTATAAATAGATAAATTTTTTTGAGTATAACAAAAGAAATATTATTTCACCCCAGAGGGATTTTAATTCTATTTTTTTAATTATTTATTCTTCTTTACAAACTCATTTGACAACACAATTGAAATTCTTTGTCAAGTTCGACATCGAATACATACAGTTAAATGTGAACATAACGGAATCTGCGTCCTTAAAAGTACAAGTTCCAGAATATGTTCCGGTTGCAGTACGAGCAAGAGTTAAATTTGTAGATGACAAAGCCATCATTGGCTTGTAAGAACAAGTATAATTAGTTACATCGGTCATCATACTCATTCCATCGCTAACGGTGAAAGTAAAAGTTGTTGGAATATTTTTCACAATTGGATTTGGAGAGTATGTAAAAGCGACACTTGCTTGATTCATCGGATCTACGGTGTTTGTCTTATCGCAGGATGAAATTAATAAAGTGGTAAAAATAACTGCAAGGCAGTTTAGCAATATTATAATTGATTTTTTCATGATTTGGTCCTTTTATATTAAATGATTAAATTATTTGTTTTTTTTCAAAGAAGTCGATTCATATAAATCTGACTTGATTAATAAGAATGGAAGCGATCCTCCAGTCAATCCCACCACTGAAAAGAGGCGGTAAGGGGCTGTGTTTATAAAAAAGTGTTTCACTCTCATAATTAAATAGCAATTAGATATTAAAATCCAAAATCCACTCCCACATACATATTATATGCTTTCATATCGTCAGGATTTAGGCGTGTTTCGAGTTTGAACTTGATATTTGCAACTGCCAAAGCACTGCCATGAACAACAATTTGGCGGAGTGGCTGAGTTAAACCCCTAACATTTACCTGTTCATAGCGCAAAATTCCCATCAGCCAAGGATAGAACAAATAATCGGCTTCTCCAAATAAGAGGGTGTAAAATTCTTTATCACCAGTATTATCTTTTCCGGTAATTATTCCTCCGATTATACTGAGCCTTTTATAAGTTAAATTGAAATCCGAACCTGCTCTGTAGAAACTATAATCCAATGTATCAGCGCCTGTTCCGGTTCCGGTATATCCGAAAACTCCAAGAGCAAAGGAAGTTTCTTCGTTATTATATATGCTGTCTTTGCTGGTGCCGTCATAAGCTAATCCACCGATTTTATATGCTAAACGTCCATAAAAATCTCGGCTGGAATTAACATCGTCTTCGGTTCCGCCACCATTGAGCACTCCGGCAACCCAACGGATACGACTTGCCATAACTCCGCTTGCTTCTGCACCGATTTGGAAACCTTCAATACCAAATGCTGTTGCTCCTCCATGAGAATGACCAGCCATAAACATTTTACGCATCATTGGATCGTCGGGATTGTAAGTATTCATTGCATAAGGAGCAATTGTTAATCCGCGGTGATGTGAAGCAAATGGTACAATCTCCGGAATGAACTGCCCTAATCTAAAATAAAGAGCCTTTTCTGGTAGGAGACTTGTAAAAAGATTATCGAACTTAATAAAAAAGTTGTCAAGATTCCCAACTTTTCCGTCGTTAAATAGGGTTGCACCTGCCCAGATACTTATATCCTGTCCAAATGTGCCTGCACCAATAATCTGGAGGGCGGGGATCATAAATTGAGAACTTGTCGTGCCTGCCATATCGGTTGATACCTGATAAGCAGTTTCACCGCGGAAGGAGACCGGCATCGACGAAGGTATGGAATTTGGCCAGACTGCATCGGGAAATACTTTTTTGTTTGCCTCTGCGCCGAGTGCTACTTGCTTTTCTTTAACTTGTTCCTCGTCATCAACAGGAAATTGATAGCCATTTATTCGGAAAGCCTCTCCGAATGCGTTTAATTGTGGAAAAATTGTATGGCAGGTAACGCAAGAAGTTTGATATTTACGCGCAAAAGCCGGTATAGCACTTGCATTTTGGATATTGAGCATTACTATTATTGCTACGAATGCTAAATAGATGATTGATTTCTTCATAATTTTCCTTTATTTATTTTAATTGAATGTTATTTCAGACAGTATGAGCCTAAATCAATAGGTACATAACAAAAGCTAATTTGTTGTTTACAAATCTGTATTTAAACGAAAAATAAGTGGAAATGTTAAATCAGATTTGCATCAACAAATAGCATCTGTTGCGTCTGAGCAGTCTTCGGCATTGGAAGTGAAATGTATAAAGGAGATTATCTGGCTTATCGGTTCTTTAAGCGGATAGAATATATCTTTAAAACCTTCATCGCCTTGATAAGAAATAGGGATATATTTTCTTTGAATATCAGCAATAGTAGCGGAGTTAAAAATTTTAGCAGATATTTGAATATCGGAATTAACAAACGATCCCTGAAGGGTATTACTAACAATAGAATTTGAGCAGCAGCCAGTTTTGATGGTTTTATATTCTAAAATATTATCATCAGAATCTGAATTTTCATTGGTTGAACTTTTATCAGATTTTTTGCAAAACTCACAACCATCATCTTCGCTACCAGCATTAGCTGCGCCGTTCGGCTTGCAGCAATCTCTATTTTTTTCTTGTTTACCTGAATTATTTTTGGGATTAATCTCGCAACATGCAAGTGGATTAAATGATAACAGGTTTAAATTAATCTCAGAATTAAATATTCTTAACTGCAATAATCCTCTGCGGTTACACTTGCGAACAGAGAACTGCAAATTAAGAGAAGCCAGCGGAAAAACCACCAGAAGTAAAATAGTTGTAATATGTCTGAGTTTGCTAATCATTTCCCCAAAAAAAATATTCACAAACATATAAACGAACCAATAAAAAATGTATTTTAACTTCCTGTAAAAAAAAATTATCTGGCAAAGGTATTTTGTTATTAAGTATTATTTATAAACACTTCCACACAGAAAAATAAATTCGAAGATTGATGTTGTTTCAAAATTTTCAAGAAATTGTCATTTCCGCGAATGAGTTTGAGGCTGTCTTTTATGTTGAATTCCAAGCTTTTTTTCACCTGAGACAGTTTTTTTTTAGCTTTTAAAAATTCAGGGTTCGGAATTTTTAAAAGCTCCATTTTTTTAGCTTCTCAACTGATCTTTTTAAGCCAATCTT
>JAPLFL010000072.1 GCA_026390695.1 Candidatus Kapaibacterium sp. | reverse complement strand
TTCGTTTCAGATGGACTCCACCTCGGAGGTGGAGTCCATCTTTTTACGAGGACTTCGTTCTTTCTTTGGCTTACGAAAGTTTGGGAACTTAAATCTTTGTTTCATTTGCTTAGATCAGTATTTCATAGAACGAAAAATTAAATCCTTCCGAAGTGGTTTAGGCTTCGGAAGGAAATTAATTAATATATACAGATAATTTTGTCATTTCTTTTCAAATCTAAGCCGAAATATTTTATTCCGGCTTGGGTTCTGTGTTTTCTTTTGTTTTCTTTTTCTTATGGTATAGTAATTTCAAAAACCTGAGATGGCTGATCGCTAAGACCTACCCACAGTTTATTAGAATTTCTGCTATCCTCAATAACACCAACTTGCTGATCTCGTGATCCCCAATAAGCAATGGCATATATCTTCTGACCGGATTTAAAGCCAGAGCTAATCAAATACTTCTTACTTATATTTCCAGCCATGGAAACTGCTTTATTAAAAGTAGTATAGTACCAATTATTGGAATAGTATTTATTTACAGTATTATCGGCACTGAAAAATAGAAACACATCAATTTCACTATTTGTACATGTGGCTTCCATACTGAATTTATAAGACAAAACCGAATCACCATTTAATGATTTAAAATTGCTATCAATAGCGAAATTATTAAATTTTCCATGTTTAGTTTTGCATAAATCAAATAAATGAATTCCTAATCCACTTTCAAATTTGACAGTAGTTGGTGTTTCTGAGGGTTGATTGATTCCTAAATATAAGTAATCTCCAGTATAAGTCATGCCAAAAATAGTTGTAGTATCGTATCCATCCAGACTTATAAATAAATCATAAATTCCTTCAGGAACATTTTTAAATAAAAAATTGTAATTAGAATCAGTGATTGCATTAAAAGCTGTATTTTTTAATATAACTTTTGCATTAACACCATATCCCAATTGGCCATAAATATCACCAAATTTTATTTGGTTCTGCTCTTTACATGACATAAATAATGTCAGTGTAAGGAAAATTAAATAAATCTTTTTCATAAAATTTTTTCCAATAAATTAGTTAATAAAATTAATAAACAAATTAAACTCAAAATAGTTACATAAACTGATAAAGCTGGCTTTACAGGCTTATATTAGCTATTTAATAATCATCATCTTTTTGGATTTTGTTAATTTACCATTAATTTCAATTCCATATAAATAAATTCCTGTAATTAATTCCTTTGCGGAAAAACTGATTTGGCAAGGTTTTCCGAAACATACGACAGATTCATTGAAAATATGAGTACCATTTTCATCGGTTATTAATAACCTTGAATTACTTTTGTATTTTGAAGGGATATAGTAATTGATTTCAGTATTTTCAGAATATGGATTGGGATTATTTTGTTCAAGAATAATATCGTCAAAATTTGTGTTTCCCATTAAATTATTCGATTCATCCTTATTGATTACATTTCCGCCAAATTTTTTAGTCAGTGAATCGAGTTTCAGCGTCAAGGAATCTATTTTATGTTCAAGAGCTGTTATCCTATCACAAGGGTTACATTTAAGACTGTCATAGGATATTACCAATTTATTCACTTCAGTTCTGAGAGTATCTGTTCTATTTGCTAAAGCATGGATACATGCTAAAGCAATACCATCAATAAGTGAAGAATTTAAAAAACAACTATCAGGAGGACCAAGTCGGTAAGTGTTATAAAAATCTTGTGCCATCGGACTTACCCAACGGTTATTGTTTGAATCCCCTTTGAATTTCCAATTATAAATATTTATATTTAGAAGATTTTTTAAAGTTGATTCGTAATTTACAATTTTTTTATCTTCCTTTAAATTACTGTCGGATGGTGTAAACCAGCCAGGACTATAAGGTTTTAAGTACGCTTCACAAATATTAGAATTATAAGTTCCTCCATAAAAGAAATCATAAGATTTTGTGTTGCTTGTCATATCAGCCGTAAATCTCATAGTAATCTGATTGGCTGCTGAGGAATATGTCATATTACCACTTGCATCTCCAAACGCAAATGAACCATTATCGCCACTATTAATCGTAACTCCAGAACCAAGAGCAATTGAACCAGCAGCACTTGAATTGATATTTGCATCAGCACCGAATGCAAATGAATTCCCTGATTGAACATCACATAATCCTCCTTTTACCGAATTATTCTTTAAAATAAATAATCCTAATTCATTAGTGGTATTATTATAAATACCACTAATAAATCTATAACATGGCTCAGAACTATATTCATCACCTCCCGTAAACCTCATAGTCATTTGATTAGGAGCGGTTGTAATGTTTGTATATCCTCCCAAACCAGTTGTAGCATCTCCGAAGATAAAAGAACCATTATTAGAATAATTAACAGTTACATTTGAACCCATTGCTACAGATGTATTTGATGAAATGGTTAAATTTGAACCAAATCCCGATGAATAATCTGCAGATATTGATATATTTGCACCTAACGCAACATTATTAATACCATCCAGACTTGTTTTTCCCGTTCCAATTGAATTTTCTTTAGATAAAAATAACCCAAGTTCTGTTTCTGGACTTGTATTAAAATCCAGTCCACTAATTAATCTATAACAAATATCATGTGGATTATTTGGATGTCCAAGAAACCTCATAGTCATTTGGTTTAGTGAAGTAGATGAAGTTTTAATATATTGTGTAAATCCCGCATTATAAGATAAATCTCCAATAATACATGAGCCTCGTCCATTATTTTCAATTGTTACATTATTTCCTAATGTCATTGCATGAGCAGCTAAAACCTTGTTGAAATTTCCTATACTTATTGAATTAAACAATGTCAAAGTATTTGAATTACCAATTGCATAGTCAAAAGCTGCATTTTCTATAATATTCCCTCCTCCAAAAATGAAATTTCCATCATATGTTGTATTTGAGTTTGAAATTCTATTCACAAATCCAATAATGCATGACCCATCCGAACTTCGGATATTATTAAAAGTATTTGATTCACCTAAAATATAACAACCTTTTATTATTGATGAATGGTCGCTCAAATTAACTTTATTATCATAACCTAACACAGTTGAATTATAACCACTGACTTGATTATTATGACCTGTAACAAAGGAATTATCGCCAGTTGCATAATTCGATAAACCCAATATAGTTGAAAATGGCCCTACAGGTAATGTTGAAGTATTATTAAAATTACTCCAATTTGATAACCATGGAGCATGAACAATGTCAAGTCCTCCTGAAATTACTGATCCCTTCTCAGGGATCCACATAAATCTATTGTCTGTTCCCGAAGGGATGGTATTACCATTGTCATCCAGATCGCCATCAAACATAACAAAACCATTATGTACTTGTAACCTGGCAGTTGGATTTGCAAAAGTATTATATGTATTTAATCCAATATTACCACTTTCATCAATAATCATTCGTTCAAGAGTATTACCATTTGTCGGTGAAGTTTTAAATTTTAAAGGTGCAACGGTTAATGTTCCAATACAATTTGAACTTGTCAATCCGGTATTGCCATTCGTTGACCATGCATCGTTTCCAAAAAGTGGTATTCCATCATGAGTATGTAAATTACCTGCATTATCACAAGTCACGGTATTAATACCTCCAGTATTAGTCATTACCCTTATTCTTGCGTTTCCGGCTACATCAAGTTTAGCAGAAGGATCAGGTTGAATACAAGGACTAAATGGATTAGAAACAAAATCGCCAATACCAACATTGCCATTCTCTGTAATTGTAAAAAAATTAGCTCGATTTGGTTGAGCAAATCCAGGCCCATAAAAAATATTAAATCTGTTTAACCCACCAGAAACAGGATCTATTTTATTTTCAATACCCCAGCTTACAGTACCATTAATGAAATCTGTATAACTTGTACCTGTAACTTGGCTAATTTTAAAAACAGCAGCTTTCGTTGAGCAAGAACTGGTGGTTTCATAAAATGAAAATTTATCTTTCATTTCATTCCAACTCCCGCAATTTATTTCAACTTTACAATTCTTTCCTGGTAAATCATCGGTTTCTCTTCCTATCTGAATTGTACCATCAGTTTTAATCCTCATATTTGCATAATTATCATTTACAGCATTAGTTTTAAAAACTAAATCTTTATCGTCTTTTGTTCCAACGAAATTACTAATTGTTGTTCCTGAATTTCCCCAAAGTTTCCAAAAGCACTGATCATCACATAATGGTGCTGTACTTTCATTAAAGAAAACAAAATCATTTGGTAAAATTTGACTGCTACATAATTCAATTGAGCAATTATAATTTGTTATTTCACTACAATTGCTTACATAAGTCGAATGACTTTGATTTCTAAGCCAATATGCACTTGGGTTGGAATTATAAGTAATTGTAAAAGTTGAACTGTAACAGGAGTTATTATCTGGGCATTGATAATAAAAATTTCCAGAAGAATACCAACACAATGGTTCTTTTACGACGAAAGTATAATTACCTGAACTTGTTATACCAAAATCAACTTTGGAATTAGCCAATGCATCCTCTAAGGCAAGCTTCATACTTGATATGATAGTTCCACAATATGAATTAACACTAAACGAGGCTACTTCAACTTCTCGTAATCCAAATGCAGGACATTCACGATGCCGATAATTATAAGTAACAGCACACAAGCCGTAATACTTAATACCAGAGGCATTAATCCAACTTGCATTACATAAAGAAGAACAATCATAAGAATAAATTCTACTGCTCGCAAAGCAGAGCAGCACCAACGATAAAGCCATGATAAACAAAACATTTTTCATAGGTATCATTAGGTCTTTTTAATAAATAATTAATTGCAACAGCAAATTACTAATATTTTATATAATTTCCAAATAAATCTTATCAAACTGAAAAAAATCTTCATTTCAGTTTATATTATTGATTTATCAAAAACAAACTGGGAGCTTGTATCACTTATTTCCCAAACATTACCAGTAATAATAAATATATATATACAAGCGGTGATACAAATAAAATACTATCAAAACGGTCTAATATTCCTCCATGACCGGGGATTATATTTGAACTATCCTTTAGGTTGGCATCACGTTTGAGCAATGATTCCGCAAAATCTCCTATCTGCCCTGTTATTCCAACAATCATTCCTATAAATAATGAATCTAAAAAAGGAAATTCAGGATTGAATAAACGAACAGATAAAACAAATGCTGTCCCACCTGCTATTAAACCTGCAATGCCACCTTCCCAGCTTTTTTTCGGACTAATGTCAGGATAAATCTTGTGCTTACCAAACCGGCGCCCTATAAAATATGCTGCCGTATCACAAATCCAAATCCCTATAAAAATACTTAATACCATAAATCCACATCCGCGATCATCTAATCCGTAAACATAATTCGCTGCCCTCACATGATAAGAAAAAGCAACAAGACTTGTCTGCAATGCTTTTTCAATATTAAATAAACTTCTTATTCCAATAAGAGAAAGAAAAAACATACTTATATACATTATACCGGTTAGGGTGGTACTTATTCGGGCTATCCCTCCCAAAACGCCTCTTTTCAATGCAACTATCATTAAAATTATCATCAATATAATAAAAGCAATAAATTGAGAAAGAAAAGTTGACAATAAATCTTCTTTTTGTATAAAATAAAAATATAAAATCTGTATTATAGCTCCAAAAATTATCCCCAATATCATTTCCGATTCAAAATTTTTGCTTTTACAAATTATATAAAATTCATAAAGCCCAATAGATGAAATACTGATTATTGCTACTGTGAAAAATAATCCACCAAAATATATTAACAGAATTGCAAGTGGAATACCGATAATGGCAACTAAAACTCTTTTAATCAATTCGCTCATTTTGTTCACTTTCAAATTTTAATAATTCTTCCATATAATTTAGCAAAGTGTCTCTAACTTCTTCCACTGACTCCATCACAACCAACTTTTGACGTACATGGGCAGCATTGCGAAAACCTTTAATATAACCGCTGTAGTGTTTGCGAAACTCAGTAAAACCACGTTTAAATCCTTTATATTCGATATTAAGCTGCAAATGCTCCAGACAAGTATCAATCCGTTCACCAATAGCATTTTTCCAATCAATTTCACCATTTTCCAGAAATTGTTTAGTTGTACGGAAAATAAATGGATTACCGATAGCTCCCCTACCAATCATAACCGCATCGCAACCGGTTTCGTCAAAAGCACGTTTTGCATCTTCAGGAGAAGCAACATCGCCATTAAGAATAATCGGGATATTTTTCACATGCTCTTTAACTTTATTAATCCAGCTCCAGTCGGCTTTACCGCTTATCCCTTGCTCGCGGGTTCTGCAATGAATTGCAATAGCCGAAGCGCCGGCTTCTTCTTGTAATTTAGCAACCTTTTCAATTTCAATTGAATTTTTATCCCAGCCGATACGAGTTTTAATAGTAACAGGAATTTTGATGCTATTAACAATTGAATTAGTCATGTCAGCCATTTTCTGAGGATTTTTCAGAAGAGCAGCTCCAGCATCATTTTTAACAACTTTGCTAACCCAGCAGCCATAGTTAATATCAATAAAATCCGGTTCAAATCTCTCGACAATCTTAGCTGATTCAACCATCGACTCAATATTCCCACCAAAAATTTGCAAAGCAATCGGACGTTCAACATCAGAGATTCTGAGTTTCGCATAAGATTTGACAGAATCTCGGATAAGGGCTTCCGATGCAACAAATTCAGAATAAACAATGTCAGCCCCCATTTTTTTACAAATCAAACGAAAAGGAATATCCGTAACTGCCTCCATAGGAGCAAGAACAAGGCAATTCCTAATTTCTAAATTCTTTATCTTATAAACATTATTCATTCTTATTTCATTTCCTTATTCACAAATTCCTATTTCCTATTTCCTATTTCTTGCATTAACCATTAACCATTAATTAATCATTGATCATACATATCCATAAAAAAATCTACAACTTCAGCCAAAGAGCTAAAAATAAAATTAGCTTCAGGTGCGTTTTTTCTATTATAATCACCAATTAACATTGTTTGAACAGAGGCTGCTTTTCCTGCTTGAACGTCAGTTAAACTATCTCCGATCATATATGAATTAGCTCTGTCAATTTTCCATTTAGAAATTGCATTCAGAATCATACCGGGATTTGGTTTCCGATTAAAACTCTGGCTATCATGCAAATCAGTACAATAGTAAATATCATCGAATTTAAATCCCGTTTCAAGTTCCAATCTCAATTGCATAAAATCGGTAACGGAGTTAAGATCATCAAAAGACATAATTCCTTTTCCGACCCCCTGCTGATTGCTAATAATAATAGCAGAAAAATTCAGACCTTTTATTAGCTTAAAAAGGTCAATAAAAAAAGGTATAAACTCAAATTCATCGGTGTTTTTAATATAGTCACCGATAATTCTCTTGTTTACTATACCGTCCCGGTCAAAAAATATTGCTCTGTTTTTCAAAATATTAGATAATTGTAAGTGGAAAATTTGTAATTTACGATTTTAATTTAAATTAATATTAAATATTTGTATGAAAGCTAAAGCAATAAGAAAGAGATTATTTTCAAAGTCATTCTTTTTCTCTATTTTATTTGCGTTGGCGCTTTGGGTTTATACAAATTTGAACAACATATATACGACATATATACCAATTCCATTAAAAATAAAAATTCCAAATGATAGAGCCATAGAGGATCTACCACCGGAATTTATCTCAATTGAAATTCGGGGAAGCGGTTGGAACCTGTTTAATTATATGTTTTTAAATTCATCAGTTGCTTGCATTGTAGATTTATCCAGAACTAATATCAGCACTGATGATTATCTCATTTCAAGAAAGGAAATTTTAAAAAACGTTCAGTCACTACTAAATGTAGAAGCATTAGACGTAATGCCAGAAGCTATTGGAGTAAAAACAGGGAAGATAGAGCTCGTGCGAGTTCCAGTGGAAGCTAATATAAAAATTGTTCCACGTGAAGGATTTGCATTGGTTGGCAAAGTAAATCTTAAACCCGACAGCGTAAATATTCGTGGCAATTCTAAAGTAGTGAAGAATATTAAAAAATGGAGAACCAATTATTTTGAAATCACAAACATTCAGAAACCAATTCAAGTTCAAATTGGACTAATTGATTCCATTTCAAATATAATTGATCTTGATGTTGAAAAAGTAGAACTGACTTGTGATATTCAGCAAATAGCAGAGCTAAAACTTTTTGATATTCCTGTAAAAATCAGGGGCGGAAGCTTGCCAAATGGCCACAGACTTGCTCCACAGATTTTAAGTATTAATATTCGTGGTGGAATCAATGAAATAGCAAATTTATCACCTGATAAAATCTATGCATATATTGATTATACTGATATTATACACGATTCAACCGGCGTTCTAAAGCCACTGATCTATTCTCCTAATAATATTAGAATATTAAATACCGAACCATTATTGATTTATCATTATAAACAGATAACAAAGAACGGAAATCTTTTAAATCCTAAACTCGCAAATATCAATGATCGTTAAGCAGCTCAGACGAATAAGTCTTACACAGTGGATAATCATCTCAATGTTCATAGGTGCGGCAATCGGAGGAATCTTCCCTGAATTTTCGCAGAATCTTAAAGTAATATCCAATGTTTTTTTAAGATTAATTAAATTAATAATCGTTCCAATTCTATTTAGTACATTAACAGTTGGCATTGCCGGTCATTCGAATGATTTAAAAGCCATGGGCAGATTAGCTGTCCGAAGTCTTATCTATTTTGAAATTGTAACAACATTAGCCCTGATAATCGGTTTGGTAGCTGTTAATATTACTCAGCCCGGAGTAGGAGTTATCCTACCGCCCAGTTCAACAACCAATATTATTCCAGCCAAAGTATTAACATGGCAAGAAACAATTGAACATGTTTTTCCGAAAAGTTTTATAGAATCAGCCGCAAACAACGATGTATTGCAGGTTGTCGTGTTTACAATTTTATTTTCCATTGCACTCACTCAGATTAGCGGAAAGCCAAAAGAAACCATCCTGAATTTCTGCGAAGGATTGGCGGAAACCATGTTCAAATTCACAGGCATCGTTATGAAGTTCGCTCCTTTTGGCATCGGAGCAGCTATGGCATGTACAGTCGGACACAGTGGCTGGTCGATTCTGATCAATCTTGGCAAACTTGTCGGGACATTATATGGAGCATTAATCATTTTTTTCTTATTTGTATTTTTCCCAATAATAAAAATTGCAAAAATCCCAATAAAGAAATTTTTTAATGCTGTCAAAGAACCAGCACTGATAGCTTTTTCCACAACTTCAAGTGATGCTGCACTTCCAAAAGCAATTGAGAATATGACAGCCTTCGGAATACCCCGAAGAATTGTATCTTTTGTTCTTCCAGCAGGATATTCATTCAATCTTGACGGTTCAACTTTATATTTGGCAGTGGCATCAATATTTGTGGCTCAGGCTGCCGGTGTACATCTTTCTATCGGAACACAAATCTTAATGATGCTTACCTTGATGTTGACCACAAAAGGGATAGCAGCGGTTCCACGAGCCTCACTTGTCATACTATCCGGCACATTAATTTCCTTTGGTTTGCCACTTGAAGGAGTAGCCGTCATCTTAGGAGTGGATGAGTTAATGGATATGGCCCGCACCTCAACTAATCTGATTGGCAATTGTTTAGCGTCAGCGGTAATAGATAAGTGGGAGCAGCGATGATTACTCAATCGGTGGCGGTGGCGGCAGCGAACTAATTTTGGTTCTTACTTTCGATTTGTGTCTTGGCATCGCATTATTTCTATAATTTGTTTTATTCTCTTTAGGAAGAAACTTCTTAAAAGTTGTACACTTTTTCAATCTTTTCAAGTTTGGACGCCCATCTGCACAACCCGATTCAACTGTTCCCGCTCGTAGTTCATAGCCAATAAGATTGCAATCATCATCAACTCTCGGAGTGATTATTATCTGGGAAAGAGAAATATCCGATCCGGGAATAATCTTTGGTAGCGGGCCTAATCCTACATTGATTATTTCACACTTTTTATTCAAATTAATTTCACCCTTACCATAAGGTGCAACCTTCAAAGTTATATTGTTGTTCTCATAGTCAATCTTCGTAATAATATCGGTATTATTCATGTCAAGCCCGTCCATAGTTATTTTCACCGGCTCACCCAGATGGAAATCCACTTCCTGTCCACATTTGTCTAAAATTATCTCACGAGTCTCCCCTATTTCATCACAATGCTTTTTTCCAGAATGATCATCCAAGAACTCCAGATCAGGCATACCGGGGATTACTCCTCCCTTTGTCGGTGGAAAATTGAAAAAGCGATGTGGGCTATCCGATTTTTCTTCGTGTGGACAAGATGCCAAAGCAGGTGCTGACCATGTGATGGTAACAGTTGAATAATTCAGTGATTCCAAAAGACTGAGCCGCCTCTGCTGCAATTCTTCTAATTCGGCTGACAGCTTGTCAATTTCATACTTTAATATAATTTTTTGGTCATTATTGCCAATATGAGTATAATTTTCCATCAAATCTTCTTGAACCTCGCGAGTTTTCTGAAGTTTCTTCACATCAGCATAATAAACACGTGCCAGAGCCTCTTCGTTTGATATTGCCTCGGACTTAATATCGGATTTAAACTGCTCATGGAAAGAAGCAAGAAAATTATTAAAGAATGTGAAAGGTATGTTCAATGTGAAAACTGCTGATTTGTGATTAGCAGCGGCAAAATCAACAGAGGATGATTTCACAAACCCGTCAAATTTCTTTGCCAAATCCGTAATAGCAACATTTGTCATTTCGTATTCCGGATTTTCGATTTTAATATCAGCTTTCTTTTGGAAGGGAGCGATAAGTTCTTCCTGAAACTTATGATTAGCACATGAAATTAATAGTAGCGCCGCTGTGAATGAAGAGATTAATATTTTCATAAATTTATCTTATATGTTTAACAATGATTTCAATATTATTTTTTCTTTGCATGACTTGAAATGGAATCCTTTAAATCAAGATGATCAGAGTCACACATAAATAAAACATTAGCTTTGTTCAGTCTGAAGATTGCAAGATCGGGTGGGAAAAAGTTTTGCGCCAAAATCGAAATATTCTTCGCTTTATTCGGAAATTCTTTCAATAAGGCTGAAAGCTCAGAGCTGATGTATGTTTTATCCTGATTATTTATTATTATTTTAATGCCTGACTCAATATAATTTCTTAAGTTAGTCGCTGAATCCTGATAAGAGAATAAAGTTAATTTATCTGGATAATTTTTAATTAATTCATTAAGTTCAAGTTCACCAATATTTGAATTAATTGTAATTTTAGCACCAGATGTTAATAAATTTTCCAATTGCTTCGGGCTATAGCCATGGCTGTTTATTTCAATTTGAGCATTATTATTTTTCGCAATTTCAATTAATTGAATTAATGAATTATAGGGTACTTTTGCATTAAATTTTAATTTAGAATCAGACAAAATATAATTCTTGGTACTTTTGTCGAATTTATTGATTAAGATATATATATTTTTAAAGTTAAGAGAATTTGAATATTTGATATAAGCATTCAAATCATCTACTGAAAATTCAGATGATTCAAAATATAAAGTAGCTTTTTGTGAAATAATTTTATTTATTTCGGATTTATCAAGTTTTGAAGCATAAAATTTAATATTCTTGGCTTCCTTAGCTGCTTTCAGCAGATATGATATTTCATTTTTCTCAAGAGTAAAATTAACGATTACTAATGAGCCTTTCTTTAGAAATTCATCAATCGAATATTGACTAAAATTACCGTTATTAGATCCGGTATTAGCTTTGGTGGCTTGTTTTATGGTTATTGAATTGGCTGAATTCTCCTTGACAGGAGTTGTGCGAAAAGCAGGAAAATGGTTTTCATCCCTTCCGACACAAGAAAAAAGTAGGATTAAAAAAGCATAGAAAAAAGTCTTTATTTTCATAACGAAAACTTATTTAGTTAACAATTCAAAGAAAATTCGACTTTATGCTGGCTGATTTTGCAATTTAAACAATAATAATTGAAATTCCAAATTATTTCTTAACTATTTCCAAAAATTTTCAACATTATTTCTAATTTGATAAATTTTATTAAGTATCAAACTAATAACAAATGATTGATGACCTCATTTTAAGTTTTGCCATAGTTAAATATATAGAATTTCAACAAATTATTAAAATATATTTTGTTTTCTATAACTTAAATTATTAATTTTGTAATGTAATCTTTAATAATAATTAATGAGATTACCTAATAAATAACAATTTAAGGGTAAAAAAATGAATCCTGAAGAAGTTAATTCCAAATCGAATTCGAGAAGGGATTTTCTGAAAGGGATAGCTACTGTCGGAGCCGGTGTGGCCGGTCTGAGCTATTCTGCTGCTTATGCAGGTGCAGAAAATATTTTATCGGAAGATAGATTTGGAGCCTTAGTTGACACAACTCTTTGTGTCGGATGCCGTCATTGCGAATGGGCCTGTGCTAAAGCTCATAAAATGCCGGTTCCAGAAATTGAAAGTTTTAATAATCGGAAAGTTTTTCAAGAATTCCGTCGCCCAAGTAATTCATCATTAACCGTAGTCAATGAATTTGAAAATCCAAAGAATCGTTTAATCCCGATCAACGTGAAACAGCAATGTATGCACTGCGACCGCCCTGCCTGCGTTTCGGCATGTATTGTCGGAGCTTTCTCCAAAACTGCAAAAGGTCCCGTAGTCTGGGATTCCGACAAATGTATAGGTTGTCGTTATTGTATGGTTGCATGTCCGTTTCAGGTACCTACCTTCGACTATGAAAAAGCCATTCAACCGATGATTTACAAATGTGATTTTTGTGCCGAAAGGCAGAAGGGTGGCGATATTCCAGCCTGTGTTGATATTTGTCCGGTTGAAGCAATAACCTTTGGTCCGCGATCGGAATTAATTCGCGAAGCGCGCAACAGAATTAAACGCAAACCGGAGGTTTATCTTGATTATATTTATGGTGAATACGAAGCCGGTGGGACTTCATGGCTTTACTTAGCAAGTAAAATATTCACTGAAATTGGATTCCCAAAACTCAGCCAGAAAGCTGCTCCTGGTGTATCCGAATCAATACAGCACGGTATTTTTGCATATTTTATACCACCTGCCTCACTTTACGCTTTATTAGGTGGTCTGATGTGGATGTCCAAAATGAAAAAAGAAATTGATACTGAAATTAGTAAAGAAATCGAAGAAGAAGAGAGAATTGAAAAAATTCATAGAATCGATATGGAGGGAAAAAATGAATAATTTAACATTAAATCAAATCAGCCATAATAGTCATCTTCCTTCTCAAGTAAAATTCAAGTTCTTTACTCCGGGAGTTATTATTTTATGTTTGTTTGCACTCAACGGATTAGTTTTTCTTGCAGGACGTTTTTTATTTGGTATTGGATCCGTTACTAATTTGAATAATTTTTATCCGTGGGGGCTATGGATTGGAGTGGATGTGGCAGCAGGTGTTGCTTTAGCCGCCGGTGGTTTTACATCGGCTGCATTGGGACATGTTATGCACAAAGATGAGTATCATTCAATTGTCAGACCAGCTCTATTAACCGCATTGCTTGGATATACTTTTGTTGCATGCGGAGTTTTTGTCGATATCGGTCGTTACTATTATATTTGGCATCCACTCGTTATGTGGAACGGCAATTCAGCATTATTCGAGGTTGGTATATGTGTTATGATTTATTTAACAGTTCTTTACATTGAGTTTTTACCATTAGTTACAGAAAGATTTATGGGAAGGGTTAAAATGTGGGGATTTCTAAAAATCTTTAATCCGATTCTTGAATTTTTTCTTCGACTAACTGATAAAACAATAAACAAAGTCATGTTTATATTTATTATTGCAGGTGTTGTACTATCCACGCTGCATCAGTCGTCTCTTGGTACACTTATGGTAATTGCCGGAGATAAGATGCACCCACTTTGGCAAACTCCGGTTTTACCGCTTCTATTCTTGGTTTCCGCTATATCCGTAGGCTTTCCGATGGTTATTTTCGAATCCATTTTGGCTTCAAGATCATTTAAACTTGCACCTGAAATGCATGTTTTATCCAAATTAGGTTCTATGGTTGGCCCGATTCTTGGAATTTACTTAGCTTTCAAACTCGGAGATATGTTTATCCGAGAAACTTTTGTTTATTTAAAAGAATTGACTTTCCCTGCAATTATGTTTTATTCTGAAATGATTATCGGAGTTATTGTACCTCTAATAATGTTTTTAAATAAAAAAGTACTCCAAAGTTCAAAATTACTCTTCACAGCTTCATCTTTGGTAATTTTTGGAGTACTGCTCAATAGAATAAATAATTTCATCACTGCATATAAGCCACCTTATGCAAAAGTGGCTTATTATCCTTCTATTGGTGAACTTTCTGTAACTATCGGATTTGTAGCAATGCTTGTTCTATTCTATAGGGCATGCGTCATGATTTTCCCAGTTATTACTCAAAATCATAATCATGTAGAAATCGCAAAAACAAAATCAAAGGTGATATTATGAGAAAGCTAATTGATTTTAAAAAAGTCATTTTGAAACTGCTGAATAATCATTTTCCATCAAATAATAAAAATGAAACAGCAGAAAGATATTTGATCCATGGCTCCTTAGGTAAGATTAGTCTTAAAGGATTTTCTATAATTTGTTTAATATTTATCTCATTCGGAATATTTGCTTTATTTTCAAATCCGCTGTTACCTCATAAAGAAGTTAAAAAGAGTCAAAAAACTGTGGCTCAAGCTACGGACTGGAAAAATATTCACTCAAAAGGTGCAATAAATTGTAAGACATGCCATAATTGCGAATATCCTACAAAAAAAGATCCATGCCTGATAAATTGTCCCAAAAACGAAATGATTTCAATTTACCATGCCCCTTCGGAAGGGCCGGAAATTGTTATCATAGATGAACTCAGGGAAAGGTATTCAAAAGTAGTTTTTTCACATAAACAACATGCTCAGATGTCAGCTATGTCCACAGGTTGTGGAGGATGTCATCATTACAATACAACAGGCCCTATTCTCAATTGTAAAAAATGCCACGAGGTTGCCCGTAAACGTGAAAATATCAGCCTTCCCGATCTGCAAGGAGCCATCCACAGGCAGTGCATGAATTGCCACCGTCAATGGAGCAAAACAAATAGTTGTGAAAATAGCTGCCATGTTCCGATTGATAAAGATTCAGAGGCACGTACTAAAGACCAGATCAAGCGTCTTGAAGGAAAAATCCATCCGGAAGTTCCTTTTCCAAAACGTATGATTTGGACTACAAATTATGAAAAAGGACAAATTGTTACTTTTTATCACGATGAGCATTCAGGGCTATTTAATATTGATTGCAAAACCTGCCATTTGGAAGATAATTGCGTTAAATGCCACAATAAAACCAATACAGTTGCTAAATTTGAAGAGAATGAATCTATTGCAGTCAAGCATACCAAAACACATGAGGATCATCATAAACCTTGCGGTAACTGCCATAAAGATGATAAGTGTTCCAAATGCCACAGTAAAGTTATAATGAACGCCTTTGATCATCTACGTTCTACAGGTTGGGCTTTAAAATCATTTCATTCGGATCTTGAATGCGAGAAATGCCATGTAAACCAAAGTCCTCCACATAAAATTAAGAGCAACTGTAACAGCTGCCATTCCACATGGACTTTGGGTAAATTCAAACATGAAAGAACTGGATTAGCACTAAGTAAAAGCCATATTGAGATGGATTGCGAATCCTGTCATGAAAATAAAATCTATTCGGATAAACCGATTTGTTCGAGTTGTCATGATGATAAAAATTACCCTAAGCATTTGCCAGGTAATTATATTTCAAGGTTGAAGGTTCGAAAAGTTATCAAGTAATGGTTAAGGAATAAAAAATTTGGGCTGGCAGACTTCAGAAAATCATCTTCGAGTCAGACTCAAAAGTTATGTTTTTGAAATTGATGCAAGTGAGACTGTGTAAAAACGGAGAAATTTGTGTAATGTCATCCAGAGGCAATTATAAACGCAATGCTTTTAAAGGGGTGGAAATGACAAGATAATTTAAACCCCCTAACCACTTTTGAAAAAGTGGGATAAGAACCTGAGTTCTTGTTCCCCCTTTTTCAAAAGTGGTTAGGGGGTTTATCCAAAGATGTCATCCTCAACGAAGTGAAGAATCTTTCCGAAAGTGGCTGTAAGAGAGATCCTTCGCTTCGCTCAGGTTAACAATCCAAGGATATTGTTGGTCTTAACACAAGCTCATGCGCACAAATGACAGAAACTAAACTTTTGAGTCAGATTCCTGGGGAAATGACTATTCCCATTTTCCCATCCAATCCAAGGATTGGTTGAAGTGGTTTTCATTAGGAACTTATTGAATAAACGCTCCAGCAGCCATATATTGATTCTGCTATAAGTTTAGAATGAGAAATATAATAGCTTTTAAAGTGGATTCAAGTTCATAAAATTATTGATTTATAATTATTTTACTGAAAATAGTGCTCAGTCCTGATTTTGCCCTGATAAAATATACTCCGTCGGACAAAGGTAAATATATCAAATAATTATTCTGATTAATATCAAATCCTTTGATAAATAATAATTCGCCAATTGAATTATAAAGTTCAATCTTGTCTAAGTTAAGATCTGATTTTATATGAATTGACTGGTCATGTGATATATAAGAGAATATGATCAAATCATTCGGACTTTTTTTAACATCAAGAGTTGCTTCCTCAAGAACGAAATGATACACTGAGAGCGGAGTTAGATTAAAAATGAATTTGTTATTTTCTAAATTTTTTTTATCAATGTTTATTGATTTGATTATTGTATCGCTTTGGTCGAAATAATAAGCATAAGCCTTTACAAAATTCCTTTGCGTTTTGAAATCAACATTCAATTTTATTGAACTGTCATAGTTTTTATTGATAGCAAGAATATGAACTCGGCCATAGATTTTTCTATCAACTGCGGCATAGATTGAAGCATTTGACTGGTCATCATTTGAACATTCGATAGCAGAGTTACCATATGGTGGATTATTAATGTCACCAGTAAATAATTTGAAAGCCGATCCACAAAATTTATCTGCATTATTCCATTTTGTAGCAAGATAAACTCCATATTTTCCTAGATTTGCAAGAAAATCAGCTTCTGCTATTCCACCAGATATATGCCAATTAGCACCATAATCATATTCTGAGAATGATAACCTCACCGATGGGAAATAAGTATTTATTGAATTTAATAAGTGCGGAATAAGAGCAACCGGAGAGAAATATTGTCCTATCCAGGAATTTTCTTTATATGATTTATCCCAAAGGCTGCGAATACACTGCATTCTTTCAATTGAAACTGCTTTGCTTGTATCGCCATTATAAACACCTTGAATATCGGGATACCAGTGCAGATCGAGCACATCAAGTAAATTGCCATTAGCTGAAAGTGAGGATTGTGACATTCTGTCAAGATAATAATCAATGAACCATGAATATTTTTTTGAATAAAGATTCCAATCCGGTGCATCTTGAAAAGTCTGAAACGCATTGAAGCCATATAAAACCGGCCCGTATATGAAAAATTTTCGGTTGATAGATTTTATTGTTTTTGCAAGATCAACAGATTTTTTTATCAATTCATCACATGTCGTTTTACTTGGATGAATAATAGGATGAGTTTCCGACCATAGACAGGGCTCATTATCTAACGAAATACCAATCTGTGTTGTGCCGAATTGCTGACCATATTTTACTTTAAGAAATTCAAACATCTGATCAATGTATAAATTATTATCAGTAGTATCAGGAATCCAATTACTTGATCCTGAAATTGTGTTATTCACTTTAACCCAGCGATCGGATGGTGCTGTTTTTGCATCAGGAACAATACCCAATTTGTCCTTGGCAGCGTATCCAGCCATCTGAACTGTAAACAAAGGGTAGGAGCCGTTTCTGAAACAGGTGTCTAAAAATGAAGTGATTACAGACGCCGGTATATCCCATTCTGCATTTGGAATACCCATAATCCAAGGGAGGTAATTATCGTTTTGATTGAACCAGTCTTTTCCGGCATTAGATGCATTATTTTCCCAATTATAAGAACTGAAGCGATTTCCACCAAGACGGAGAGCAGGAATTTTAGATTTGTATTTATAACCGTTAGTTCCATATATAAATGGTGAGATATAGCTTATAATCTGATTTTCATCAATTACTGAATGAACAATTATTTGAGAATTTGTTATCCCCAAGGATAAAAGGAAAAATAAAATGACTGATAATATATTTATATATAAAACTCGAACTGTCATTTTCATTTCTTTTTTTAAAGAATTAAATTGTTTCAACAATTAGGAGAAATCGTCAGTTTTAGGCAATTTATAAAACTCTTCGAATGTGGTAATATGTTTTGTTGTTCCGATGGTAATTAATTCATCACCGTTTAGAAGTTGATAGTCGGCATTCGGATTAAAATAAGGTTTATCATCACGTACTACAGCAATAATTGTTACTCCGCTATTGTGGCGAATATCGAGTTCCTTCAACGTTTTCTCATGCATATTGGATTCCATGGAAACAGTAAATTTCTGCATATTAAAACGCTTTTTTCCAGCTTTGAATCCGGATTCCATAAAATCATGAATTTCAGAATGAGTTGCAGCAAGAGCCAGTCTCTGACCACCGGTCGTATAAGGGCTGATTACTTCATCAGCACCGGCATGCTTTAGTTTTTCAAAAAGTGAATCATCATCTGCACGAGCGACAATAAATATATCGGGATTAAGAACTTTTGCACTTAACACAACAAATACAGTAGTAGATGAATTACCGGTAGCAACTATCATACATCTTGCATTTTTTATTCCTGCTTGAATCAGGACGGAATCATCGGCAGCATTTCCTTCAATCGCATATACATTGGGATTATCAAGGTCAATCAGCGCATCTTTAAATGATCTTTCGATTATAACAAATTGCTCATTATTATTGAAAAGCTCTCTGGCAGTCAGTTTTCCGACACGTCCATGACCAATAAGAATAATATGATTTGTAAGATTATTTAATTTTTTTATCATTTTTTGTTTCCCACGGTAATTGAACAGTTGAAGAATTACCAAATTTTCCATTGTTTCTGTTAATATATAAAAAAGGCTGCCAATGCCGCCAATTCCAATAATCATAGTAAATATTCTACCATAAGAATTGAGAGGGTGAATTTCACCGAAACCGATAGTAGATATGGTTGTAAAAGTCATATAGATTGCATCAACTAATCCGGAATCAATATTATACCATAATAAATAATAACCAATAATTCCGGTAATGATTGTAATTGCTAATAATATACCCGGCACAATCGGCTTTTTGAGAACAGGCTTTTTCTTTTCGTCAGCACTCTTAATTATCATACTGGTAATTTCATAATTTTGCGGAATGCATCAAAAACTTGTGAAACACTTATATCATACATACAATCAAAGTGTTTTTTCGGGCATTCATCGCGTCCAATGTGTGTGCATGGTCTGCATGGCGTTATAGCCTCAACAATAATATTGGAGGTTCGATAGGGTGTAAAACCAAAATCTGTGGTAGTTGAACCGAACAGGGCTATCACTGGTAATTTTCTTGCAGAAGCAATGTGCATGATACCTGTATCGTTAGTTATTAAGACATTAGAATTTTCAATTGCATCAACAGTTTCCAGAATTGATCTTGAGCCTGATAAATTCTGTATTCTCAACGAAAGTTTACTTTGTATATATTTACAGAGTGGAACATCATCTTCGCCACCAATAAGAATAATTTCGCAGGAATAGCTACTTATCAATTTTTTAATTAGTGCAACAAAATTATCTGCTGGCCAGCGTTTTGTCTTAAAGTGCGCTCCCGGAGCAATAGTTATTATTATTTTATGAAAATAATTCTTATCATATGGTGTATAAACACCTTTGTTGAAATCACGATGTAGCCACAGCTCAAGCCCGAACCCGGCATTTTCAATCCCAAATTGTTTAATTGTTTGGAAATATTTATCGACAACATGAGTAACTTTGCCCATTCTAATTTTAAAATGTATTAAAAGGAATTTAGCCAAATTGTTTTTCTTGTATCGGACAGTCTTTGTGCCAAGTCCTTTTAAAAGAGCATGAGAGCGGTAATTGTTCTGTAAATCGATTATCAAATCATATTTTTTAATTCTTATCATCGACATGTGTCGTTTAAGATTTTCTTGATTTGCTTTATGACTTAAAGATTTATCATAATCTAAAATTTCATTTATATAAGGACTAAACTTGTAAATTTCCGCATATTGGGTTGAAGTAATAATATCAATCAGAGCACCTGGGAATTTTTTCTTCACGGCATGAACTATAGGTGTTGTCAAAATGACATCACCCATTGAGCTTAATCTTACTATTAGGATCCTATGAAAGAACATTTTTCAAACTTTTTCTTTGACAATGAACAAAAAAATACTAAATTACGAAAATAATTGATCAATTTTAATAAAAAAGTATTTGAAATATGAATTTTTCAGTTGAAAATCGAGGCGGACAAGTAATTTTCACTTTAAAAGATAAGCAATTAAACGCTGTGAATGCACCTGTACTGAAAGCACAGTTTTTAATTGTCTGTCAACCGGACATAGAAAGTCTTATCTTAGATTTTTCGAATATAGAGCAGATAGATTCTGCCGGACTTGGAGCTTTACTATTAGCTTATAGAATTTTGAAGGAATACGATATTCCGATTGGTCTCATTTCAGTTAGGAGTATGGTAAAAAGTATGCTTCGAATTTCGCAGTTGGAGCATTTGTTTGAATTTTTTGATTCGGTTGATGAAGCTATTGAATCGCTCGAAGGTGAGGAAATCGAAGAGTAAAATTTTTATTGAGAATCTTCATTGCCATATATTTCATTTTACATTGTTTGAACATTGTCGATTAACTTTTTGCAATAATCAATTTGGTTAAAAATTTGAATTAGAAACTAAATCAACATCAGTATTTTTAAAAGAAAAGGGTTCATTCATTGAACCCTTTACTTTTATCTACGTTGAACTTTACAAACTTATTTAGTGATGATGGTCATGTCCTTCGTGGTCATGGTCATGGTCATGGTGATGATGGTCATGTCCTTCGTGGTCGTGGTCATCAGAATAATCATCATCTTCGTCAGAATAATCATCATCAAAGTTATCATTATACTCAGGTTGAGTATTCATTCCGTATTTTTCATAATATTCTTTGAAGGGAATTTCATTTGTGATTGCAAAATCAAGAATAAATTCCAAAAGTTTTTTATTTTCTAAATAGCGAATGAATTGCTCATCTTCTTTGAGGGCTTTTTTAACAGATTCAAAACTCTTACCGGAACGTGCTACTTCTGTTTCAACGTGGCTTTCAAGGTCATCATCATCTATTGCTAAACCTTCATGTTTGATAATTTCATTTTGAAGGAGTGACCATTTAATAGATGATTCGGCATTTTTTTTGAATATCTCAATTTCTTCGTCAGTTAGATTCTTCAGAGGTTTTTTATTCTTTTTCTGTTGCTCAAAATAATCTGAAATCATCATATTTTGAAGTTTACTTATAACTCTTCCGGGAAGAGGAAAATCATTTGTTGTGAGCAAGTGATTTGTTATCTGTCTGTCCATTTCCTCGCGGCTACGCTCATTCCACTTCATCTGCAATGAATAACCTAATTCGGTATTTAATTCTTCAGTTGTCTGCAAGCGTCCTTCAGTAATAAGTTGGACATAATCGTCATTAAATTCCTGAGGTACGATTTTCTGAACATCATCAACGGTTATTTGAAATGATTCGGTTTCAGCACTGGGTGAGTAAACAGGGAATTTACCAATAAAAGTATCTCCGATTTTAGCGTTAAGATAAGCATCTCTGGCTTCAAGGTTTATTTCTGGATTAGCAAGGAACAAAGGCAACCGCATCGGTTCTTGATCGGCAATAGGAGCGTTAGTATCAGGATCAATCTTTCTGTAACTTACAGTTACAACAAAATTATAATCCGTAACTTGATCGGCATATTCAATTTTTGCATCTTTTAGACAGATTTTTTGAATTTCGGCATCAATTTCTTCATCGGAAACATTATGCACTGGTTCGTCTATTGAAATTCCGCGATAGTCAGAAACAGTAAATTCGGGATATTGATCAAATCCAACAACAGCCACCATTCCTGCATCATTACGATCCATGGAAATAAGTTCCGGTTCTCCTAACACTCTGAGCTGATCTTCACTTATTGTTTTATTAAAAAAATCTGTAATAATCTCCTGCGCTGTATCTTCTTCAACGGCTTTACCATACATTTGTTTCACAAGGTGCATTGGTACTTTGCCTTTGCGAAATCCCTTCATTTCTAATTTAGGAATCAATTCGCGATAAGCATTATCGAAATATGGCTTTAGTTCAGCGTTACCGATTGTAAATTGAATTTCTCTATCGCAACCCTCGGATTTAATGATTTGTTTTTCCACATTTTCCCCAAATATATTTTAAAATTCTGTGCGGTCGGGGAGACTCGAACTCCCACGAGCTTCCTCACCAGATCCTAAGTCTGGCGCGTCTACCAATTCCGCCACGACCGCATTGGTATAGCTTACAAAATTAACACTTTTTTTAGAAATGAAAAAGAAAATATTAATTATTTATGAACTATTTGAAAAATAAATTTGCCAGTCTTATTCTTGATAAACAAAACTTGCCTGATACAAGTCTGATAACCCCATTCGATTTGGATTACAATACCAAATATTTTTGGAGAGTTCACACCAAGGGAGCGGAAAATCAAGGCGACTGGTCTGTTGTCAGGAATTTCACATCAACTATCAAAAGTGTTATTTAACTTTTAGACCACACTCAAACATTACAAATATTTAAACTTTGACCGCATTCTCTATCCAAGTTCCAAAATTATTATATCCGTCTTGTTTTTCCCAGTCATAAACAGGAACAACGTCCGATAGTGGCATCACATCATATCTATATACATAAATGCTACTAATTATTCCAACGTCCAATCTGGGATACCAGCGCCAGCGATGATCAGTTTCACTCTTTTCGATTAAATTAACTCTACCATTTGTATTTTTACATAATCCAAGGTAATCAAAAGGATTTTTACCCAATGCTAATGTCTCGGAGTTAATATCCTTTATATGATTTAAATGAATGCCGATAAGTTTATTGCCCTTTTCAACGCTTTTTGCAATTTCATATCTTATCCATTCCCGATGGAAGGTGTTTTCACTTATAAGAACCGCTGTAACCGTAGATCCCACTATTTCGGCTGTAACTAAAGCCCTCAAACTTATTTCTCCACTCTTCTTAGCTACCCTCCATGCGACTGGATCTACAAACGAAGAAATATCTTTGATACCTTCACAATTTTTAATTACTTCTACTCGAAAATCATTTACTTCCTCATAATGACAAGAAAAGAATACAGTATTTTCCATTTTAACTCCGGATTCAGAAAAAGCAACTTATCAAGTAAATTTTCTTTTATTAATTATTTCAAGGTTCAAATCAAAAACAAATTTTAGACTAAATTATTTAAAAATATGATACTCCGATATGCAAATTAACTATTTTTTTTATATATTTCACTTTTTTATCAGGATTTATTAATCGTCATTAGTGATTAAAAAGCCAATCCATAATTAATCCTGAATCTAAAGAAATAATTCTGCTGGTTCAGTCTCTGCGCTTCAGATGCCGAAAGAGAATAGTCATAGCCAAACCCTATATTTAATCTCAGTCCGCTTTTTAAAAACATTTCATAATAAATTCCAGGCTTGAATCCAATAATGAAATGAGTTGATCCTTCGGTTTTTTGGTACAAAAGAGTTTTACCGTCTTGTGAGACTGTTGAATTTTTATATTGAAAGAACTTTAAACTTGTATCTGTGCTATTCAATAGGAATTTTTCTTCATAATTATTCTTAAGCATTAAACCCGGATGAATCCCAAAAGATATACCTAATCCCCCGAAATCAGATTTGAAGAAGTCTAAGCGAGGTTCAAGCCCAAAAGTCAGAAAAGAAATATCGGCTTTTTTATTTAGTTGTGGCGTGATATTTTTAGCAGCAGGTTCTCTTCCCTTAAAATTAATTAAAGAAAATTTAGTGTTTATGTCACTTATATCAATCGTTGCATCAGTGGCTACTGAAGAATACTCAATCGAACTGAACACATTAAAATTTGAACGTTCATCAAATTTTGAAAGGTTATAGTTAATACCAATGGTATAACCATGAGAATTAATGCTGTATTTAGATCCATCACTTAATTTAAAATTATTATCAAGTGTTCTGAAGAAACTATGAGAATTAAATGATTTTCCAGTTCCCGATTTAATTTCGAAATCTATTCCAAGATAGAAAACTTCACGAGCACCTCCCGGATCAAGAGGATTAGAACCACCACTTCCACTGCTTCTACCACCAATGTAAAAAGACTTTGAATTTGCAATTCCACCTGAAATCATAACTGAATTTCCGATTGCATAATCAGACACCCCTTCAGGCAGTGGCAGTGGTTGCTGTACTTTGATAAATTTCAGTTCATTATTTCTAACTTCATAATCAACAGCAACAAACGAAGTGTACTGAGTAAGCAGATTGTATTTAATACCTAAATCTACAACTTCATTATCTGTTTCCCTTTTCTTCATAATGGCTATATCGCTCAGGCGACTGATTTTGGTTCTTGCCCATAAATTTCTAAGGGCTGCACCTGTATCGTGTGTTTCAAATTGCTTGACTGGAATATCAACATGAATATCGGTACCAGCATAAGTACCATTAACAATGATTTTTCCGCTCATCGGTGTGTGCCATTTCCCGTGGATAATCAAAGGTCGTTCAGCAAAAAGATCGGGAATCGTCGGTGGTTCCACGTCTTCCACATCAAATCCATCAAACTTGACTGAAATATTTGTTAAAATCGGAGAAGAAATATATTTATAAAATCTTTCCGCAGCTTTATCAGCATCACTTGCTGCCTGTATGATAAATGGCTCTCCAAGCCCAACACGAGCTATACCTTCCATCAACATTCTATTAACGCTTGTCCCAATGCCAAAGGAGAAGAAATTAGATTCACCCAAATGATTATGAATAAAATCAAATATTTCAGGTTCACAATCGACAAATCCATCAGTAATAATTACTAAAGTCCGCGCATACCCTTGCATTTGAGGTATGGACATGGCACGTTTTATCCCATTCAACATTTCAGTTCCACCAGCACCCATCTGAGTATTCAGCAATTTTAATGCATCTTTGATATTATCACTTGTGGCAGCAACAGAATTCTGCGAAAATTGAATAGTTGAGCCAGAAAACAATACTACATTAAAAAAATCATCCGGACGAAAGCCATCAAACAGCTTTTCCATCATTATTTTCGCTTTGTCCAATGGGTAACCGTGCATAGAACCGGAAATATCAACAAGAAAAATATATTCGCGTGGAGCAACTTCTTTTGCCTCAATCCGCTTTGGTGGCTGCAACATAAGCATAAAGAAATTTTCTTTCCTTCCTTCCTGCAAAATCAGACCGGTTTCTATTTTTGATCCACTGAGCCGATATTTCAGGATAAAATCACGGTTTCCGCCGTCTTCCTCTTTTGGATCTAAATAAATATCAGCAATATAATTTTCAGGATGTTCGATTCTAATTTCATGCGTTTGACATTTTATTTCATCTATCGGCATACCGGCTGTCAGTCTTATTTTCAGTCCGAATTTATAAGTCGGTTTTTCGCCAGAATGGGTATATGGCTGTTTGGAAGGATTATTCGGGTCCTTACTTGTGGTATAGCGTGGCCCAACAACGGTCGGATAGGCAAATTCATATTCACCCTCAGTTGGCACCAAAAGTTCAGTGTATTTTAATTCAACATAGATGGTATCACCGGGCATAATATTAGCCACACTCATCTGGAACATGTTAGGTTTGATTTGTTCTAATAATGAAGCGCTTTTGCCTTCATTTCTGGCTGTTTCATAAGTCTGGCGAGCTTTTTTCTTTTCCTGAATTTCTGCTTTGAGTATTCTTTCCGCAATTTGCATAGTCATTCCATAAACAGCAGCACGTGTTGAAGCGGGAAACATGTAAGTAGCTTCAATCGGACTTTTCCCGCGGTTGACATAAGTCTGGTGCACAGTCACGTCGGCAATGGTTCCTAAAATCTTTATATCTGCAAAAGTAGCAAGAAGTGGCAGAGCTTCCAATGAACTATCACCACTGTTTACATAGAAATATGGTGACTCGGTTTTGTCGGAATTTTCTTGTTTATCAGCCATAGCGGCTAATGTACATAAAATTAATGCCAATAGAATAGAAATATAATTTTTCATAATTACCTCAAGTAGATTGATTTGTAGTAAATTATGAATTTATTTATTAACAACAAAATAATTATTAAACCAAAAATCCTCACCGGCCGGAGCCAACGAGGATTGAGATGGTGGTTGGGAGTATATGAATCAATTTTTTATAACGAGTTCCCACTCTTTTCGAGCTTCATCGAACATGTCCGAAGGCATACAATTTCGCAATAAATTAATCTGAAGATAATTGAGTTGCTCACGCAATTCCCAGTTATATATAGTCTTAGAGCTTACTTGTTTACCAATTATTTTCTCGGCTATCTCACCAAGTTGCCGGCGAGACAGACCGAAACGTTCCCGAATGAACTTGAATTCTTCTCCATTCATCTGGAATCTTAAATCTTCCGGTTTTCCTTTTCTAACTCTTCTTGTAAAAGTTGTGCCTTCCATGGCATTCTCCTAAATTTTCAATTTTTTAACTAACTGGATGAGACAATACAAGGAATATGCCAAAAATTATATTTAATAATAATTAAAATTCAGTACCTGAAACATAGCTCCTAAAGCCATGAAGTAAATTATAATGAAAATTAGGTGAAACTAAAAAGAAATTCTATTCCTTATTTGAGAATTTATTATGAAATATATTGGACAATATTAAAAAGCACTTTTAGCCACAAGGCGATTTTTGTTCATAATTGTACAATAATTGAGTTTAAAATTGAAAGTTTATAAAATTTATAAAGTTTGTTGTTCATTCTATAAAATTTATTATTTCTTCAAGGAATGTAGCTATGGTTTAATCCTATTCAAAATTATTGCACTTGTGGCTGCAACATTTAAAGATGCCACTTTCTGACTTATCGGTATTTCAACGATAAAGTCGCATAAAGCCAGTATCTCCGAATCTATTCCTCTTCCTTCGCTACCGAATATTACAGCACAATTTTTGGGTAATTTACATTCATTAATACTAATTGCATTATTAGCCACTTCTGCAGCAATAATTTGAATATTTTTTAACTTTAATTGTTTAATTTCAGCCACAAGATTTTTCCCTGCTCTGTAATCAAGCCCAAAGATAGCTCCCATAGACACTCGAACCGCTCGTCGAAGCCAAGGACTGCTTGTCTTATCATCTGTTATTATAGATTTAATATTAAATGCTGCGCAATTCCTCGCAATAGCTCCTACATTCTCAGAATCAACAATCCCATTTAATAGCACAAGTGGTGCAGCTAAATCACTAATCCGAGATTCTTTAGGGATTTCAGCAATTGCCAAAATACCGCTGTGCAAGCGGAATCCAACAATTTTATTCATCAAGTCTATATCCGCAAAATAAATTTGATCTGAATTTAAACCCTTCTGCAAAAGCTTCTCATAATACATTGCCAACTCATGCTCAATGCAAAAAAATGAAATGATTTTTAAATCCGAATCTAATAAGCATTCACATATTTTTTTTCCTTCAGAAATGAATACATTTTGGCTAAAATGTTCGATTTTGGCTTTTTTCAAAGTTTTGTATAAACTGATTCTCTGATCATTAATATCGGTTATTTCAATCATTTTCACTAATTTGCAATTTCAAAACATTATAAACGAAATGAACATAACAAAAATTATAATAAATAATTTCAGAAATCACGACCATAGCGAAATTCAGCTTAGTGACGGAATAAATGTTTTTGTCGGGAAAAATGGATCCGGCAAAACAAGCATTCTCGAAGCAATTACTGTTTTGTCGCTCTCAAAGAGCTTTTTGCCGGTTTCAGATTCTTCCCTGATTCAGGCTCAGTTGAATTTTTACAGAATTGAACTTAATGCAAAAAATTCTCTTGATTCGGATTATAAAGTAAAAATTGTCTATGAACGAGGTGGTAGAAAACAAATTTCATCAACTTACGGAGAGAATTTAAATCCCAAAGATATAATAGGAGAAGTTCCGATTGTTGTTCTTTCACCGGACTATAAAGCCATCACATTTGGCTCTCCAGAAGACCGGCGTGAATTTTTAGATAAAATTCTCTCACAATCAAGCAGACTATATATTGATCATATTCTGAATCTGAAAAAAAGTCTGAAACAAAGGAATAATTTGCTTAATCAATATAAATTACATAAAACATTAGACCGAAATCAATTTGAGATATGGACCGAATTTTTTATAAATAATGCAGTTGAAGTTTATTTGCGTCGTAATGAGTTCATTAAATCTTTCACACCTATTTTTGAATCTTATTATAAAATTATTGCCTCTGATAAGGAAACTGTTTCGTTAGAATATCAGCCAAACGGTATTTCAACGGAGAATTTGTGCAACCAAGATAAAAATATGATAAAGGAGAATTTGATTAATTACTTCCACAAGATTTCCGATGACGAAATGCGCAGAGGAACTACTCTTTTCGGGCCACAAAAGGACGATATTAAGATTTTAGTAAATCGACGCAGTGCTAAAGACTCTGCTTCGCAGGGACAGCATAAATCATTGCTTATCAGCCTGAAATTCGGTGAATTCGAATATCTTAAAGAGATTAAAAATGAAACTCCTGTGGTTTTGTTGGATGATATTTTTGCAGAATTAGACCTTGAGCGTTCTGCCAAGGTTATTGATATTTTGAGATCATCGAATACTCAAACTTTTATTACGATTACCGATACAAATATTTTAAAATCTATTGAGAATAATTCGGAATTAAGTTATTTTTGGGTAGAAGACGGGCGTGTGAGTTGAAAGTTAATAAAGTTTGTAAAGTAGATGGTTAATGGCTAAATACACATATTCAGGAATTTCGATAGGCGATTACCTTAAAGATGTTGCTAAAATTGCAGGTTTCGAGGATGAGCTTGTTCTGAAGGAATTAAAGGTTATTTGGGCAGATCATGCCGGTGAACTTGTAATTAAACATGCAAAGCTGAAGAAATTCATTCATGGCAAACTTATTGTGGAAGTTAAATCATCCACATGGCATGCCGAGCTTTTGCTTCGCAAAGATAAATTGATAGCCGATCTGAATGCAAAGTATGGGAAATCTGTTGTGAAAGATATTGTGTTTAGCTAATATTTAATAGTTAGATTTATAATTATTCAATTTCTTTAATTTCATTATATAAAATCTAATATGTATCTACAACTAAACAGATGAGGACATTGGTTTACTGCACAGTTGGTCAGACGTCCTCATCTGACAAAAATATAATTTATTATTAGGCTTAATATAATCCGTTGAATCGGTGATTCAGAAACCTGATTTTAATTAAATGGCTTCAGCTCTTTAAAATCTTTGCCAATTACTATACTTGTGCGCAGGAATAACGACGAATCAAGCTGGCTGGCAACTAATGAATCATTGATACCTACTGCATAAGCAACTTTTTTTGCACTCTGCAGATCCCCTACCCTATCATAAATTACAGATTTGTCCAAAGTTTTAGAAAAATTTCCAACTTCCACCACATCAAATCCTCTGGCTCGCAAATATGATTTTACCTTCGATGCCAAGCCTCTTTCACCGCAGGCATTCAGGATATTTACCTGAATCACCTCAGTGACAGTGCTTTTCTGAATATTACGATCAAGATTAGGATCAACCGGTTTTGCAATTGCCACCCGATAAACAAGCGAACTTCCCATAAAGAAGACTACAAGCGACAATACGCTGATAAACGAATAATTGATGATACTTTTTTTGTCTTTGAAATCCATATTTTCCCCCTATTTAACAAACTAAAATTTAACATGCAATTCGTGTGCCGGAATTACCAAATTGAATAATTTGAAAATTCATTTAATGAAATTTTTGTTTAGGAAATGAATTTTGATTAATTTGCAATTGGTCATATTAAGTATTTTTCATTAAATAAAGAAAAACATTATGCCGACTTTAAAACTAATCAGAAATTCTAAGATTATAGCCTTAGTTACTTTCCTACTCGGAAGCCTGTTGTTTTCCGTGCAATTCCTCTCCAGCGAGTCTTCTATAGCCTTTGTTGCATTTTTTTTCATATTAATTGCCGGGGCTGTCAATTCAATTGTTGTCATTCTTCTGATCATTCATTATATTAAGATTACGACTGACAGAGGGCGAATTGTAAGGACAATATTAACCGTCGCACTGAATGTGCCAGTTGCTTTATTCTATACTTGGTTTTTCTATCTCCTGATCAATACAATGCGTATAAGTTTTGTAAATGAAACTAACTCAATTGTGGGCGGAATCACCATTGAGGGCTGCGACCAAGCTTCATATATTGAAAGACTCTCTGTTGGTGAGAGTAAAACAGTATGGGTGAAAATCAATAACGATTGCATGGTGACCGTTCGCTATAAAATGGGTGCAATCGAAATAAACGAGAATGTAACTGGTCTTGTCCCGCGCAATGGCGGCCATGCTCTGACTTTCAAATTAGGGACAAACCAGAAAACGAGGCAGTAAATTTAATTACGGATAACGTATTACAAAAACCTTATTTGTCTATTCCAAAATTCCACACTTTGAGGGTCATGGCACTAAGATAAGGAAAATCATAATACAAAATCTGATTAATAATTAGCCATCGACATCTCCTCAATGTAATCCCTTTGATCGGGAGACGTTTCGTATTTTGCTTTTTCAATTGGTAAAACAAAAATCTCCAAAAATTTATTTTTAAATTCCTTAGGAATTTTTATTACTAACTCATCTGATGATGTTAATTCAACTGTTTTATACATTTTTTTTTCCTTGACTAAAACTTAAATAATTAATATACTCTCGGTAAAGTCAGTTTATATTTTATAGAGATAATACGAAAAACAAATATTAAAGTTACACACAAAAATGATGTTGGCACTATATTTAATCCGAATTGAATCAATAAAATATAAACTATTCCACCGAGAATTGAAATTGAGGCATATAATTCTTTTTTAAACAAAAGTGGTGTTTCATTGCATAGAATATCACGAATAACGGATCCGAAGCAGGCACTTATCACTCCGAAAATAATCGACATAATCGGGTTAATATTGGTGTTAAGTGCTTTTTGAATTCCGAGAATTGTAGCCGAACCCAAACCCAGGCTATCAATTAAAATAAATGTTCTCAAAGGCTTATGGTTCTTGAGCTTGAAAATGATTGTTACCATCACTGAGACAATAATTGAAATTAAATATATCGGGTCTTTTGCACATGCAATTGGATATTTGCCCAACATCACATCACGTACAATTCCACCACCGGTACCCGATAGAAAGCTAATAAAAAATATCCCAATCAAATCAAATCGTTTATGTATGGCACTAATAGCAGCGCTTATACCAAACAAAAAGGTTGAGATCAAACTAATTATAACTAAAATATCCATTTTTTTTTCTAACATAAATTTATAAATGAAACCGAACATTGATTGACAAATTAAAATTGTCATAATAATAATATAATAAATCCTATAATTCATCTCCTATTTAAACATTAAGCTTGTCTAATAAGTTAATTTTTTTTTGATTGTCATCCCTCTTATACAGAAATCCCCTTCCAATACCACAATTGGGATTCAGTTATTGCATTAATGACATAATGAAATTTATAAGACTGCCTCAATATCTTTTAATTCACAAAGGAAATGATATAATATCCAAATAAACAAATACAAAGTGCAAATGTATATAAATATATAGATTACCTCAGCTTTGTTTCAGATTAATTGAAAAATCTAAATAATTAATAAAATTATAGATTAATCTGTTTTACAGAGCACTTAAAAAATAGGAAGACAATTGAAAAAGATTATTTTATACGACTATGTCGCATACAGGAGGCTTGATGCATGGCCTGTTTAGGCTGTTTGAGGAAGGATTGAAAAGAGGGAATAGAAAGATTAACCGAATTTGATTGATCAATCAAAGGATCATCATTTAGCAAAAAAATTGCCCGCCGCAAAAGGAAGTTGTTCATAGTAAACTCCTATATTAAAAATTTAATTCAATCCAAAAAATGAAATTCAAATTTTGGCACAACTAATTACAAAATTAAGAAAAATTTATTTATAAAACAAATCAAAAAATATGAATTTTAAATAATTTACAAACTTCATCTATTGCGGTATTTCACCACGTTTGCAAGATGTTCTTGATAATTAACAGAGAAATTATGGCTTCCATCTCCGGCAGCAACAAAAAAAATATAATTATGCTCTTCAGGGCTCAATGCTGCTTCTATGGCTTTAATTCCCGGATTATTTATTGGCCCCGGCGGTAAACCGGAAAATACATAAGTATTGTAAGGGTTCACTGTTTCCAGATCCGTTTTTGTTAATTTATGTTTGCTTCCAACAGCAAACTGAACAGTAGGGTCAGCTTCCAAACGCATATTTCTTTGCAGACGATTATAATAGACACCGGCTATCCGCGGTAGCTCTTCCTTAAGTACAGCTTCAGCTTCTATTATCGACGCCATTGTCAGAATTTCTGATTTGGTTTTCCCTATCTTCTTAGATTTAGCAGAAAACAGAGTTTTCCAATTTTTATCGGCTTCCTCAAGCAGACGGATAAGAATATCCTTAGAATTATGCCTGAACATAAATCTATATGTGTTAGGTGCAAGATAGCCCTCACAGCTCTTCTGTCTTATCTGATATTTTTTGAGTAAAGTGTCGCTTTTACTTAAACGAAGAAATTCTTTTTTATTAATCTCTAATTTTTTTTCGAGAATATCTGCAAACTGTGCTATTCCCATTCCTTCAACGAGTGTCACATCTACTGAATAGACAAATTTTCTTGAAAAAAGCCCCTTCAAAAAAGTATAATTTGAGATAGTATCGGCTGGAAATCTATAATAACCTGATTGTATATACTTACCTGAGAAAATAGAATAAATTTTAATTATAGGAGCAAAAACGGCACTGGGTTTAAGATAGCCGTGTTGGTTCAAAGAGTCGATAATAGCAGAAGTGCTGGAATTCTTCTTAATTTCAATAATTAAATCATTCTCAATCCATGAATCTTTACTTAACAAAACAAAGATATATATCATTAGAAGCGCAATAGCGGCTAATAATCCAAACAGAAGGTTCTTTATCATATTTTAAATTTAATCTTTTAATTTATCTTTTAATAAATCCGAAGGCAGAAATGGCCCAGAAAGCAGCTCTTTATAAAGTAGCCAACGATAATGAGTATTTTCTTCCGTCACTCCCATCCTTGCCATATAATTTTTAACAAGGTTGTAACCTTCGCTATAAGTGACAGTATAAGAGCCATAATTATCAACAAAACTGAGGAATTTTTCAGCCTGTGCCTGAGTGCGTAAAGTATATTTCATTAAAAGTTCAACTGCCTGCACTTTGTTTATTACTTTATCATAATATCTTCTAACCACCTCATTACTAAATGGTTCAAGCTTCTTAACACCCTTGAGAACCCGATGAAGACGTTCAACCTTTTCAGAATTCATATCGGCAACGTCACATAATTTTTTCTCAAATTCAATACGCTCTTCCTTTGTGAAAGCCAACTCAACAGCATAATTGGCCAGTCCCTCTGAAACAACCGACTGTGGCGAATATAGCGGATAAACCGAACATTCCACCCAGCCACTATCACGAACAATAATTTTTTCAATAGAAGAATGATAAACATGATGCCCGGGATATGCCTCATGACATGTCAGATCAAGCACCCTGTCGAGATACATGGGCAAATCAGTGTTAATTTGTATATGGCTGTTAAAATATCCTTTATACCAGTTATATGCGCCCCAGGGCTTATCGTTTACAAATTCAAGGTCAAATTTTTCACTGCTGGGTAATTGTATATAAAGTTTGGTTTTCCTTCGTAGCTCTTCTAAAGCCATTCTGAATAAAATTGGAACGAATTCCTTTGGTACAATAAATCCTTTATGAAACTCCTCAAAACGCTCCTGAAGCGTTCCTTCACCCGGCAGTAAAGCATCAAGATTTTTCAATACTTTTTCGGCTTCCTCATCTGTTACAAATGGTGCAATAACATTAAATATCTCATTTGATTCGGTATTAAACGCTTTTCGATTACCTTCAACTATTGCAACTCTTGCAAGCAGTGCATATAGTTCTTTCTTAATATATCTGTATCTCACCTTCCAGAGCGGATTAAAAAAATTTTCATTGTATTTCTTTAATTCAAAAAGCAGAGAATCCGCAGCTAATCTTATTTCTGTTAAGGATATTTTATTTGAATCGGCCATCTGCTTATATTTAAGAGGACCGAAATAAGCATCAACATATTCTTTATCAATATTACCCATTTGCAATTGCAGCACAACATAACGTTCTGCCAGATTAGAAAAGTTTATACGAATCTCAATCGTCTTCTTCTGACAAGCAAAAAAAACGGTACAAAAGATCGTTATTAGAGAAATTTTTAGAATATTTTGCATCTTTATAATCTAAGTATCATATTTTATAAAAATCAATTCAAATTATTTTGAAAAATAACTAAAATTATTGACATATTTCTGTTATTTTTGTAAGCTATGGTAAAAGTTCCTTTTAATAAATTATAAGCAAATGTCCGCATTCAGATTATTTTCAAATGATGTAGCAATAGATCTCGGCACAGCCAACACCCTTATATGGATGAAGGGCAAAGGAATAGTGCTGAACGAACCTTCAATAGTTGCTTTCGATAGATCGAGCAAGCACATAATAGCCATTGGACGCGAGGCGCAGTCTATGGTAGGAAAAACTCATAAAGATATAAAGATAATTCGTCCATTACGCGACGGTGCTATAGCCGATTTTGAGATTGCCGAAGGAATGCTTCGTGCATTTATTCGTAAAGTCTCTTTAACATGGCAACCAGCCAGACGTGTTGTAGTATGTGTTCCTTCCGGTATAACAGAGGTTGAAAAGCGTGCTGTCCGCGATAGCTGCGAGCATGCAGGTGCTAAAGAAGTTCATCTCATTGCTGAACCTATGGCCAGTGCCATCGGAATAGGACTGAATGTACATGAACCAATTGGTAATATGATTGTTGACATTGGTGGTGGAACAACAGAAATAGCTGTTATAGCCCTTTCCGGTATTGTTACCGATGAATCTATCCGAATCGCCGGTGATGAACTAACAAACGCCATAGGTCAATATTTCAGACGAACTCACAATATTCTCATTGGTGATCGCACAGCAGAAATGATAAAATGTGAAGTAGGTTCTGCTATGCCACTTGAAGAGGAAATGGTAATTGAAGTTAAGGGCAGAGATTTGGTATCGGGAATTCCGAAAATGATTGAAGTTTCGTCAGCAGATATCCGTGAATCATTAGAAGAATCTGTTGCAGTCATAGTTGATGCGGTAATCAGCCTACTGGAGCGCACTCCCCCTGAATTATCCGCTGATATTTTTGATCGCGGTATTATGCTTTCCGGTGGTGGAGCCTTGCTTAAGGGACTTGATGAGAGAATACGTCGGGAAACATCGCTTCCAGTGCACGTTGCGGATGATCCTTTAACAACAGTTGTTCGTGGAACCGGTCGGGTTCTGGAAAATCTTGACGAATATTCATCAGTATTGATAAAAAGCACCAGATATTAATAATTCGTCATGCAAAGAATTATAGATTTTGTTGTAAAAAATAAAGAATACATTGGGCTCACTGCTCTTGTAATTATTAGTTTTTCAATTATTTCTATTGGAAATGTTAATAAAATCGGTGGTTTCAGAACCGTTGTAGTTGGCTCTATTGGCTGGTTTCAGGAGTTATTCACGTGGATTCCCAATCCAGGAGCATTGAGAAATGAAAACCGTGCACTTCGCGAGCTAAATCTTCAGCTTTCATCCGATGTTTCAAAGATGCGTCATAGTTTAATTGAAAATAAAAAACTTCGTGATCTTTTAGCATTTAAAGATAAAACTCCTAATAAATTGATAACTGCCGACGTTGTTGGTAACTCAAATATCGAAATGAGAAACTATATAACAATCGACAAAGGCAGTGCAGAAGGCATTAGTCAGGGAATGTGCGTTCGTACCGATGCCGGACTTGTGGGAACTATAGTATCTGTAAGCAATGATTTCTCTCTTGTTGAAATTATTCTGAACAGGATGACAAAAATTTCGTCTAAACTCGAACGCAATAGAGTTAATGGAGTAGTAAGCTGGGATGGTGGCGAATATTTAGTTATGAAAAATATTCCCGAATCATTTGATATTCAAGTTGGAGATGTTCTTTTAACATCGGAATACGTAAACAGATACCCAAAGGATATTCCGATTGGTAAGATTGAAGAAGTGGTTCGTGATAGAAGTAGTTTATTTATGAAAATTCGTATAAAGCCTTTTGTTGATTTCTCATCTTTGGAACAGGTTTTCGTAATAGTTGAATTGCCTGATCCAGAGCGCATAAAAATAATTCAAGATATGGAAATGAAATTACAAGCAAGGAAAAAGTAATAGGATGAAACTTATTTTTGAGAATAGAAGAGCGCAAAACATTAAATTAAGAATGGTAAATTACGCCATAGCTGCGCTTCTAATTTCTCTTGCTCATGTAATGTTGATTGATTTTATTTCTATTGGAAATATAACTCCTGACCTGCTGCTAATATTGGTTGTATGGATCAGTTTAAGAGAAGGACAATTTATCGGAATTTTTGCCGGATTTATCATTGGATTTCTTTTCGATTTACTTTCTTATGATGCACTTTTCGGTACAAATTCCCTTGCTAAAACTGTTGCTGCTTTCATTGCCGGATATTTTTTTATTCAGGGAAAATCAGAGCAGTTGCTTGCAAGCGTAAAATTCGTTTGGGTTACTTTTATAGCCGCTGTTGTTCACAATTTGATTTATTTTTTCTTCTATCTAAAATTTAGTGAAATTTCATTTGCAGGCTTCTTTTTTCGTTATGGTATAGCCATGTCAATTTACACAACAGTATTCGCTACTGTTGTGATGCTTGTAAAATCAACTCGTCGAAATTTATAATAAGATAATTAACCGGACAATAAATGTATTTATCAGATTTAGAGATATTCGGATTCAAATCTTTTGCTCAAAAAACAAAATTTAAGTTTTCTGATGGATTATCCGCTGTTGTTGGCCCTAATGGCTGCGGTAAAACTAATGTTGTTGACGCCATCCGATGGGTTCTGGGTGAACAAAAAACATCGATCCTAAGATCTGATCTGATGGAGAATGTTATATTCAATGGTACAGCTACCCGTAAACCACTCGGAATGGCTGAAGTGACTATTACTATCGAAAATAATAAGCAAATTTTACCTATTGAATATCAGGAAGTTTCCATTTCGAGAAGATTGTTTAGAAATGGCGAAAGTAAATACTACCTGAATAAGACTCAGTGCCGCTTACGTGACATTTTGGATTTGTTTATGGATACAGGTATGGGGCCTGATTCATATAGCGTGATTGAGTTAAAAATGGTTGAAGCCATTTTAAGTGGGAAGCCTGAAGAAAGGCGGCATTTGATAGAAGAAGCTGCCGGAGTCAATCGTTTCAAGGTTCGCAAGAAAGAAGCTGATAAAAAACTTATTTCAGTTCACGATGATTTGGAGAGAATTGAAGATGTTGTTCGTGAAATTCAGAAGAATGTTAATTCACTCGCTCGCCAGGCTGCTAAGACACGTCGTTATAATGAATTTCAATCACAACTAAGAGCCGAAGAGCTTGAACTATTCCACCATGATGCTTATTTGTTAAATAAAAAAATAAATACTCTTGATTCAGAAATTAAAGATATTACGAATAATAAAACTCAACTTGATATTAATGTTAGTTCGCATGAACAGCAGCTTATTGTAATCAAGGAGAAGATTAATGTTCTTGATACACAATTTAAATCTGCAAAAGAAAATGAATCCCAGTTAAAATATCAGATATCAACTTCTGATCAGAAACTTGCTGTTTTAAAAGAAAAAAAACTTAGCACTCAAAATTTTATTGAAAGAAATAACAGAGAGATAGAAAGCTCGGAATCCGCTGTACAGGCTATTACAAACCAGATTTTAAATTCTCATGAGCATTTAAGAAATTTAAGAATTGAGTTAGAAGATGCCAACCGGACAAGTTCAGCTCAAAAAGAAACTTATAATCTATGCAGTAGCTCTGTGTCCAAGGCACGTGAACAAGTTGCTATTCTAAGTAATGAAGTTTATAAAATAGAAGCTAAAAATAATTCGCAAGTTTCACGATTAAGATCAATTGAACAACGAAAAACCTCACTGGGACAGAGAATTTCAAATGCCTACGAAGATAAAACCAAGATTATTGATGATATAAAAATAACAGAAAAAACACTCGAAA
Source organism: Candidatus Kapaibacterium sp. (assembly GCA_026390695.1). GTDB lineage: Bacteria > Bacteroidota > Ignavibacteria > Kapaibacteriales > UBA2268 > JAPLFL01. The sequence goes on along the minus strand of JAPLFL010000072.1, from coordinate 10,219 downwards.
ATTCTAACATTGACTTAGAAACAATAAAATCCCAGTTAGAAAATTCAGAGCATACTTTGGCTTTAGCTCAGGAAAATCAGAGATTATTACAATCAAAAACCGAAGAGTTAAGACAAAATTTATCATCAATAAATAATGAGACCGGTAAAAAGAAAGCAGCTCTCGACTTCTTGGAAGGTCTGACTGATAGCGCTGTTAGCTCCAAATTTCTTCTTGATTCCAAAAACTGGCTACATGGCAAGGATAAGCTAATGTTGGCAGAGGTCGTTGGAACTGATGATAATTACCGTCTGGCTGTGGAAGCTGCATTAGGTGAGGCTGGTAAGTATTTTATCACTGATAATTTTGAAGATGCTGCACTGGCTGCTTCACTACTTGTAAATTCAAATCGCGGTAAGGCTTCTTTTATTTGCAAAGATAATATTCCAGCGGCAGATGCGCCGAATGAGAATTTGAATATACAGGGTGTGTTTGGTTTCGTTTCTGAAATCGTCCGCGTAGAGCCACAGCTCAGGAATGCTTTAAGAATTCTGCTTGGAACATCAGTCATTGCAGAAAATATCGAAATTGCAAGAAATATTGTGGATTCAAACCTTGTAGATACGGCTGTCACACTGTCTGGCGAATTATATCGACGTGGTGGAATTTATCGTGGTGGCTCTCATTCACGCGAAGAAGGCGCTATGGTAGGTAAAAGAGAAAGGATTAATGTTATAAAGCAAGAATTATCTCAGTTAGCCTCAGAGTATAAAATGATTGAAGCTGAATATAATGAAACCCGCTCTGAGCTCAATTCTATTGAAATCCCTAAATTAACATCATTAGTTAAAAATAATGAAAATTCTCTAAAATCGATTGAGAAGAAAATTTTAGAATTAACTTATAAAAAGGAATCCATTGAAAAGAAAATTAGTGTTTTAGAAGAAAACATTTCTAATTTTTCTGATGAACATGTTGCAGTGGAGGCTGAATTTGAGTCAATTTCCAAGGAACTTGAATCCGGTAAAATAGCTTTGGCCCAAGCCCATGAAAGTTATTTGAATTTATTCGAAGACACAAAAGAATTAGAGAAAGATTTGAATATACAGAATGAAAAATTAAAAGTAAGTGAACTTAATGTCGTTCGCAAAGATTCCGAAATAAAGAGTATAGAGCGCGAAATTCAGAACCTGAGCCACAGAATTGATGATAATAACCGAAGAAAGAAGGAATTATTTAATGAAAATGAAAATAACATTTCAAAAACAAGGGGATTCGATAATGAAAGTGAAAGTTTAAATATCCATCTTGCCACATTGAGAGAGCAGTTTTCGAGTGCCGCTAATAGTTCCGACTTTTTGGCTGAGTCTTTATCTGGCGAAAAAGAACAATTTGAAAATACATCCAATGCTCTGAATTTACTTCGTAAAGAACATGATAAAATAAGTGCTAATCTTATGAGTAAGGAAATTGAATTTACTCATCTTAGTGACCAATTTGAAAATTTAAAAGAGAAAATCATTGAACACTACACTGTTGATTTTCAAATCGACAATTTTGCTCCAAATGCTGACTTCAACTTTGAGCAAACCAAATTCAAAGTCAATGATTTAAAATCCAAGCTGACAGCGCTCGGATCCGTTAATTTTATTGCTCTCGAAGAATTTGAAGAACAAAATCAGCGCTTGATGTTCTATAATAAGCAATTGGCTGATCTTCACGAAGCTAAGAAAAATCTGCAAGAAACAATTGATGAAATTAATCAGACCGCTCAATCTAAATTCATTACTGTTTTTAAGGAAATTAGCGACAATTTTGTTAAATTATTCAAATTATTATTCGGAAATGATGCCGAAGGTTATCTGCAATTATCCGATGGTGATCCGCTTGAAGCCGATATAGGAATAATTGCCAAACCTGCCGGTAAACGACCCCACTCAATCGAAATGCTTTCAGGCGGAGAAAAAACACTTTGCGCAATCGCACTTCTTTTCTCTATTTATTTGGTAAAGCCAAGCCCATTCTGTATTTTAGATGAAGTAGATGCTCCTTTGGACGATTTGAATATTGATAAATATATCAATTTAATTAAGGAATTCAGCCGCAACACTCAGTTTTTAATTGTTACTCATAACAAGCGCACTATGGAAGCAGCAGATAATCTTTACGGAATTACTCAAGCCGAAGAAGGTGTTTCCAAGGTAGTTTCGGTCAGATTAACTCAATCTTTGGCAAGTTAAAGAAAATCATTATATTAGGAAATATGAAAAAAAATAATTTAAAATATTTGTTAGTAATCTTTATTTGTTTAAGCACAAACTTATTTGCTGAAAAGACATTTGAATTTGAGAAATATGCTTTGAGAGCTAACTTCGGTGGATTATATAATTATTACTCCTCATCATTTGCCAAATTTCAAGGGTGCAAAGAATGTAAAATATTTGAGAATGGCGGCGGCTTTGGTTATAGTGCACTACTTGGTTATGAAACATTAATTGCTGAAAAAATGCACTTTGGTATTGATTTGGCATATATTAATCGAAGTGGAAATTTAAGTGTAGATATTAGCGAACCTTCGAGAATTCCAATAAATTATAACTTCGCAGATTCAAGATTTAGAAATTCATTAGATATTACACTAAATTATTTTGAATTAACACCCCAGATCAGATATATCCTGACCGAATGGAAGCAAGGCTATCCCTTCCGATTTATGGCTGGTTTGCGCTTTGGATTGCCTGTTACACATTCATTTGTTCAAAATTATAGTATTATTCAACCGGATAATGCTTATTTTATAGATACAATTAAAAATATCAAAACAAGAAATGCAGTTATTGCTTCTGGTGATATCAGATCTATTGCAATTCCAGCAATCGGTTTAAGCATGGGTTTTGAAAATTTATTAAAAATAGGGACATCAACTTATTTTACTCAGCAATTAATTTTTGATTACAATTTTAATAATGTTGCCATTGATGTCGATTGGTCAGAATATGCTATCAGACTCGAACTTGGTATTAGGTTCGGACTTGAACAGCGCCCTGAACCTGAGATAATACCTGTTTTAGCTCCCCCGCCTCCGATTATTGTCAAAATTGATCCGATTCCACCGAAACCTAAACCTTACGTAAATATTAATAAATCAATATATCAAGGAACTCTACAAACTGGCAATGAATTGTTAGCCACTGTTCCTTTAGTTAATGCTGTGTTTTTCGATGCCGGAAAGTCAGAAATTCCTCCTTTTTATATAAAAAACAAAAACGATTTTACAAATTTCTTTTCTGGAAATCCCGTTGAATTGCATAAATATTTATTCACACGGCTTGCTTTAATCGCACAGAATAATCCAAAAGCTCAATTTACTTTAATAGGAGCAAGTTCCGGCAAATATGAAGATGGAAGTATAATTCTTTCTCAGGAAAGAGCAAATGCTGTTAAGGAAGTATTGACTTCTCTCGGAGTTCCAAAGGATAAAATTATAACAAAGGCATTGCTTACTCCCTCGAACCCGTCTTCATCCGAATTTAAAGAAAGTATTTACGAAAACCAAAGAGTTGATATTATCGTAAAAAATGCACCATTACAGGAATTTGTCGATTTACAACGTTATGCTGAATTAGACGGAAATTTAATTGTTGATGTGGATTTCGGAAACATAAAAAATTCAAGTGAACTTACGATTAATTCCAGCATCAGCTCAAAACCAATTACAAGCTCAGTGAAAGGTACATTTTCTTTGCCTGTGAAATTCAGATTGACTAATGAAAATATTAATTTGCCTTATCGTGTTGATCTTGGGAACAGTTCAATTGAAACCAAACTTCTTGACAGTATCGATATTAGTAAACTAACAAAAAAAGTCTTTGAATTAAATCTGACAAATTTTGATGCAATACTTCGATTTGATTACAATAGCAGCGTACTTTCCGATGATAATAAAGAATTACTCAGTCAATTATCAAAAAAATTACCTTTAGGCGCCACTTTACTTTTGACAGGTTCATCCGATGCTTTAGGAGCAGAAAGCCGCAATATAATTCTTGCAAAAGAACGCGCAGCTAATACTAAACAGTATATTGAATCCATAGCAAAAGGCAAATTTAAATTTGAAATGCTTCAGGAACAACAAAAAGCAGATGAATCGACTCCACAAGGACGTTTTCTTAACAGATCAATTAAAATAAAAGTGAAGAACTGATGCTAAATCTTTCCTGATTAAACATCTTAATCCAGCGGAATAGTAAATCTCAAACGCGTCACCGGATGATGATTCTTCATTCAGTGACTGTCTTCTTACATTCAAATTTATTTTTATCCCAAATATTTCATTAGGCAAGAGAAAATCCCCCTACCTCCTTTTTCAAAGGAGGATTTAACTAAATTCCACTCACCCGCAAAAGAGGGGCAGGGGAGATTTAAGAAAGCTCTTTATTAGCTTATAATATTTCAATTACGTTAAATCTTAATGAAATATTTGGGTTTATTCAAATTTACCTCTCAATATTCATTTCCTTCTCTGTTCCTTCGTCATTTATCCTGAATTTTATAAAAAATTTTCCCGGATTCTCTTTACGCAGATTGATTTCCTTCGAAAAATTTTCCCTTTCAATTCTAAATATTTCCGAGTAATATCATTTCCTATTTGAAATTAATCGATAAAACAGACGAGGACGTCTGTTCTACTTTGATTTATAGTAGCTTAGACGTCCTCGTCTGAGCTTGATTTTACTTTTCTGAAATAGGAAATGATATAAACTTCTTGACCGATCGAATTCGGAGAATCATAATAATAACCACCGATAAATGTAGAAAAAGAAACGGAAGCGGCAAGCAAATGATCCTTTTCATTATTAGTAAAAGAATAATTAATAATAAAATTAGAGAAAATAATTATTAGTGAAACGATTTTAGAAATCAAACAGGTTTTAAAAATGCTTGATTTTTGATTAGCAAGAAAAAGATTTTTTATAGATGATATAAAATTGATTAAAAAAGATTGAACTGAAGAGATATTTAATAGAAAAATATTGTAAACTCATAAAAAATAAGTATCATATAAAAAGGAAACCGGAACATCGAATAAATAGAATATCATAGAAATAACAGTGATTACCATAGAAGGAGATGAATTTACATCAATAAAGAGAGTTTTTATGTTAACAAAGTAGTTTATTAGAGTTATCTCTCCTTCCGATGACGCTATCTCTCTTTCCGATGACGCTATCTCTCTTTCCGATGACGCTATCTCTCTTTCCGATGACGCTATCTCTCTTTCCGATGACGCTATCTCTCTTTCCGATGACGCTATCTCTCTTTCCGATGACGCTTCCGATGACGCTATCTCTCTTTCCGATGACGCTATCTCTCTTTCCGATGACGCTATCTCTCTTTCCGATGACGCTATCTCTCTTTCCGATGACGCTATCTCTCAACCTGATAACTTATTATTTTATAATAATGAATCAATCTACTATTTATCTGAAAAGAACATAAAATAGAATATGATCCTTTTAAAGTGGGCTTTAAGTTTATTACTTTACAAACTGTACCTTTTCGGTTTTAATAAAATTTCCAATATTAAAACTGATAAAATACGATCCTGAATTGATATTTGTTTTTGATAAGTCCCAGTTAATTATATAATTTCCCGAATTCATATTTTCGGATAATAAATTGGCGACAGTATTTCCCTGAATATCAACTACTGTGATAGTGCAATTATTGCCGGAAAATTGAAGCGGAATCTGAAATGCAATCTTAAAAGATGTGCTGAAGGGATTTGGGTAACATACGACAATTGGATTAACAGAAACCACCAACTTCTCATTTTCAACTCCTTCTATTTTTGCCCATAGTGATAATTGATCTCCACCATGTTTACCATTCAAGTCGTTAAGATATAAATTTGTAAAAACTGGCTTCAAAGGAAGTTTTTGTTTAAACATATCGAGCCATTCTTCATCAGTCAGTCTTTTAAAATTACTCGTTGTGTATTCATAAAAGCTATAAACAGGACCAGCGAATGCAACAGGAGCGCCATTATAATTTTTTGTACCGATAACTGCCAGATTTACAGCTCCTGTCCCGATATGTTTGACCCAACCGACGGGAATGCCAATTGAATCGGTAGGAGAAGTGTGAATGTCAGCAACAATATTTGTTTGTACTCTATTTAAATTACTTATACTAAGTTGAGTATCATAGAATAAGCTAAAATACCAACCATCCAGAACTGTTGTGGGTGCACAACCATTAATAATTGATGATTGAACAATAGATTTACCAAAATTTGTTTCACTTAAAGTAAGTGTAGAATTTGATATAATTTTATTACAAATTCCATCTAAAGTCTGATAAACTGATTTCATTTTATAAAAATAACTTTTTATGTTCGGATCCAAATTAAATTTTTTACTTATATCTATACCCTTTTGAGATAATAACAAGAGATTATGATAAAATTCCTGATTCGGTTCGATAATGAAATCAGGATTTGAACAAGTATAAACTGAAGCAGTGTATGGTTGCATTGCATACAAAATAAAATCATGGCGAAGTTCAGCCCAAGAGGCTAATTGAGTTGTCATATTTTTTTGCTGCCATGCTGCAGTCTGCATGAAAACCGGTAGTTTGCTTCTGTCCGAAGGTGGATTTAGAATTCGGATTGTATTAAGCCATGAGGTATAGAATGATTCATTCCAGTAATTTGAATCGAGTGAGGATACCAAATACCTGCAAGCAGCTAAATTAGTAGAATAATTAAATGTGTTTATCTCATTAGAAAGAAGCTGAATGGATGCGTCATTTCCCAAACTGAAGAGTACATCAAGTGAATTTGGCAGCATACGTAATTGTTTTTTATTTTGATAAATTACTCTGTCATAAACAAGATTTGCAGTAATAAAACCGTCAATAATAGGGCGCTGACCAATTAATAGAAAGACTGATGCAGGTTTCACCTGATTTAAATTGTCGGGATATGTTCCTAAAATTTGCGATTGATAAAGTTGTTTTGATGAATTAAGTGATGAAAGTTCTTTTTGAAACTGAAATCTGAGGCCATAATCAATAAGATCAAGACTATTTTTTACACCAATTTTATCCCTACAAATAATTACATCATTAACCGAGCAACCATTTTGTTCACCGATTAGAAATGTTAATAAATCCTGAATGAGATTATATTGATTAATTAATTTTCCATTTTTAATTGCATCTGCCATAAAAGAAATAATGAGCAATTGCCGGTTTACATCATCATCACTCACTTTACATTCTTCATTTTCAGAGTAAGGCTTTTCTATATATAGCTCTGTTCTGCCAAGCCAGATCATCATCTTAAAATAATGTTCCAAATAATAATTCTTTGTATAATGTCCCCGAACAGTAAACTGACTGAAATCATATTCACGGCCGTTCTCGGCAAATAAATTCACGGTTTGATATTGCTGACTCTGAATTTGAGAGATTAATTCTTCAAATAGAACGATATTTGAATTAAAATAAGGGATTATTCCATATCCATTATAATCCCCTAATTTTCTGGCAACTGTCAGATACAGATCGAAATCCTTCAAACTACGAAGATATATCGAATTATCAGAAAGTTTCTCAAGACTAGGTATTTGCTTCCACATTGATTCAATCAGGAAATTTACTTGATTCACTAAACTTTGTGGCGATGGATCAAGCCCCCATTCTTCTTTAGTGGCTTCAATATCCATCATAATCCTATCGAAGGAATAATGAAGCGAATGCAGTAGTGCATCGGTTGAAATATAGACTGGCAGATCTTTTTGCCAGATGTCATAGAAAGCAGATAAATAATTAGGATAAGAAACCCGTTCAGTCACCATAAATCCTTGTTGATTTATCTGTGAAAGCTCATCTTTTGTCAATTTGTATTTTTGTGCAATACTATCGGCATATTGAAATATTGGGAATTTAATATTATTTCTTTTAATAAAGTAACCTGCAGGATATTCAACTAACAATTGTTCGTAAGTCATATCCTTATGAGTTTTCAGATAATCGAAATAACCTTTAGGGTCGAACGCTGCATTAGAAGCGCTAACACAAGCAATCATCGTGATAACAAGTAATAAGTTTTTCATTTTTTTCTCCAAATTTTTCAAAACTGCACATTCCCTATTCATAATGACACATAAAATGGCAAAACGTCTCCAAAAAAAAAAAAAATTACAATTTTATTCCCTTCACTCGTCTGTACATGTTTTTTGAAAGCACGATGAGAAAATCTGACATTCGTAATATTGCAATTATTGCACACGTTGACCACGGGAAAACTACTTTAGTTGATGCCATGCTTCGCCAGAGCGGCACTTTTCGCGATAACCAGACGGTTGAAGACCGCATCATGGATTCCATGGATCTGGAACGCGAACGCGGTATTACCATTATGGCTAAAAATACTTCTATTTTTTATAAAGATGTTAAGATAAATATCGTCGATACTCCCGGTCATGCTGACTTTGGTGGCGAAGTCGAAAGAAGTCTTAATCTTGTTGATGGCGCACTGATCCTGGTCGATTCGAGTGAAGGCCCACTGCCCCAAACTCGATTTGTAGTGAAAAAAGCTTTAGCTCGAAAACTGCCGATTATTCTCGTAATAAATAAAATTGATCGTCCCGATTCCAGAATCGAAGAAGTAATAAATGAAGTTTATGATTTATTTATTGATTTAGATGCTGACGATTCTCAAATTGAATTTAAAATTATTTATACAAATGCCCGTGAAGGATTTGCTTTAAGTAAAATGGGCGATGAATCAAAAGACCTGAAGCCACTTTTCGATATGATATTAGACCAAATTCCCGGCCCTGAAGCAGATGACAGTCTTGAACCTCAATTTTTGATCACTAACCTTGATTATGATTCTTACGTTGGACAAATTGCTTTAGGACGTCTCGAAAATGGGGTGCTGGAATTAAATAAACAATATTTACTATGTGCCGATGAAAATGCCTCAAGGCAGGTAAAATTCTCTGCGCTCTTCCACTTCCAGGGACTTAGAAAATCCCAAACACCAAGAGTTGTTTCTGGGGATATTATTGCAGTAGCAGGTGTTTCGGGAGTGCAGATCGGTGATACTATTACATCGATTGAAAATCCAAAGCCACTTCCCCGCATCCATGTGGATGAACCAACTCTTTCCATGATATTTTACGTAAATAATGGTCCTTTTGCCGGCCGTGATGGAAAATTCCTGACCTCTCGGCACCTAAAAGAACGTCTTGAGCTCGAAGCATTGCGTAATGTTGCAATTAATCTTAAATATATGGCACGTACTGATGCTTTTGAAGTATGCGGACGTGGCGAGTTGCAAATGGCAATATTAATTGAGACCATGCGCCGCGAAGGATATGAATTTATGGTATCAAAGCCACAGGTTATTACCCGATATGTTGATGGCAAATTATGTGAACCGGTTGAGAAATTATTCATTGATGTTCAAGCAGATCATGTCGGAATTATAACGAATAAATTGCAAACACGCAAAGGCTTGATGGTAAATCTTGTCAATTGCGGTTCGGGACGTATCCAGTTGGAATTTAAAGTTCCATCACGCTCTTTGATAGGTTTCAGAACACAGTTTCTCACCGATACCAAGGGATCGGGAATTATGAATTCATTAGTAGATGGTTATGAACACTGGTTCGGCCCCATACCACAGCGTATGACAGGCGCAATGGTAGCTGACCGGCAAGGACGCGCAACCGCTCATGCAGCTTATGGCATGGAAGATCGCGGAGAATTGTTTATTGATGTCGGTACCGAAGTGTATAACGGTATGATAGTCGGTGAACGAAATAAAACTATAGATTTGAATGTCAATATCACCCGCGAGAAGAAACTAACCAATATGCGGGCATCAAGTTCCGATGCAACAGTTGTTTTGCGTCCGCCCAGAAGACTTTCGTTAGACCAATGTATTGAATTTATTGCAGAGGATGAACTTATTGAGATTACACCATCTAATATTCGTCTCCGTAAAATAGAATTAGATGCAAATAAAAGAAACAAATTACGCAATGAAGCGTCGGAAAATGAATAATGGTTGATTGTTAATAAAAAAGGCTATGATATAACATATTGTGTAGATAAATTGTTTGCTGAAACAAATGATGAATTTGATGTCAGCGCTAACTTTAAGTAATTATTTATATTTCCATTCATTGTCTTTTGTATTCTAAACCAATTCATATAGTTCTGT
>JAPLFL010000029.1 GCA_026390695.1 Candidatus Kapaibacterium sp. | reverse complement strand
CTAATAAAAGATTGGCTTAAAAAGATCAGTTGAGAAGCTAAAAAAATGGAGCTTTTAAAAATTCCGAACCCTGAATTTTTAAAAGCTAAAAAAAAACTGTCTCAGGTGAAAAAAAGCTTGGAATTCAACATAAAAGACAGTCTCATTTTTTTAATATGTCATTGACTTTTTGGTTAACGAAGTTAATTTCTACTTCTTTCTAACTGGAGGATCAGGAGAAATTGCTGATTTTAAAAACTATTTTATTATTTTTAGTAATTATATACTACCAATTCCTTAATTTTGCATTTTTTAATTACAATTTATTAAAATTTTATAGAAGCAAAGCAAAATGGATAAATTTCTGATACAAGGTGGAAATAGATTACACGGAAGAGTTAAAATTTCAGGTGCTAAAAACGGAGCTTTGGCTCTTATGCCTGCTGTAATTCTTGCTCCCGGAATTTATCATTTGCATAATACACCGAATCTTCGCGATGTATGGACTATGTCTCGGCTTCTTGGATCTCTCGGAATATTCTGTGAACTAAACGGCAATGATCTTACAATGGATGCCCGTCAGATCAGCTCTTTCGAAGCACCTTATGAGCATGTAAAAAAAATGAGGGCTTCTTTCTATGTTCTTGGCCCTTTATTAGCCCGTTATGGATGGGCAAAAGTTTCTCTTCCCGGAGGATGCGCATGGGGACCACGTCCAGTGGATCTGCATTTAAAAGGATTAGAAAAATTAGGTGCTAAAATAACGCTTGAGCAAGGTTACGTAATTGCTGAAGCTGATAAATTAAAGGGTGATCGGTTCCATTTTGATATTTCATCTGTCGGAGCAACGGGTAATGTTCTAATGGCTGCTGTCCTTGCCCGTGGTGTTACCGAGCTTACAAATGCGGCAATTGAACCTGAAATAACATCCCTTGCAAGAATGCTCATCAAAATGGGTGCTAAAATAGATGGAATCGGTACTTCGCATTTGATAATTGAAGGAGTCGAAACTTTAAATCCGGTTGACGAGGAAAATATACCTGACAGAATTGAAGCAGCTACCTATCTGATTGCAGCAGCCATGACCAAAGGTCGTGTTGAACTCGAAAATACCAATCCTTACCATCTTTCATCCGTTATCGAAAAAATGGAAGAAACCGGCTGCAATATTGATGTGAATGGTAATAAAATTTTTATTGAAATGGACGATGATCCCAAACCTATTAATATAAAAACATCTATTTATCCCGGTATTCCAACTGATGTTCAGGCACAGTGGACTGCATATATGCTGCTTGCACAAGGTAATTCTTTTATTACCGATTCTGTTTATCATGACCGATTTAAACATATACCCGAACTCCAACGACTTGGAGCCGATATCAATGTTGTCGATAATGTGGCTATTATCAAAGGCGGGAAAAAGCTGTCCGGGGCAATTGTTATGTCGAGTGATCTTCGTGCAAGTGCGTCATTAATATTAGCCGGATTAGTTTCCGATGGAGTTACCGAAGTTTTGCGCGTATATCATCTTGATCGCGGATATGAATCTGTAGAAAAAAAGCTGGAAAATCTCGGTGCATCGATCAAAAGAGTAAAATCAGAAATGATATGATTTGATGATTGAAAGGAAATTCTTGAAATATCATTTACACTAATTAAATTTAGTCTTTATACAAATAAATCGAACAACTATTTTGAGATCAAATCTGTGAATAATTCCGAATTTATTAATACTGTTATTAATTATAAAATATTAGTTTCGCTATTATTACTATTGTTCACCATCTCATGGGCTCAGGCAATTGATTCTGCGTATTCCAAACACCGACTGCCTGAAATTATCAATAGTTTCCAACCTACCATAATCCCTGTAATTTCTCCTGATGGAGGCAAATTATACTTTGACAGGAAATACCACCCTGATAATAGCGGATCATTAAAAGATGCCGATGAAATTTGGTATTCTTCCTATAACGGACAATCATGGACAATGCCACTTCCCATCGGCAAGCCACTTAATAATCCGGAATCAGACGTGTTATTTAATTTTTACCCTGACGCCAAAAGTGCATTGTTTTATAATTCATATCTTGCCGATAGTGCTAATCAAAATTCTTATGCTATTTATCAGAAATTAGGGTCAAAATGGGTTTTTACTAATAAAATTAACTTGAAAAATTATACTAACAAATCCGATCACTTCTTCGGAAATATTTCAAGAGATGCTCGTACTTTAATCTTTGCTGCCGAGAATGAAAATAGCTTTGGTAAACTTGATTTATTTATGTCAGATAAATTATATAACAATAATTCATGGTCTGAAGCAATTAATTTGGGTATAACAATCAATTCCATCGAAAATGAAGGATCTCCTTTTTTAGCTTGGGACCGAAAAACTCTGTACTTTACCTCCGAAGGACACAATGGATTGGGAGGATTTGATATTTTTATGTCCAAAGCGCTCAATGATTCATTATCAAAATGGTCCGCTCCTGTTAATTTAGGTTCCGCTTTTAATACAAAATTTGACGAGAACAGCCTTTCAATATCGGCTTTAGGTGATACAATTTACTTTGTGTCTTATGATGATGCCGTTAAAAGAGAAGGAATATATTTTGCAGTCCTTCCTGAAAAATTTCGACCAAGCCCATATATTATATTAAATGTTAAATTTATTACTAAAAGCAATAAAACTATAAAATCAACCCAACTTTCTATAAAAAATTCTGATGGCAGTCTATTTTTAACAGATGAAGTTGATGATGAATATACTTGTGTGCTCGATTCGGGTAAAGAATATGTAATTAATATTAATTCTAACGGGTTTGAGGCTCAATCTCTTAAATATAGTACTGGAGCCTTAAATAAATCCGAAAGAAGGAATTTAATTTTTGAATTGAAAGAAAAAGAAGTTCTTCAAGCTCTGCTGCTGAACATATATTTTGATTATAATAAGTATGAGCCCGATGAAAAAAGCAGTAATTTGTTAAAAACTATGGTTACTGCAAATAAAAATATAGCAAAAATTATTGGATTTGCCGATTTGAGTGGATCAGCAAAATATAATTTGAAATTATCAGAATTAAGAGCTAATTATATTGCCGAATATTTGCGCAATTATGGCTTTAAAATTGCTGCCATTGAGTTTCGTGGCTCAAGTAATGCAAAAGCCGAAAATAATACTGACGATAGAAGAGTTGAAATTTACTGGGAAAAATAAAATAAATATCTGTGATTTATAAATTTTTTGTTAAATTTGTATGGATTAAATTTGTTAGGGTTGTATTTGATTGAAAATAAAAAATATTTTTTCCTCATTGTAGCTGTTTTCATAATTATTTTGAATTCAGTGGGAATTGCTGCAAAAAGACTTAGCAGCCGTGAAGCCGATTCTATCGAAGTTTTTATTTCTAAAACAAAACAGGAAGATACTAATTACGTTAATAATCTTAATTCATTAGCCAGCTTCTATCTAAATAAAAATCCCGATAAATCGCTTAAATATTTTACTCAATCAATTGAAGTCTCCGAAAAATTAAAATTTAAATTAGGAAACGCAAATGCACTTCAAATTAAAGGAATTTATCTAAAATACAAGGCCGATTTCCCCGCTGCTCTGGAAAATATGCTTAAAGCTCTCAAATTATTCGAAGATTTAAATAATAAAAAGAAAATTGCGTCGGTCGAAAACAGCTTAGGGACTCTTTATTTTGCTCAACAGAATTATCCGCTATCTATACAGCATCTCGAAAACTCCCTCAAAATTGCCACCGAAACCGGTGATTCCGCTACTATGGCAAATGCTATCTCAAATTTCGGTATGGTTTACTTTCAGGAAGCTGACTATAAAAAGGCTCTCGGCTATTACCTGAAAGGTGTCGAGCTCGGAAAGAAAATTGGGGATATGAATATCTATTCCAATAGTCTCAGCAATTGCGCAAGTGTTTATGCCAATTTAAAAGAATTCAACAAAGCCTTGGATTGCTATAAAGAAATTCTTGAAATAAATAAAAAAATTAATAATAAGGCTGGCACTCAGATTTCTCTTATGAATCTCGGGGAAACTTACAAGGGACTTAGCCAGAAAGCAATTAACGATAAAAATCCAAAACTCGCAAATGATTATAACAATAAAGCCTTAGATGTGCTTAAAGAGTCCTTCAGTCTGGCCAACGAACTCAAAATGACTAAGGAAATTTCTAATGTCGCATTTTGTCTCGCCGGCGTTTATCATGATCTCGGACAAGATAAAGACGCATTCCATTTCTCACAAAAAGCCTTTGCCATTCGCGATTCTCTCTTCACCGCCGAGAATCAAAAATCTGTAAAAGACTTAGCTTCCAAATATGAACAAGAAAAAAACGAAGCCAGAATCAAATTTCTTGAATTAGAACAAAAAGATCAAATTAAATTTAATGTCTTATTAATTGTTTTATTGATAGTCGGTGCGGTCAGCATCATTTCTTTATTCTTCATCAATTGGTTGAGAAAAAATATTAATAAAAAATTGGTTGAGCAAAATATTTCCATCGAAAATTTAAACAAAGATTTACACGAAAAAAATATTCTACTCTCCGACAGTGAATCCAAATTAATCGGTTTGAATAATCTGAAAGATAAATTCTTCTCCATTATGGCTCACGATCTCAAAAATCCCATTAATTCATTCAAAATTATCTTAGAATCATTGACCGAACAGTATAACGATTTTAACGAAAATGAAAGAATTTACTATCTTAAAATACTTCGCGATACTTCCAATCATCTCTTAGAATTGTTAGATAATCTTTTAACTTGGTCGCACCTTCGCCGAGGTACATTAACCTTTGAACCCGACGAGGCTTTTATTAAAATGATTGTTGATATAAGTATTTCTATTGTCAAAAAACATGCTGATGAAAAAAATATCAGTATCACAAACAATATCGCCGATGATATAAGTTGTTTTGTTGATATCGGAATGTGCATGAACATCTTAAAAAATCTAATTTCAAATGCCGTTAAATTCACTAATAATAATGGAAATATTCTTATTTTCGCAAGTCCTCACTCGGACGATTATATAACAATAACTGTCCAAGACAACGGAATCGGAATTGATGAAAATAATTTATCAAAGCTGTTCAAAATGGATTTCGATCTTACATTGCCCGGAACTAACAATGAATCAGGCTCTGGATTAGGACTAATTTTATGCAATGAACTTGTCCAAATGCAAAAAGGTACTATCAGCGTACAAAGCAAAATAAACGAAGGTAGTTCTTTCTCAGTTAGCCTCCCTTTATACAAGCCCGAAAAAGTAAAAATCCTTCAAGATTAGAAAATAATATTCATTGAGCCTGTCTTATATGAAGAATTTCCCCTCAATTGCAGTCTCCTGCTTGGAAAAGTCATTGCCGATTTTGTATCAGGTATAAATTTAAGTCTTTTATTAGACAATAAAAAATCCCCATACACTAATTTTACAGGGATAAATATATTTTTCTGTCATTCCTGCGAATGAGACTGTGTGAAAACCAACAATATCCTTGGATTGTCATCCTAAGCGAAGCGAAGGATCTCTCTTAAAGCCACTTTCGGATAGATCCTTCACTTCATTCAGGATGACATTACGCAATTTTCTCCGTTTTGACACAGGTGCGCATCTATGAATCCCCTAATTGGAACATAATGTAGATTCTCAAATACAAATGAACGACTAAGTTCAAAACGATCAACCTGTAATTGTTAAGATTCTTGTTGCTGCATCATAAAGTGTTGTATATTTTTTCAATCCACTTGGCGAAGGCCCTTTGATAATTTCTCCGGTAGTCGGGGAAAAATAAGATTTATGTGCCTGACACACAATATTTGAAGTTGAATCCAAAGGATAAGAGACTATTTGTCCTTCGTGTGGGCAGATGGTACAAAATGCGAGATAACTTGTTTCTGTTACTTTAATAATGATTACCGGTGTGCCGTTGAACTGTCCTGCAAATGTCTTCTCGACAACTCCGCCGTTTACTGCAAGTTCAGGAACAGTTGTTATGTCCAAGCTAACATTACCGGTAGGATTTGGATTGAATGATGAACTATTACATGATTCAAGCAGAGTGGACATTGATCCTGCACAAAGCACCAACCCTGCTAAACCTAAAGATTTTTTGATAAAGTCGCGTCTTTGTTCTAATGATTGATTATTTTCCATTGGTTTCATATATTTTATTAAAAATTATTTTATTTCGTGGTATAAGACTCTTCAAACTAAAAAAAGTTTCAATTAAATTTACTTTAAAATTCATTTTATTCTTCCGTTTGTAATAAATATCAGATGCCAGATAGTGGTTGCTGTTTTTTAAAATATTTATTCATAATTTGCATTAATGATTTTGTGAAATAGGAATCTGCAACAGATTGTGAGGAATCTGCAACAGATTGTGAGGAAATTGGAACTGATTGTGAGGAATCTGCAACAAATTGTGAGGAATCTGCAACAGATTGTGAGGAATCTGCAACAAATTGTGAGGAATCTGCAACAGATTGTGAGGAAATTGGAACTGATTGTGAGGAATCTGCAACAAATTGTGAGGAATCTGCAACAGATTGTGAGGAATCTGCAACAGATTGTGAGGAAATTGGAACAAAACCTTAGGAAATAATAATAAATTCCACTGGAAATTATTTCTTTATCAAGTAGCGATTAAATAATGGTAGCATTAGATTCCCCATTCCCCCTTTTATCGCGTAGCTATTAAATAATAGATCAAATACCCTCTTATCGAATTGCAGATTTTCTAATGAGCTAATAAGATCAAGGGCTTCTGTGGCACTTTTTTCTATTAGGGTGAAGAAAATGGAAAAAGGTTTTAAGAAACATCTGACTGGCAGAGGCAAACTGAATGAAAATCTGATTATCGGTCAATATTTATATGTATTGAATCAATCTACAAACAAATTCTGATAATTTTTTCAGGAGTTGTTATTTTTATAAAATATCTCGCTTCAGAGAGAGCAATTTTATTTATATAAATTACATTTGAATTATCAGAAAAATTTATCTGTGTCGGAATACTTTCTCCCAAAAGATTATAGATATTTACCGACTCTACCGATTGAATACCATTATTCAGAGTTATCTCGAAATATTCTCCTTTATCCGATACTGTATATTCAGCATCTGATGCCGGTGTTTCGAGTACATCTGTAATCTGATTAAGCGGGAACATTGTCACATTATTCGATGCAGTACATTCCAGTAATTTCGGAAGACAATTATTTGTTCCACTTCCTGCTTTAGGCTCTGCAACAAGGTTGAGCAGAATACCGGATTTTACAGCCGCAGCATTATCATCGTCAGTTATATAGGCAAATTCTATAGTTTTTGTATCTTTTGAAATTGAATACCAAAGGAAATTTCCATTGCCTTTGAACATATTGCCATCGCTCAAACCAATCACATCAAAATCATTATCAAGATCGGCATAAGAAATAGTTCCGGCTGTTCCTATAAATGGCATAGGGCATTCGGCATAAACCGGCAGTAGAACTGAATTTGAAGTTAATAATGATTTATGTTCGGTTTTGTTCAATGATTGAGTTTCGTTTTTTGATTTCTGAGCCTCACTGTGGATTTTCTTGAAATTCATTCTCGCCACAAGCATGTCAACGGTTGTAATTCTACCGTTTCCATCGCAATCAGCGTAGGTAGCAGCAACTTCGTCCCATGCTAAAACACGCTGTGGGAACCAAAGTGTGCTTGCATTCTGACGTCGGTAGCTTCTCGAAGCCTTTGTGTTAATTCCCAATCCAAGGAATTGAATAATTGTGGTAAAATCCTGATTATCGACCATCAGATTATTATCAGCATCACCGGGATAAATATTGATAAATCCATGAATTTTATATGTAAATAATGAATTTGGCAATTTCACTCTGACTCTTCCTGAATCAGTGTAAACCACGGCTTCACTTTTTAGGAACTGAAAATTCAGATTTTGTAAATGTGGAGCTGTTTGAGAGACCGTAAATTCAATATGAACGGTTTTTGGATTATCAATTCCCAGAGTATCCTTTGGATTTTTCGGTGAAGCGGCAATATATAAAGTACCGGTGTTACTATTTTCATCAGCTTGGTTAATATAGACCAATTCGGATGATTTAGGGAAGTCAATTATTTTACAATTCGAGAATTTTATATAATTAACTTGATCATATTGTATCTGGAAACTGAATCCAAGACATTTCCTGATACTATCGAGCTTGATATCAATCCCGAAAGAAAAAGTCGCAGTAACGAAATTTGCACGGGCAGTATCAACGTCAGTGCGCAATAGTGCGAAACGTTGGGCATTCATATTGCAGAATCCCAACATTAAAAAAACCGATATATAAAATGCTTTTCTCATAGCTACTTTCATATTAATTATATAATCCCGATAAAATATAGCAATGTATGTGCCAATATTTATTTTAACCCAAATTTTTAATAAGGCATAAAAAAAAACCTACCCCCTTTTTCAAAGTAATGTCACTAAGTTAGGGGAATTAATCAAGGAATTGTCATTGCCGCGCAAGAGACAGTGTGAAAACGATGAAAATCCAATGGATTGTCATTCCTGCGTATGCAGGAATCTCCTTCCAGTGCCACTTTAGGGGATTCCTTCATGCGCAGGAATGACAGATTCAGGGAATTTATTCGTTTTCACACAGTCTCTCTTACTTGGAAACAAGAAGTCAAAAACAAAAAAATATTAATAATTTGGAATCAATCAAATTATTGTTTATATTTGTGTACTGATTTTTAGCTTTTGGGGAAATTGTATAGTTTTTAGGTTTGGCATGATTTTTGAAAAAACCCAAAACCCAAAACCCAAAACCCAAAACCCAAAACCCAAAACCCAAAACAAGAGTTTCGAAAGTGTGCTTTTGATTTACCTCAAATTTTATACCAAAAATATATAGAAGAACTATTGAAAATTTGAAATATAAGAAAATAAAAAACCTGCTACCCCAAGCTTCCCTGTGCTTGACCGGCCTGAGATTCAAAAAGGAGCAGAATTACACATAATGTGTACCATAATTTATGGATTTCTTCCTAATGAAACAAGTATTCTTTTACCCGGCACTACTGGCACTGCTCTGCTTTGCAGGCAGCAAGACGTATGCTCAGGATTGTCCCCCTTCTTGCATTCAACCATGGGTACAGGACTCGGTATTCAGCACTCTTGGGAGCTGCACGGTTACTATGAATTATCAATATCGAAAATGTTTAACAATTCCAATCCGATATGATTTGAAAATTTTATCTATGAAAACATCAGGAGCCTGTCAAATAGCTAATGATGACGCTTTCACACAAGGCATTGAAGATGTGCTAAAACAATCTGTTTATTCATTTCCATTAACACCTGCTGGGGATTTCTCTGTTGTGCTTTCTCAGCCAAGTTGCTGGCAGAATACAGGTACTTCTTATAGCGGTTGCGAAAATAATAATTGTTAGAGTACGACTTACACAATAAGAAAAACAAATGAAGATGGAGCATTTATTTTAAACCAGTCCCATAGTTCAAGCACCTATAATTGTGGTTCAATTGGCGGTGGTAGCTGTCCTTCCGATTTTGGTGAAGCTCAGATTTTACCGTACAATTATTTATTGATTAGCGGAACAAGACCCACTGAATGTCCTGAAACCTGCTACTGGACTCTTTGGGGAAATTCTAATACTAATCCCACAAATTATTTGGGAACAACAAATCCTGTTCCTCTATTTATTGGAACAAACAATCAAAGAAATATAAAAATTTCTGAGAATGGTCATATAGGAATCTGGTACGATGGAGATATCGGAACCACAGGGAATCTAATGCCCTATGCAAATCCACTAAGAGTGGGTAGGACAACATTGAATGGAATGGGATTTCTTTCAAATGCTTATTTACATAATTCTGGATTTCTTCGACCAATAAGAAACGGTTTGCCATCGTTATTTATGGATTTTACATCAGGCGGTACTTATGCAGGTTTTTACATAGGACTTGATATTAAATGGGATTTTGATGCTAATAAAAATCTCTTCGAGGGTATTTGTGATGCCTGCACACCGCTACCTTCAAAAATAAAAGGAATCCGGTTTTTCCAGAATAATGATTATTCGAATGTTAATATTGGTATTGGCGATTGGAGCCCAGAATCTAAGTTTTCAATCCTAGTAGATGATGATGATGAATCAAAAACTGCTTTCAGTGTAGCAAATATTGTGGGTAATACAAAAAAATCTATAATTTCTGTACATGATAACGGAAATGTTGGAATAGGAACATCTACACCAGATGTTCTACTGCATGTTAAAAATGGGGTTGTTAAATTTGATGGTATTCCCCAATCAAATTCTATGAATTGGCCATCTGGCTCGGATAATCGATTTATGTGGCTGCCTGATAAAGGTTCCATTATTACTGGGTCATGTTATCCGGTTGATTGGATAAATCTTAAAACTGGTTATTATTCGGTTATTTTAGGACAAAATCAAAATGTGGCATCCGATTGGTCATTGGTTGCTGGTTATAATAATTCAATAAGCGGTATAGGTAATTCTTCAGCATTTTGCGATATGATTCTTGGTAATAACAATTCAATTATTTGGAATAACAGTAACTTAATTTGTCAACAAAGCATTATTATCGGTGACTATAGTACAATTACAAATTCATGGGGATCAACTTCGATCGGACGAATGAATTCAATTAATGATGGATTAGAAAATCAAATATTTGGTTGTCGAAATACAGTAAATGGAATGAGAAATTATGTAATAGGTGAAAATAATACTCTCAATTGCAATCGTGGATTTGCTTTTGGATATAATAATAATATTAATCATGATGGATCTTGCTTAATTACTGATGCAAATGATAGTTATAATCATATTTGGAATGAATCCACTTGTAGTAATCAATTAACAATGAGGTTTACTGGAGGTTCTTATCTTTATCCAAGTTATAGATTCATAACAGGATTGGGTTATATTAACGGGCGTAAAAAATATGGTCTGTTTTTATACCAGAATAATTCAATAGGGATGGGTTTAACAAATATTTTTTCAGAGCATTCTGTTGCTCTTGGTAGTCATGTTGAAACACAAACAGATCACGATGGTTCGTTTGTTTTCGGTGATGCATCACTTTTGTTTTCACCTTTATCAAAACCCTATACCAAATCAACATCAAAAAATCAAATGACTATGAGGTTCACAGGCGATTTATACTCCCCTAATATTCCTTCATATAAATTGATTTGGAATTCTATTGGTACCGAAGAAGTCGGTCTGTTCTTATTTCGAAATGCAAACGGTATAGAGATTAAATCAGATAGTAATTTAAAAGAAGATAAACATTATATTAATAATGAACAAACTCTTATAACTCTTCAAACAATTCCACTTTATAATTGGAGGTGGAAATATAGTACTTATACTATAGATTCAGTTACTTCAATCACCGATTCTTGCAATTACAGATGGCTTGGACCTATGGCTCAAGATTTCTACAATGCTTTCCCTCTTGGAATTCCAGACAACACGTTATTAAGCACTTCGATTATTGATGGAGTCTGTTTAGCTAGTATTCAAGCACTTGGCACAAGGACCGACACTTTAAATAACCAAATGAATAATGTTTGGTATATGACGGGGAATTCATCAACTGTAACAAATAAATTTTTGGGAACAACAATTGCTAACAGCCCACTTTCACTACGGACAAACTCAGCTGAAAGAGTCAAGATTGAGGACAATAGAATAACAATGCAATTCCATGGTAATGAATCCGATACAAGTCTTGCTCATGCAGCTTATCGGTTTTACACAAATGATTACCTTACTACAGGAATATTTTTAGCAAGTGGAGAAAGTGGCTGGCGCTATATTTCAGACCGATATAAAAAAGAAAATTTTGATGTTATTGATAATGAATCTGTGCTAAAGTCCATTTCCAGAATTCCGCTTTCAAGTTGGACATATAAAAATGCATCATCAAACATACGTTATGTCGGTCCAATGGCTCAGGATTTTTATAAAGAATTTAAACTTGGTGGCACTGACAGCCTTTCAATAAACTCGCAAGTCATGGAAGGAGTTTCTTTCGCCGCTATACAAGGTCTGATTGCTAGAACTGAAAGTTTATCAACTTTGAAAGATTCTCTTAATTGTTTACAAAAAGCATGTGATAGAATATACCTGTTAATAAAAGAAAATGCAGAACTACAGCTGCGTTTGAGTTCTTTAGAAGAAAAAATAAATCATTTATCTCAAAATAATACGGTTGATTGCTATTCAGATATAATCTTAGAACAGAATCAACCGAATCCATTCGATAATACAACAATAATTAACTACTTTATTCCATCCCACTATGTCGGTACAATTGAATTTGTTGTGACAGATAACCAAGGAACATCCACTATGGAAACAAAGGTAGTGGTGCTTGATAAACCGACATCATTGACCATTACTACTAATAGTTATAATACTGGAGTTTATCTATATGGAATTAGGATAAATGGAAAAATCATCAAAAGCAAAAAAATGATGATCGTAAAGTAACTAAGTATGTAAATCAATAAAGTACATTTACAAATTATTTAATATTAACCAATAACATAAAATATGAAGAATTTATTATTTGCTCTTTTATGCTTTTTAATTTTTGTAAGTTGCAACAATTCCGCAGATCCAAATAAAAAGAATGGATCAATTTCCGGTAAGTTTACAAATAATTTATCAAATGTTAAAGTTCAGATTGAGGGTACTCAAATATGTGCACTAAGTGATAGCAATGGACGTTTTACACTAAACAACGTTGAACCTGGTGTATATGATATTATGTCAACGAAAAACAACTATGATACAATAGAATTTTTTGGGATTCCTTTCCCTGGTAATGGTAATCTCTATTTAGATAATAATGACTTCGGTTTTGCAACCGGAAATTATTTTGCAACAAAATTAAAAAGATTTGGTCCGTTTGGAGGTTTTGATTTGTTACAATCAATTCACCAAGTGGTCAGAAACTTTGAAATTGACTCAAATTGGAGGAAAACAAGCGATAATCCATTGGACACCGATTATTCAATTGTATTAAAAGGAAAACTAGATAGTTTACCGAAAGATTTAGGTATAATACTCTTTTTATCAAAAAATCCTAATGTAAGCAAAGATAACTTTGAGATTTTGCTTGGATTCTCACTATCATACACTATTTATAATGTAAACTATAATTATATTTCACATGAACTTAATTTGACGATTACAAACAATAGTCAATTCCAAAATAAATTAATTGGATTTCAAAAATTTAAAATAGTCTTATATTGTGCAAACAATTCAGCCACACAATTTATAGATTCAAGAACCGGGAGATTTAGATGGGCTGGTTTAGGGCAACCGTCGAATATAATTGAATTACCAACGATAAAATAAATTGATAAATCCTTCTGAAGGCTCGGAAAACCTCTAAGGGTTGAAAGAAATGAAAATATGCACCAAGTTTATATAGCTCAAATGAAAAATCTAAAATTAGTATTTATAGCAATTCCCTTCAGCACATTAAATTTAATTTCTTTTTCGGGAAAAGGAAGCGGTACGGCGGCTGATCCTTATCAGATTATTACAATTTATAATTTTAATGAAATTGATTATGATTCTGAAGGATATTATATTTTAATGAATGATATTGATGCAACAGATAATTATATATTCGTTAATAATTTTTTTAGTGGATTGCTTAATGGTGATGGACATATCATAAAACATGCTAAAAATTGTGGACTATTTAGTGCATGCTTAGGCTGCACTATAAAAAAATTAGGTGTTGAATACGATACAGTTTATTGTAATGACATGGGTGGAATAACTCAAGATTTGAGTGCTGGTGGTCTTATAGAAGAGTGTTACACAAACGGTGTATTAATTGGTTATTATAATGGTGGTGGCGCTGCGATATGTCCTATAGTTCGTTCAGCTCTGATAATCAATTGTTATTCTTCATGTACATTAATGGGGCATAATGATGGCTTTGGAGCTGGTTTAAGTGGCCCTCGTAATTCCTATTTTTCAGGATTTTGTGATCCAGTTGAGACTTATTTTTTTGATAGCCCCAATCAAAATTATAAGGGTTATGATTGTTTTTGGAATAAAGACTTCTACTCTGATATTGACACATTTAAATATTCTGGAATTCCAAAGACCACCGCCGAGATGATGATGAAATCAACATACGAAGGCTGGTATTTCGACAATGTCTGGTGTATCGACGAAGGGAAGGATTATCCCCGCCTCCGTGCATTTAATAAATGCGGGCCGGCTGCAGTAGAAGATAAACCAAAGTCAGCAGAAGCATTTAAGATTGAGATTTCTCCCAATCCAGCTTCAGATTATATCTCCATTTCTGTAGGGGCAGGGCTTGCCCTGCCCAAATTGGAGCAAATAAATATTTATAACATATTTGGTGAGAATGTCGTCTCATTAAGTGCGATTCAAGAATCTCCCCTTCGAATTGATATTTCATCTCTTCCCTCAGGCATCTATAACATAACTCTTAAAACAGAAACAAACTCAATCACAAAACCAATAATGATTATTAAGTAAAATTCACATCTCCGGTCAGATAAAAAATCTGACCAGAGAAAAAATTCAAAACACAATTATTTTATCTCCTGATATTATCAGGATTTTCGCGGTCACGACGTGTCATTTCGAGCATCCAGTGAGGGTATGGTTTGTATGGTGAACTTAAAGCATCTAATTTTGCAATATCATCGGCAGCCAAAATCCAATCAACAGTTTTTAAATTATCCTCCAATTGTTCGGGTTTGGTGGCACTTATGATTACTGAGCTTACGCCGGGCTTTCTTAGTAAGTAATTCAAAGCAGATTGTGCAATTGTTGCATTATATTTTTTTGAAATAATTTCTAATTCATCAACAATCGCATAAGCTTTATCTTCATTTATCTGAAGAAAATTATATTGTTCCTTGCCTCTGCGGCTTTCTGATGGGCCGGGCATGCCTCGACGAAATTTTCCGGTAAGGAATCCTCCATATAGTGGAGACCAGGGTGTAATACCAATTCCCTGATCCAGGCACAGTGGCACAAGTTCATTCTCAAGATCACGTGAAAGAAGTGAATAAAGAGCCTGAAGAGATACGAATTTTTCAAGATTTTTACGTTCTGAAATTGATAAGGCTTTCATTAATTGCCATGCTGCATAATTTGAAACGCCAAGATAGCGGACTTTGCCCTGACCGACTAAATCATTGAGTGCAGATAAAGTCTCTTCAAGTGGAGTTATAAAATCAAAACTATGTACAATATATAAATCAATATAATCAGTAGCAAGGCGCTTTAAGCTTTCGTTGCAACCGTTTAAAATGTGATGGCGGGATAACCCAACATCGTTTAAATTTTTTGACATCCTTCCGCGTACCTTAGTTGCGAGGATAATATCTTTTCTGCGATCACCCAGAGCCTTACCCAAGAATTCTTCGGACATACCGAATGAATAGACATCGGCTGTATCAAAAAAATTGATACCACCATCAAGGGCGATATCAACCAATCGTTTTGAATTTTCAAAAGGCAATGAGCCAATTAATTTCCAAAATCCATCTCCGCCAAAAGTCATAGCTCCAAAGCAAAGTTCGGAAACTAACAATCCAGATTTTCCAAGTTGTCTGTATTTCATTTTTTACTGTATCTTTATTATTTGACCTATTAACAAATCACCTTTTTTTAATTTCTTGTTCTTTGCTTTCAGAGAAGATGTCGATACTCCAAATTTGCTTGCAATAGAATTCAAGGTGTCACCTTTTCGCACTTTATATGTCTTTGGAGCGGAATCTTTTTTACTTTTGCCCGATCCTTTTGAAGATTCTGTGCCAAGAATTTTAAGGTTGGAACCCTTATAAACAGTTTCTCCGGCGACTTTTCCGGGGTTCCATTCTTTTATTTGATCTTCAGAGACACCATATTTTGCAGCAATAGAGAAAAGACTTTCTCCTGCTTTCACTTTATGAATTACTTTTGATTTCCCTGCTTTTTCGGCATAGTCGCGACTCGTTGTTTTTTGTTTACTGTTTACCTTGATAGCCAGCACTTGTCCTTTGCTGACAGCGTTTTTCTTGAGATGATTTTGCTTCTTTATACTTTCAATAGAAACATTATACTCATCGGCTATTTTAGCTAAGGTTTCGCCCTTTTTTACCTTATGATTAATTGTTTTCGTTTTCTCAATTTTTGTTACTTTAACAGGAGCCTGATCATTGTTGGTTTGATTTTTTGCAATTATCAATTCTCTGCCAACTGGTATATTATCTTCTTCAAACGGAATATCATTCCAGGTGCGGAGATCGGTCAGTCTTACTCCATAAATTTGAGCTATACTATAAAGAGTTTCGCCGGGTTTAATTGTATGGCGAACAATTTCTTCGGAATCGGATTTGTTATCATCTGTTTTTTTTGCAGAACTCGTTGATGTTTTAGGAGCAGGAGCCGTTTCGGCAATATTCATCTGAGCATCAACAGGAATATGCAACTTTGTACCCGGAGCTACTTTGGATTTGACACTTTTCAGTTCATTAATTTCGCATAAATCTTTCGAAGAAATATTATATTTTTTAGCAATTTTAGCAATAGTTTCGCCTTTTCTTACCTCATGATCAAGCCATGGCTTTTTTTCTTCGGCAGTGAGATTTGCAAAATTCTGAGTAAAGGTACTTAAAGTGCCAACTGGAATTTTAATATCATATTTCGGAAGATCAGGAGGAGTGCATGATTTGGTCAATTCAGAGTTAAGAGCAGCGATTTCTTCAAGACTTGTACCAGCAGCTTTAGCAATAGCTTGTAGATTTACCGGTTCAGTCAGTGAATATGTATCGTATTTGTATTCGGGAAGGTATTTGTATTCCGATGGCTTTAACCCGAACAACTCGGGCTGAAGCATAATTTTGGTTACAGCTATAAAGGAAGGAACATAATTTCTTGTTTCACGGGGCAGACTTTTAAAAATGTCCCAGAAAGTTGGTTTGTCAATGTTGGATTTTGCCACGACCCTTGCAATTCTGTTAGGTCCGCAATCATAAGCTGCCATAACCAGATGCCAGTTCCCGAATTGATTATATAAATCTTTAAGGAATCTCATAGCTGCACGAGTGGCTTTTTCCGGGTCTCTGCGCTCATCAATCCAGATTGAGGGATTTTTATTTAAGTTGTATCTTTCTCCTGTTTCACGAATAAATTGCCACATTCCAACGGCACGAGCTCCAGAAACAATAGTTGGATTCAAAGCGCTTTCAATCATTGCCAGATACACAATCTCCGGTGGTGCAGTTTCTTCAGCAATAATTCTTTTTAATAAGGGGAACCATTTGCTGCTTCTTTCAAAGCATGTTTGTATAAAATGTTTACCTTTTTTATTTTGAGTTAAGAACTCAATATTTTTTCGGACATAATCATTAGTATCAAGCGGGATAACTGTTATTGGACGACTTGGCTCTACAACCGCACTACTTGTGTCTTTCGGAAGAATTATAGTTTTAATATTCGGTAACATAGAAGTTTTTTCGACTTCCTGAGAAATTTTCTCTCTTAAAATGAAGAGTGAGACACTTTCGTCAAGCTCCTCGACATTTTTTGCTGCTTCTTCATAATCTTCGATAATTGTTTGAGCTAAATCGGTGAAGTTGGCATTGTGCTCAATACCAGGGTATGAGACTAATTTATTTAAAATTTCGATAGCTTCTTCAAATAATTTGAGTGAGGATGTTGTGTCATGCTTATGAATTAGAGAAAGTGCACGAACATACTTCTGGCGGGCTTTTTCCAGACTTGAAAGAATATTCTCATCGTTAAGAGTAGAGTTTGATCCGGCATCATCAAGATCGGAATATTTATCTGGAAATATCGGTTTTGAAGGTGCTGATGGTTTGGGTTTTATTGTTTTCTGGGCATAAGCTGCATTAGCAGCAAGCAATGGAATGACTATCAAAAAAAATAATATGATTTGCTTTAGTTGTTTTATGTGATTTTTTTTAAGGTTCATAAGTTTTTCCAAGATTTGTCCAAGTTATAAATTGTAATATAAGTCTTATATTACACAATTACAAATAAAATTTATTTAAAACGACTTAATAAGTAAATTATTTTGTCGATTGATTTCAACTGATTTAAAGCTGATTTTGATAAGTTATTTACTTATTAAATTTTAAGTATTATTATGGTTATAAAATTAAAAATGGGAATTCCGTTAATCGTTTTATTTGTAAGCAAAATTTTGCTTCTCGTTACAAATCTCCTGAGACGGTGTGAAAACGAGAGAATTTATGGAACTATTATTCTGAGGTTCCAATCAACGCTTTACTTTTTGACAGTGTGAAAATGACAGTTTACAATAATTTCCGAATCTGTTATAATCTGAAAAGAATTCGAAAAAACAATTCTATTTAAAAATAAAAAATAGAATAATCGTCATTACTTGATTGTTTTTTGAAAATTTTAATTATAAATGAACTCTAATCCCTACATAAGATTCGTATTAAAAAAATCTTTTCCCTTCCTGTTAAAGATTATTTTTTTTATCACACTAATTAATTATTTTTCTTTCGGACAAAAACCTTTTTTAAAACCCAAGAAGGGTAATAGCGATAGCACTGCACCAAAACTAACTCCTCTTCAGAAGAATAATAAAACTTATGAATCTGTTGAAGATGCTCTTAAAGACGCTGATGAGCTAATTACTTTAAATCTTTCCGGTAAAAGAGTCAGTGAAATTTCTTCTTCTATTATTCATTTTAAAAAATTGGAATACCTTGATCTCAGTTCCAATCTTATTACACGCATTCCCCCTGAAATTGCGCAGTTGAGCAATCTCAGATTTTTGGTATTATCAAATAATAAAATCACAGAAATACCGGCAAGCATCGCATCATTGCAAAGATTGTACATGCTTGACCTTACAAATAACAGAATAGTTCATATCCATCAGAAAATTTCCGAATTAAAATTGCTACAGTTGCTCAAACTCGGCCGAAATTTTCTTGATAGCCTCCCAACGGGCTTTTCAAGGTTGCCCATGCTTTATGACTTAAATCTTGATGAAAATAATTTCAAATCAATTCCTCAACAAGTTATTTGGTGCCACCAATTGCGGACTTTGAGCATGAATAAAAATCAGATTGAGAAATTAAGTCCCGGCATAGGCGAAATGCAGAATTTGGCTAAGTTAAGTCTTGTTGATAATAAAATCACCGAACTTCCAAAGGAAATCGGGAATCTGAAATTACTAACTCAATTAGAACTTCAAAAAAACAAGATAACAGCTCTGCCTGCAGAATTTGTACAGCTTCAGGAATTAAATATTCTGATTTTGTCAGATAATAAAATTAGTAGTTTTCCCAAAAACATGTACCGGCTTGCAAAACTTGAATTTCTGGATATCTCAAATAATAAAAATGAGAATTTGCCTCTTGACTGGATTAAATTTCCTAAACTTGAAACTCTGAATTTAAACAACAACAAAATAAAATCACTTCCCGATAATTTCACCGAATTGAATTCGCTAAAAAGTCTGTTGCTGAAAGATAATCTTATATCAATTTTCCCGAAAGAAATTACATATCTGAATAAACTTGAAATGCTCGAATTGTCGAACAATAAGCTGCTCTCAATCCCGGGTGAGATTGGGAACATGTCTGAACTGAAAACTTTAAAGTTAGATAATAATAACTTATTTGAACTTCCCGTTAATTTAGCAAATTTGAAGAAAATTCAGATAATCATGCTCAATTTTAATAAAATTTCACAACTTCCACAGTTTTTAAGCCAATTACACAGCTTAAAGTCGCTGCAGTTGCGAGATAATCCTATACCTGACTCAGAAAAGGAAAAAATAAAATTTATGTTACCTAAGGTTAAACTTATGTTTTAAGATTTAATTTTTAACATTAAAGTTGGTTTAATATGAAGAAGAATAAGAGTTTAAAATCACTAAAAACAGGACTATCCCCAGGTTCCGTCATTTTTGTTGGTGAGCGCAAACTTGAATTTCCCGAAATAAAATTTATTGAATACGATGAGAATAATTTTTCTGAAAATAAGCTCCAAGATTTTGATGACCAATTGAACCTTACTCATAGAACAAGTCCCTGCTGGCTTGTGGTTACTGGAATTCATGATACTTCACTTTTAACATCAATTTGTTCCAAAATTGGCATTAGCACACTCATTACCGAAGATATTGCCGATACCAAAAGACGTTCTAAAGTCGAATTTTATGACGATTACATTTTTATTACTATTAAATCCTTTGTCGGATTTAATGGCAATGACGAAATAAATTTCGAGCAGCATAGCTTAATCTTAGGAAAAAATCTACTTATTAGTTTTTCAGAATCCCGTCCTGATTATTTCAAACCCATTATTGATAGAATTCGTGTCCCGAAATCACGATTATCCACATCTGATGCCGATTATCTCTGTTATGCTCTTATTGATTTTATAATTGATAATTATTTTTCAGCTCTTGAAAAACTTGATGATAAAATGGACGATATTGAAGAAAATATGCTTGCTAATAAGAATCAGAGCTCTTTAACTGAGATAAAAAAATTAAAAAGAAATCTGATTATTTTCCACCGAATGCTTTGGCCGGTTCGCGAGCTCGTGCATAATCTTGATATTGGCGAAACATCTCTAATTAACAAGTCCTCAATTCCATTTATCAGAGATTTGTATGATCATAGCATTGAAGCATTGGAAGCAACGGAAACCCTTCGTGATATGGCTGCAACTGTGATTGATGTTTATCTTTCGACCTCAAGTTTTAAGATGAATGAGATTATGAAAGTGCTGACTATAATTTCAACTATTTTTATGCCATTAACTTTCATAGCCGGTGTTTATGGAATGAATTTTGAAGTAATGCCTGAACTGAAGTGGCATTTCGGATATTTTGCCGTATTAATTTTAATGTCATTAATCAGTATAGCTATGCTCTTTTATTTTAAAAAGAAAAGATGGCTCTGAGATAATTAGTATATGTCATTCCTGCGCATGAGACTGTGTGAAAACTATGAAATTCCAATGGAATGTCATTCTTCCGAAAATCATCAATTGACGTTGTCTCATAATTTTCGTTTCTGTCATTCCTGCGAATGCAGGAATCCCCTAAAGTGGCACTGGAAGGAGGTTCCTGCATTCGAAGGAATGACAAGAAAAGGTAGTTTTCACACAGTCTCGCATGCAGGAATGACAGTTTTGAGTTTTTAAAACCTACACTGACATTGACTAATTGGAATGTAACAGCCCTCTCTCAAGCTGTAAAAGCGCTATATCACAATTAAAGTTTTTACCAAACTTGATCAGCGATAATAAAATCCGATTATTAATAAAAGATGGGAAATTTCATCAATTATTCAGAAAACATTAATCATGGCATAAAAATTATTTTTTGGTACAATTTATGCTTAATGTATTGCTAAACATGCTCTGTGGTTATTATTAACCATGAAGTTTGTTAGTTATAATCATATTATTCTGACAAAATAATGTGCTTATTTTAATTTTTTATTATGACAATTTGATGAAATTAATTATTTTGGAGTTGTGATTATGAACAAAATATTAAATAGAAAACGGAATAAAAAATCAATATTCCGAAATATAGAACAGATGCTGATTCTAACGTTTCTTATCTGCTGCTTTTCAAATAATTCTTTTGCTCAATATTATCCTGCTTCTCCGGCAAACTGGCTTTATCCAGACGGAAATGTCAGTGCAAGCAAAAAATGCTATACAAAATCAGGGAAACAGCGGGTGGACTCAATGGCTATAAAATGGTCATCTCCTGCAATATCTGGTGATGTACAGCCATTGATCGGAAATATTATAAATAATGTAAAATTATCCGATGATTTTCTTTTTGCACCTAATGAAATTGCAGCCGTTATCGGAGATTCGCTTGTAATTCTCGACGCAATGGGCAAAACGCGCTCTAAGCTGCATGTTCCGAACTTTGTGAAAGGAATTTCCGTTCTTTTGGATACTTTGCAGACTGGTCCTTCATCTCAGACTATGCTACCGGTAATTATGGGATTGGAAACAATTGAATCTCAGGATACTTTTCACACTGCCAAAGCCTATCTCGCAGGATATTACTCAAATTTTGATTCTGCTGTAATGCTTAGAACTTTAACCCTTGACCTTAACAATTATAATCCGAACTTTGCAGCAAGCGTCAAACCGGTTTTCGGTAAAATCACCCCAAATGGATATTATGTTTATGCAACAGTGAACATGTCGAAACCTTTTGTGAGCGATCCAATTCCACTTAATGCTCCTTATTTCCGAGGTATCGGTGCTTTCAATGCAGGTTCGCGAGTATCTTCTTTTCCTATGCCAGTTGCACCTATGGATGCTGCTACGGTTTATACAATTGGTACTGAAGTCGGATTTGCTCAACCTTCAATTATGGACTATTCGGGTACAACGGCTATAGCAACACCTACATATCCAACAATTGGACTTGATGTGAGAGTTCCTAATACTGTCGGGCCTTACTCCTTACAATCTTATGCAAGTATGCCACTGATTTTTTTAGCTGATATTAGCAAACCGGCTATTGCAGAAATTAATTTGATTGATTCTCTCAACAATTTTGTTCCGACAGGTACAAAAACAAGAGTCAGACCATTTTATATTGATGTTCGCGATGGGAATAACATTGGTGGGGACAGTATTTTTGTTCTTGTAGCAGAAGAGTATCTTGGGGCTGATAGCTCACAAGGTACTTCCAGACTTACTCTTTGCAATAAAAACATGGCAAGCCCCGGCGGAATTGATACATTAAATTCAGCTCCTTATTATGGTGGGAAAAATCACTTCTGGAGCGTTGCTGTCGGTAATTTGGATGGGAACGCCTCGAATGAAGTATTGCCATATTATCCAAATAATCCCGGTAATGAAATTATTGTAAGCCAGAGCAGCCGCGACTTTGCTTATGCCGGATCAAAAATTTCAATTTTGAGATATAATACTAATCCTGTTCCGAAATCAGATCTGCCAAATACATTTCTTAATAATTTCGATACGCTATGTACTGCAAATATTTTCGGCTGGGTGGCTGCTATCAATGATATTGACGGTGCTGACGACGGAAAAGATGAAATAATTGTTGTGGATGGATCGAATTTAACAGTTTATAGAATGAAAGATTATTCGGATTTATCTTTCCCCGGATTTGACATTGTATTCCAGCAAAATTTTAAAAATGAGACTATCTCCGCTGTAGAAGTGGCTGATATTGAAGGCGACGGATTAAATGATATAATTGTTACAACTTATGACAGCACTTATATTATCGGAACAACAATTCAAAAAACCATTAAAGTCATATCTCCTAAAGTCGCGACTAATCCTATTGGAGAGTATTGTGCCGGCGATTCGGTAGCAATAAAATGGGTGAATATTATGAAAAGTGAAAAATATATTGACTTATTATTTCAAACATATATAAGCGGAGTTCCATCTGGTACATTAATCCCTATTGCTTCTCATCTATCAAACGATAATGACACTATTACTTATTATTATCGTGCAAATTTACCTATCCTCGGCTCTGAAGGCAAGTTCCTTGTTCGTGGTATAAACAATTCGTCTTTAGTTTATGATACAACAACTGTATTAAAATTTAATGCACCTTCTCTGACAATGGATACTTTAAACAGTGCTGGCTATCAAGTCGGAACTATTGCAACTTTCAAAGGTAGTTCAATGTGTCTTGATTCGATAGGTTTTTATTACAGTTTTAACGATTCTACATGGACAAAACTCGGATCTATGACAATATCAGGTTCGGGATCTTTTACTCGATCCGTACCTATTCCATGTCTTGGGATATTCAGTTGTTCAAATCCATCGCCCGATACCAGTATTTCAATCAGATATATTGCGTATAGAGCATTCTTGTCAGATACTATTAAAGGCGGGAGAATGAAATTGTTGCCAACAAGTTTTCCCATAATAATTGATTCAAACATGACTGCTGATCCAACAAAGCAGTTCCATTGGGCAAAAGCAAAGATCCTTTTCCCTTGCGATTCTGTATCAATCTCAGTATCCTCGGATAATGGAAGGTCATTTGCTTATATCACCACAGTAGCGACAGCAGAAGAGAAGTATAGCTGGCTTATACCACTTCAACTGCCTAACACGGTTCTGATGCGCTTCTGTTGCGAAAATTCCTGTGTACGAACCGACACACTTTTAGGAAATATACAACCCAAGTATATCAGTATCGTCGCACCCAATCCTTTTAGTCCACAGCATGGTGAAATTCTTGAAGTTGTGTATAAAGTACCGGTTGTGACTAATGTTACAATAAGAATATACGATCAGCATGACCGTATTGTTGCAGAACCTGTGAAAAATCAAGCTCGCAAGCCAGAAACTGCATACACTGACACATGGGATGGACTGATTGGCTCTACAGGCTGGGCAGCCAATGGCATGTATTATTTAAGTTTGGAATTATCAAACGGAGACAAGGATGTTTATCCGATTTTTGTTCGTAAGTAATTAATTTTATTGAATATTTTTTTTACCATATAGGGGGTTTTATGAAAATTTTAGTAATCGAAGACGAAAGAAAAGTCGCAAACTTTATCAAACACGGCCTCGAAGAAGAACGCTATACAGTGGAAACTGCTACTGATGGGATTGAAGGACTTGAAATGGCTATGAATAATCAATTCGACGCCATTTTATTAGATGTCATGCTTCCCGGAAAAGATGGATTTACAATTCTAAAAGAATTAAGAAGCAATGGATTCTCCACTCCGATTTTAATGCTTACTGCTCGCGGAACAACCGAAGACAGAGTGCAGGGGCTTGATCTCGGTGCTGATGATTATTTGCCAAAACCATTTAGTTTTGAAGAACTCACTGCACGTCTGCGTTCTATTATGAGACGCTCCAGCTCGGATAAATCAACCAAATTGAAGTGTAATGATCTTGAGCTTGATACAATCAGTCATACTGCTTATCGCTTTGGAGTTGAAATTGAACTTACAACAAAGGAATATTCGCTTCTTGAATATCTGATGCGTAATAAAAACCGTATCCTCAGCCGTAGCACAATAACTCAGCACGTTTGGAAGCATAATTTTGATCCTGAATCAAATATTATTGATGTTTACATCAAAAGATTACGCTCCAAAATTGATCGTGATGATACCAAACCTCTGATCCAGAGCATTCGTGGCGTTGGATATCGAATGAGAGAAAATACTAACGAGGAAGAGGTTATTTAATTACGAATAATAATTTACGAATTAGGAATTAATGGTTTATTATTAATCATTAATCATTTATCATTTAAAATTGAAAAAAGTGGACTTTGATAAAATGAACCTGAATGTTCAGGATTTTGTAACGAAACTTCAGAAAGAATTTGATAAATATCAGTCTGAATGCTTCCCTGTGCGTTCACCTGAATTTTTCTGTCTTGAATTAAACGGTGAAGCGGGTGAGTTAGCAAATTTTGAGAAAAAAAGTTGGCGAGGGCGTAAAATTAACCATCAGTATTTTGCTGACGAAGCCGCTGATGTACTTATAGCGCTAATGAACTATTCTAACTCAAGAAAAATTAATTTAGCTGAAGCAGTTGATAGGAAATTACAAAAAATTGAAAAACGTCGCCTAAAAATGGAGGAGAAAAAGAAGAAATAAATCAGTTTAGTTTTATTTCATACTTCAGTCTTTGCATTTGATATATTAGCTTGGTTAGTTGTAAATACTGACCAAGCTTTTTTTAACCCAGATTTTTCATTAAGATTTAACGCAGATTAATCAATTTGTAATATAGAGTCCTTTGGAAACATCACCTCAACCCTC
Source organism: Candidatus Kapaibacterium sp. (assembly GCA_026390695.1). GTDB lineage: Bacteria > Bacteroidota > Ignavibacteria > Kapaibacteriales > UBA2268 > JAPLFL01. Next base: position 657 of record JAPLFL010000029.1, on the reverse strand, counting down.
TCCTGAGGCTAACAATTATACACATATTTTAAATATTCACAGAGAAATGGATCAAAAATCTTAGTAGAATAAATTCAATATGTTAGACACAAACCTTATTAGCTTATTATCATTTAAAAAATAAAAAATGTATTCAATTTTTAATAAAGTAATAAGGTCTTTAAATATTTCTTGTTCATTCCTCTAAACAAACACCTTCCCTAACCCTTCCTCAAGGAAGGGAATTTTGGAAAAAGGTTTTACTATAAAATTCTAATGAAATATCTGGGTTTAACGCGATTGAAATTTTATATGCAATTAAGGAACTTATATCGTTTCCTACTTGAAGGCAGTCAATTGAACGTATGCAGAAATCTCCTTCCAGTGCCACTTTAGGGGATTCCTGGATGTGCACAAATAAATGACAAGAGAAGTAGTGCTGTCATTCCTGCGTATGCAGGAATCTCCTTCCAGTGCCACTTTAGGGGATTCCTGCATACGCAGGAATGACAGAAATGAGGCTTTTGAGATAGCCTCTTTCCCATTTCTTCCATTCTGCTTTAACCAGCATTATTTTAAATAAATCAGTTCTCTACTCAGCAGCGTTCCGTCTATCTCGGCATTCAAGAAGTATTTGCCTTGCGATAAATGCTCTGGCTTCCAGATCAGTTCATTATT
>JAPLFL010000030.1 GCA_026390695.1 Candidatus Kapaibacterium sp. | reverse complement strand
TTATGATTTAATTTCATTCTTAAAAGAAATAAGAAAGGCAAAAATTAATGATATTTGGTATTTATCGGAGTTTACAAAGAAAACTCAAGACCTATTGCAGCTCCTCAATATTCCTATTACGTAAAAGTGGAAATGTTATGGTTTAAATTGTTTTTTTATCACCTGTTACTCATCAAAATAATTGATTTTGATGATAATTTGATGACCGATTATTACAATCTAAGGACGTATTGTGATAGAATGGTGATAAAAATAGCTAAAATCACCTGCTCCGTTCCTGTAAATACACTGATTTTATTGTATATCCTAATCATTTGCATACATTTAACCCCAATTTTTATATTTTTTATTGCTTATTTTATAATTAATACAGAATCATAACTGTGTTTCAAATACATAATAATCTAAAATAGTTCCGATTGACTTTCAATCTTAATGATCTCGTATCAATTACAAATCAAAAATGGATAGTTCATTTTAATAATTTTCTTTATTTTCTCAAAATCTCAATTTCTCTTCCTTATTTCATTTAGACACAAGGAACCATGTTTAGGCTTACTTAGAATTCCCTCGCCAATAGCAATTTCCACCTTACGATAGAAAGTAGCTCTCGCAATTCCATAATGCTGACAAACTTCTTTCTGTAAGACCGTAGTTTGGATGAAAGACTCTTTAATGAATTTATGCCATTCGATTAAATCATCAACTGAGCTTTCGTTTTTATAAGTCCAAAGTGCACCCTCTCGATTTAATTCGATTTCTTTTTCTGGAATATCTCTACCGCAAATAAAAAGTTTTTGATTATTTTTATCTTTCCTCATAATAATCATTGTATCAACTGCGGCAGTAAATCCAATTGAACCCATAATATCAGTAAACGGATCATCTAAATCGACCGACTTCTTACTGTGAGCTATACCAATTATACTAATTTTATGCTCAAAACAGAACTGTTGAATTTTAGCACCCTCAATATATTCATGTTCGTAATCATGCTGATGCCTTGAAGCAGGTAACAATTTTTTTAGAGTATCAAAAATTATTACTTTGATATGTGGATTCTGAATTAAATGATCTATTAACTTCTCATAACCGCCCTTATGGAGCTGTGGAAGCTCCGTTAAATAATAGAAATTCTTTTCTATGAATGCTCTATTCTCATTATTTACTATTTTAAGTAACCGATCTTGTAATCTGGATTCATTGTCCTCAAGAGCAAGTAAGAGAACTCCTGTAGGTTCACAATCATATTCAGCAAGAAAAGGAATACCAACACATAAACAATAAGCCATCTGTAATGAAAGCCAACTTTTACCACATTTAGGTTTTCCTGAAAGCAAAGTATAACCTACTGGTAACAAACCTTCAATAAGATATTGAATCGGAGCAATTTCTTTTTGTAACAAATCTGATACTTTGAGAATTTGAGATTTGTGAGAAACTGCTATATCCGAAACATAATAAACAGAATGTACAATAAGATTTTCAAAATCTGCTAATCGAAAGCTGTCAGAGAATATCCAATCACTTACATCCTTGAACTGTTCAGGTAATCTGATAAACTTGAGTTTTGTTGAATTTGCCAAGTTTTCTATATTTTTCAAAATACCTTCTGCGTTTTGATCTCTGTCGAGTATAAAATAATGCTCACCTAACATCAATTCAATTTTGGCTGTCTTATTAAAAACCGAAACTATGCCATATTTCTCGTGGAATCTATGCTCTACAAGTGAAACTAAGTCTGTACGCCCTTCAACCCAAAGATAGCGGCTAAGAGTCATAGGATTGAATTCATGCTGCTCGGTTCCCCAAAATGCAATGCCATAAGGATTGAGCGAGATTTGAAGATTAAGAAGCGAAAGTGTATTGATCTTATATCTTTTGCCAAGTAACAAGCTAATTAGTTCTAAATCTGATTCAGTAGCAGCCCTGAAATTTTTTTGGTCATCTGGGATAAAAATAAACCTCCTCTCATCTTGAGTAATAAGTCGAATATGCCGCTTTGTTTTGGGGATAATTTCAACTTCTGCTTGTTCATGTAAAATTGAAGTAATTTTGTTTTGCTTTAATCTAATAAATTGGAACTGCTTAGTAAATTGTTTTGGGTTGCTCTTCCCTTTATTAAAACTTCGGAAAACAGTACTTTGTACTTCGTTATGTGGCAATGGCTCTTTACATGCCATTGCACATTTAACTAAAGCATCTTTGATAATATACTCCGAGTCAGGACTTATTCCCTTTAATAATAAACCTCCGAAAATGCGTCCCAGACCAAAAGCACTTTTACTTAAGATATTATTCCGAGTTCCAGTCTCACTTTTGCGAATATTATTGTAAATATTCTCTTTTGCCTTATTAAAATAATTTAAAAGATATGATCTTTCTTCATCACTTGAGCTATGATACAGTGATGTGCTGTTTACGTAATCTGCATTGGGTGCGGCAGATTGAGTGGTCATCAGTAGCTTTTTATTCATGGCAAACTCCTTTATTCTTCTGTAAAGCGAGAATCACTTCACTTTTTTTGAAGAAAACTCTGCCACCGATTCGATGAGTAGGGAATAGACCTTCATTCATATATTTATGAACTGTTGGTTTAGTCACATGAAAAAGTTTACAAACGTCTGGAATCTTGATTAGATCATCGTTTTGGTAAATTGGAGTTGGATTGCATTTTGCAAATTCCTTTGCAACAGCTGCGGAAATTAGCTCCTGAAGCTCTTCAGGAGAGATGCTTGTTAAAATTTGTTTGATCATGGAATAATCCGATTATTAAAAAAAAATTTCGGATACAAACATATATGAATAAATACATGACCTATACAAATATAGGTATAAATATTTTTTAATACCTTGAAATTTAAAGGGATATATCAGTTTATTATTTAAATGTTTTATGAAGAGTAGAGGATAATTTGGTTAGGAACTTATTTGTTCTACCTTGTAATTCACCCTCTGTATATCTTCTTTTTAGCTCTGAGTGCTGACTTGGATAATTTATTTCTATACCGAAAAGTTCACCCAATTTTATTATAGTTTTCATTTTTTCGTCAAAATTGATCGTACCTTTTTCCAATAATGCAAAGAATACCTCAAAAAAGTCAGTTTTTGAGCCATTCCATTCAAAAACAAGACCATCTTTTGAAGGTTGTAATTTTTCAATATCAAGGATTTTATTAAGTTTTTCTATCTGACTTTCAATTTTTTCCAAAAATGTCCGTTCAACAGGTTTCATTTGTTTAAAAAGATCACTAATTGAATCGTGTAAATCCTTTTTTTGCATCTGATTCATAGAAAATAGTGGAATTAACCCTTTATTAAAAAAATGTTCATCTGAAAAAAGTTCCGTAAAGGATTTATAAATTATCGTTGCATATTCTTCACGATAAAGGCGGAATTCTTCTTTTATTTCTTCTAAATAAATGATTTTCTCTGCGGTATTGAAGGAATTCGTGTTAAGATATTCAGAAATTTTTTTAAAATCAAATGAATAGCAAGGAATTTTAGAAGTTGTGTTGTATTTATACATTAATATCTTAATCTGATTACGAATATCATTAAGACTTTTTTTTGCTTTATTCTTTAGAAATTTTGTTTGATTCCCATCTACAGCGGCTTCTAACTTTGCTTTCATATCACTAAATTCAGGAAGATGTATATCATTCTCTATACTTTTGACAAATACATCAATTGCAATAAAATATTGCGAATCTGGCCATAGTTGCAGGAAATCGAATATTTTAGTAGAATTTGGGAAATACTCATTAAAAAATGAATGAAATTTTGTCATATCTTTTTTCATTGATCTATCCTTGTCTCAAAATTATGTGAGTATAAATTATTTTCTAAACAATAATGAAAAAATCTGTGTCGTAACTGACAACAAACTGTCAATATTTATGAGATTGCAATCCAACAAGTATTTATTTATCATGTATTTAGCCAAGATGTTTTGTAGCGCATAGGGGAATCGAACCCCTGTCGCGGCCTTGAGAGGGCCGTGTCCTGACCGCTAGACGAATGCGCCGGTTCAGATATGCAAATTACGAAATTTCTTAAATATTTTTATTATAATGGCTAAAATAATTTTGCCAAGGCTAAAGAAATTCGCTCCAATGGCTCAAGTTTGATCTTGTATTGTTTATTGATTTTCTTAAAATTCCCTGCCGGAATTAGGATTCTCTTAAATCCCAATTTCTCTGCTTCACTGATTCTTTGCTCTATATTTCCGACCGGCCTAATCTCGCCCGTAAGGCCAACTTCACCGATTATTGCAGTCTCGGGATCAATCGGCATATCTTTTAATGAACTTACCATCGCCGCAGCTAAAGCCAAATCCATTGATGTATCGTTTAATGTAATTCCTCCTGCAATATTGATAAAAATATCATTCTGACGAAAGGCAATTCCAAGTCGTTTTTCCAGAACAGCTACTAACATCTGCAAACGACGATAATCAAATCCAGTAGCGGATCGCTGTGGCACTGCATATCCCGATGGAGCAACTAAAGCCTGAACTTCTATCAATAGCGGTCTGGCTCCTTCCATCGCTGCTGCTATTGCTACTCCGGGTTCACTCAAATGGCGGGCGGCTAAGAATATTTCAGATGGATTTTTCACTTCTTGCAATCCAACATCTGTCATTTCAAATATCCCTATCTCGTTTGTTGAGCCATAGCGGTTTTTCACAGCTCTAAGGATACGATATGAATATGTTTTTTCTCCCTCAAATTGCAAAACCGTATCAACTGTATGCTCCAATACCTTTGGACCGGCAATCACTCCTTCTTTTGTAACATGCCCGACAATAAAAATCGGTTTCTTTGTTTTCTTGGCAGTTTGCATTAGTAATGAAGCGCATTCCCGCACTTGCAGCACCGATCCTGGCGTTGATTCAACTCGTTCCGAATAGACCGATTGAATTGAATCCACTACAATCAGATTATTATGACTTGCTTTGATCGCCGAATCTATGTACTCAATGCAGGTTTCGCACATTATCTCTAAATCTGTATTTATATTTTTTATTCTTGAGGCACGGAGTTTGATCTGTTCTGCCGATTCTTCTCCTGTAATATAAAGTGCATTCAGACTTTCTATTCCCGCACACATTTGAAGTAGAAGCGTCGATTTGCCTATTCCCGGATCTCCTCCTATTAATACCAGCGAACCAGGAACTATACCGCCACCAAGTACTCGATCAAATTCGGAAATCCCTGTTTTATTGCGGTAGTTAGTTCCAGTCTGTATTTCACTCAATCTTTGTATCGGAACATTAAATTCTTTGATGGATTTCCTTTTTGTACCCGATGAAGGTTCGGATTCTTCAACAAAAGTGTTCCATTCGCCGCAGGAATTGCACTTACCAAGCCATTTCGGACTTCGCGAACCGCAACTTGAACATATATAAACTGATTTTAATTTCATTTCGTATTTATAAATTATGCAATTTAAATAATTATTATAAGACATAATCGTCTATAAATAAAAGTTTTTATATAATTTGAAAGTTTAATATGATTGAAATAAAACAAAAGCCGCCAGTTGATGCAGAAGTATTCAGCAAAGTTGCTAATCTTGCATCATTAGTTACTATTGGTGATGGCGCTGTGGTTTCACGCACTGTAATTAAAAAGCCAACCGGTACCGTTACGGTTTTCGGTTTTGATGCCGGAGAAGGGCTTTCCGAACATACCGCGCCGTTTGATGCAATGGTTTATGTACTCGATGGTGAAGTCGATATAACAATTTCGGGGGCTTCATATAATCTCAAAACTGGTGACACAATCGTCATGCCTGCCGGCGAACCTCACGGAATGAAAGCAATTACTAAATATAAAATGCTCCTCATAATGATAAAAAATGCAGAGAATTGATTAACCGATTCAAGTTTTAAGTTAGTGCCTTATAGCGACTTTTTAATAAGTTGGTTTATTATCAAGACTGCCAATATTCAGAAAATAATTCTCCAGTCAGATTAAATATCTGACTGGAATCTCTATTTATACTAATTTGTGATTAAATTTCATAGAAATTACTGCAAATATTGAAATCTGTTTCACGTATAACATTGAAAATTCATGAAAAAGAAATCTTTTTTTTGATGAAAAGATAAATATTTGTCCTGATATGAATATATTTTAGCTTAGAATTATCTTCCGTCGGCTTAGAATTATCTTCCGTCGAGTTAGAATTATCTTCCGTCGGCTTAGAATTATCTTCCGTCGGCTTAGAATTATCTTCCGTCAGCTTAGATTTATCTTCCGTCAGCTTAGATTTATCTTCCGTCGGCTTAGAATTATCTTCCGTCAGCTGCAATTTATCTTTCAAGTGCTTCATTAAATTTTTCAAAAGATTATTAAATAATTTTACAGATTTAATAATATTTACCACGGATTTATTAATAATAATAAGTTAATAAGGTTTGTGTCTAACATATTAAAATTATTCTACTAAGGATTTTGATCCATTTCTCTGTGAATATTTAAAATATGTATATAATTGTTAGCATTTGCAAAGAGGAAAATTTAATTATATTTCCCTTTGAAAAAAAGGAGTAGGAGAAATATTTTAATATCTTTTGAATATTTTGGGTTTAATAAACTGTAATTTTAATACACCGATAAACAATTCTAAATTTTCACTGAGAATGTAATATCATCATTCTATTTTGTAGTAAGAAATATAGAATTAATTCGGGTTTGAAGCGGTATCCTTCAGGTTTTTATATCTTATATTATTTTTTTCGATATTTTAAATAATATTAAACCTATTGATGCCGAAATTACAGATGCAATTAATACAGTTATTTTTGATTCATTTATAAATACATGATTTGAAAACGCTATAGTCGAAATGAAAATTGACATTGTATAGCCAATTCCGCAAATAAAACCGAGTGCGATCAAATTTAAAAAGCTGGTATTTGTTGGTAATGGCGAGATTTTGCATTTAAAACTGATGTAAATTGCTGATACAATTCCTAAGGGTTTACCCAAACACAAACCGATTATAATTCCAATGCTTACCGGCGATTTTATTAGATTAAAAAATGAATTTTGTATTTCAATTCCGGTATTTGCTAATGCAAAAAGTGGAAGAATTATATATGCAACGGGTTTAAAAAGGAAATTTTCTATTTTATGTAGAATAGAATTGCGATTTCCTTTTTCGTAGGGTATTGTAAAAGCTAATAGAACTCCAGCAATGGTGGAATGTATTCCCGAAAACATTACAACAAGCCATAAAATTAATCCTAAAGCCAAGTAATAAACAATATTTTTGACTTTCAACTTGTTTATAATGAATAAAATAGCAAATACCAGAAGCGACAATGCACAGTAAAGCAAATTGAATGACGAAGTATAAAAAACTCCGATCAAAATAATTGCTCCAATGTCGTCGGCAACGGCTAAAGCAACTAAAAAAATCCTTATTGATTTTGGGATTCCCTTGATTAATGATAAAACTGCTAATGAAAAAGCAATATCGGTAGCTGTCGGGATTCCCCAGCCGGAAACTGTTGGTTTATTGTGATTTACGATAAAAAATAAGAATGCTGGCATGATCATTCCCCCGACTGCGGAAATTACTGGAAGTATAGCTTTTTGATAGCTTGAGAGTTCTCCGCTGATCATTTCGCGTTTGATTTCCAATCCGATTAAAAGAAAGAAAACAGCCATCAATCCTTCATTAATCCAAGTATGAATTGTTTTTTGAAACACAAATCCCATTAAAGTAGGCCCAAGTTTAATTTCAAAGAACTCAGCATAAGCAGATGATAATTGGGAATTTGCAATAATCAAAGAGATTGCAGTGCAAATTAAAAGAATCAGACCACCGGATTGTTCTGAAGTAAAGAATTTTCTAAAGTAACTAATCATGGATAATAAATTTCATAATTATTGAAAAACCAATACAAAAATACGAAAAAGAAAAGACAATTGGATTAGAGCTTTAAATTTCCAGAAGAGAGATGAAAGTTAAAATTAGTTTGTTAAATATAGTTTAATTCAAAAATATAATAATATGTGCAGCGTAATAATATTATTGCCGGGCATAACATCAGAATCAAATTGAATAAAATTTAATTTAAGTGTCTCCTAAATTCAATGGAATCAAGAAATTATTTCTAAATTATTTGGTTAGTAAATTTTATTTTCTTAATTTTGAATATTGATAATCTATATTTTAAAAAATAGATATGGGAATAGTAAATAAAAATAATTTTGATCCGGATGCTCCGCTTTATGGAATAGGAGTGGTTGCTGAGATGCTTGAAGTTTCGGTTCACCTGCTCAGGCTTTATGAAAGCGAAGGGCTTGTAATCCCATTCAAGAAAGATTCAAAGCACCGTTTATACTCACAAAACGATATAATCAAGCTGGAATGTATTCGGGACTCAATAACAAATAAAAAATTTTCTATAGCTTCGATAAAAACATTGTACTCAATGATCCCTTGCTGGTCTATCAAAAGATGCTCTGGTAGCGATCGTGAGAATTGTGAAGCATACACAGGATCGACTAATCCATGCTGGATGTATAAGCATAAATCAAATGTTTGTGAGGCACAAGAATGCAGAACATGTGAAGTCTATAAATCGCACAATAGATGCGACGCTATAAAAGAATCAATCAAAATGAATACGAGGCAATTATGAAGTCAGTTTCACGCAGGAAATTCCTTCAGATTTCATCAGCCACCTTTGCAGCAGCAGCCACGATAGGTCCTGTAAATTACTTATCAAAAGGCTCAAAACTCATTGCCGATGACAAATTGCAAAAAGGAATACATAAAATTCCGACGTTTTGCAATCTTTGTTTTTGGAAATGCGGTGCTATAGCTACGGTAAAGGATGGGACATTATGGAAAATCGAAGGAAATCCTCTCGATCCACTTAGTAACGGCAGGTTGTGCCCTCGTGGTACAGGTGGTGTCGGAGCTTATTCGGATCCTACACGGTTAAAATATCCCTTAATCCGCACTGGATCAAGAGGATCAGAGTCATGGAAAATTGTAACATGGGACGAAGCACTTGGTTTTATTGCTGATAAATTGAATAAAATCAAAGCTGAACACGGCCCGGAAGCTGTCGCATTTTTCGCACATGGCATTGGGGGCAATTTCATGAAACATTTATTCAAAGCCTATGGCACTCCCCATATTTTTGCACCATCGTTTGCTCAGTGCCGTGGCCCGCGGGAAGTAGGTTTTGAATTAACTTTTGGTGATCCAATTGGCTCGCCTGAACGCACTGATATTGAAAATACCAAATGTATGGCTTTGATAGGCTCGCATCTTGGTGAAAACATGCACAATTCACAAGTGCAGGAGCTATCTAAAGCTATTGAAAACGGAGCTTCTATTATAGTTGTTGATCCGCGTTTTTCTATCATTGCAGGAAAAGCAAAATTTTATCTACCTGTCAAACCCGGAACTGATATTGCTTTGCTGCATGCATGGGCCAATGTGATGATCAAGGAAAATCTTTATGACAAAGATTTCGTTTCTAATTTTGGATTTGGATTCGAGCAATTTGTTGCCGAAGTATCTCAATATACACCTGAAATGGCATATACCGAAACAGGTATTGAGCCGCAGGTTATCGTAGATTCTGCCCGTGAATTGGCTCGTTCCAAGCCTGCTTCATTTATACATCCCGGGCGTCACGTTACCTGGTATGGTGATGATGCTCAGCGAAGCCGCGCAATAGCCTTAGTTAATGCTTTGCTCGGTAATTGGTATCACAAAGGAGCATTCTTTAAGCCGGTTAAAATGCAAGTCCCACCATATCCCTATCCTGAATATCCTGAAGCAAGTCAGCCCAGAGCTGATAATCCGGATCGTATATATAACTGGGCTGATGAGGAAGAAGGATTGCCAACCGGTATTAGAGATGCTACTATCACCGGAAAACCTTATCCCATCAAATCCTGGGTGGTCTATGCTACCAATTTGATGAACGCACTGCCAAATCAGGAAGAAACTCAAAAAGCTATAAATAATCTTGATTTGATGGTAACTGTCGATGTCATTCCGAGCGAAATTGCTGGATGGTCAGATGTTGTGTTGCCAGAGTCAACATATCTGGAGCGCTTTGATGATCTTAATATCTCTCCTTTTAAAATTCCTTTTGTTGGAATCAGACAGCCAATTGTTTCATCACCTGATGATCAAAAACCTAATTATTGGATAGCTAAAAAATTATCTGAAAAATTGGGCTTAACAAATTATTTCCCTTGGAATAATATAGAGGATTATTTGAAAACCAGAATAGAAAGTGCAGGTTTATCATTTGCCGAACTGAAAGAGAATGGGATTATTTTAGGAAGTAAAAAACCAATTTATATTGAAGATGGTTTGGAATATAATTTCAAAACTCCGAGTGGGAAAGTTGAATTTTATTCTCCTCAATTAGCTGACAAAGGATTAGACCCAATTCCAAAATATATTAAACCCGATGAACCACCTGCAGGCTTTATGAGATTATTATTCGGCCGTGTGCCTGTTCATACTTTTGGCTCAACACAATCAAATCCTATTTTGCGTGATATGATTGATGAAAATGAAGTTTGGATTAATAATGATATTGTTCGCCAAAATGGTTTAAATAATGGAGATTATATCAGATTAAGAAATCAGGATGGCGTTGTCAGTAATAAAGTTAAAGTTAAGGCAACTGAAAGAATTCGTACCGATTGTGTATATATGGCACATGGTTTTGGCCATCAATCAAAGGCTTTATTTAATACTTATCAAAAGGGTGCAAGCGATTCTCAGCTCGTTACTCGGTATAAGACCGATAAATTAATGGGTGGAACAGGAATGAACGTTAATTTTGTGACAATTGTGAGGGAGGCATAAAATGGCAAGATATGGAATGGTGATTGATACCAAAAAATGTGTTGGCTGTATGGATTGTGTGGTAGCTTGCAAGGTTGAAAATAATGTGCCTGAAGGTTATAACCGTGATTGGATCAGTTACGAAACAGCTGGGAAATTTCCCAAATTAAGACAGGAAATCCGCAGTGAACGCTGCAATCACTGCGATAATCCTCCTTGTGTATATTGCTGTCCCTGTGGAGCAAGTCATATTGCAGAAACAGGCGGAGTGGTGCTTATTCACGAAGATAAATGCAGCGGTTGCAAGGCATGTATTGCTGCTTGTCCTTATAATGCTCGATTTATGCATCCCGAAGGTTATGCTGCAAAGTGCACTTTTTGTATTCAGAGAATAGAAAAAGGGGAATTACCCGCATGTATTTCTGTATGCCCTACTTATTGCATGAATTTTGGTGACTTGGATGATCCGCAAAGTAAAGTAAGTCAGCTTCTTGAAATAAGAAAACATCATTGTCTTATCCCTGCAGCCGGTACTAAACCTCAAATTTACTATTTAACATAAGGGAAAAAACATGCACGAGTTAGTTAATACAAGACACAATTTACAAATTGATCCTCATCTGCATATTTGGGGATGGGAAATCGGAGTATATCTTTTTTTAGGTGGTTTGGTCGCAGGAATGATGATCATAAGCGGTTTCTTTATTTTTACCGGTCGAACAAAGAATACAAAATGCTCTTGCTTTCTTATACCAATTATTGCATTGATTGCGATTAGTCTGGGCATGTTATCGCTATTTTTGGATTTGGAGCATAAGCTCTATGTTTGGAGAATGTATCTTACTTTTCAATGGACTTCTCCAATGTCATGGGGCGCCTGGATTTTACTTTTAGTTTATCCTGTTTTAATAGTTAATGTTTTACTGAAACTACCAGAAGAATTATATGGGAACTTTCCACATTTAAGGAAAATATCCGAATATTTGAACAGTAGTCATTCAATCTTACAAACGATTGGGATGATTAGCATGATTATCGGAGCATCATTAGGTATGTACACTGGTGTACTTTTAAGTGCTCTTGGAGCAAGACCTTTATGGAATAGTTCTATGCTTTGGATTTTATTCTTAACTTCAGGACTATCTTCAGCTGCTGCATTTATTCATTTAGTCGCCAGGGAAGAAGAAGAAAGAAGGATGCTGGCAAAAGCTGATAATAGTTTTTTAATATTTGAATTTGTAGTGATTATGCTTTTACTTGTTGGATTTTTAACGTCTGATCAAGTTCATATTGAAGCAGTAAAATTATTACTCAGCGGAGAATATTCAGCTATATTCTGGGTATTTGTGGTCAGTCTTGGGATTGTAATACCTTTGATTATTCAACTGATGGCGGTAAATAATAAAATTAGACATACAGTGATAGCACCTATTATGGTTATGCTTGGTGGCTTAATTTTAAGATTTGTTATAGTTTCTGCCGGCCAGGCCAGCCATTGGTCAGGGCAGGTTTTTAGATAGTTTTCATTGAGAAAACAGACGAGGACGTTTGTTCAACAGTTTAGTAGGTCAGAAGTCCTCGTCTGAAAGAATGATTGTTCCCAAGCTACTACTTAGGAACAAATATATAGTAGGATATTTACATACAACAATTTACGGAGATTTTTATGTCGGAAAAATTAGTTAAAACTCCCAAGCCTTATATGAATCCATATCTAGCGGGATTAGGTCTGGGGTTAGTGCTTCTTATGTCTTACGTCATTATGGGACGCGGCTTGGGAGCTTCAGGTGCATTTTCAACAGCTACGGCTGTTGCCATTAATTCGGTTGCACCGGCACATGCAACAGGTAATAATTTCTATTCGGAATATTTAGGTGATGGCCAACAAAGTCCACTTAAGGATTGGCTGGTTTTTGAGGTTCTTGGTGTGTTGGTCGGTGGATTTATTTCTGGAATGTTCGCAGGTCGAGTGAAAAAAAGTATTGAAAAAGGACCAAGAATTGCAAATTCCAAACGTTTGATTTTTGCTGTTTTCGGAGGAATGTTAATGGGTTTTGGTGCTAAACTTGCTCGTGGCTGCACAAGCGGCCAAGCTCTCACAGGTGGAGCAATCCTGAATCTTGGGAGCTGGGCATTTATGATGTGTGTATTTGGCGGTGCTTACATGTTTGCATACTTTATGAGGAGACAATGGTTATGATGCCCTACTTTAAATTTGATTATTTTGGTTCCGATACTGGGTTATTTTTTGCATTTATTATCGGAATCGGATTCGGGTGGTTTTTAGAGCGTGCCGGATTCGGAACAGCCAAGAAACTTGCTGCTCAGTTTTATTTCAAAGATTTAACAGTTTTTAAAGTAATGTTCACTGCAATTGTTACTGCAATGTTGGGAATTTATTTTCTTTCAGTTTTTGGCTTTATGGATATATCTGAGTTATCGGTAACAACTACCTATATTGTACCTCAAATTGTTGGAGGCTTAATGTTAGGTGTTGGATTTGTTATTGGCGGCTATTGCCCCGGAACTTCAGTAGTGGCTTGCTCAACCGGAAAAATTGATGCCGTATTTTTTTTGATAGGAGTATTTCTCGGAATATTTATATTTGCAGAACTTTACCCTCTAATTGAGAATTTCTCTAATTCGACCAATATGGGAAAGGTTACAATGCCTGCTTTTTTTAATATTCCTTATGGAATAATAGTATTCTTAGTTGTTTTGATGGCTCTCGGTGGATTTGCAGGAGCCGAATGGGCAGAAAAGAAATTCGGATATAAGAAAGTCGAGGTGATAAATGAAGATTAATTTTAAAAATATGACCATAAATCAAAAGCTTGCGCTATTTACACTTGTACTGGGATTTCTGGCATTATTTTTCCGAGATCCCTTAAAAGCAAAAATAATAACCGTAAATTCAAGTGAAATTGCATTGAAAGTGCAGGACAAATCATCGAATATAAGCGTTGAAGAATTGGCTGATTGGCTGATCCGGAAAAAAGCCGACTTTAAATTAATTGATTTGCGGAGCGAAGCAAAATTCAACGAATATAATATACCTTCGTCGATAAATATGAGTTCAACAGAATTATTATCTCTAAAATCATCAAAAAACGGAAAAATTCTTATTTATTCAGATGATAATCTTCAGGCAGCAGAAGCATGGTATTTGCTTAAATCCAAACAATATAAAGCAGTATATCTTCTCTCTGGTGGAATAAATGCTTGGAAAGATAAAATCCTTTTCCCAAGTATATCATCCAATGCCAGTGCCGATGTAAAAGCTCAATTTGCGAAATTATCCGAAATGAGCAAGTTCTTTGGTGGAAGTCCGAGGATTTTATCAGGTGATAATAGTGCATCTGCAGAAGTTAAAATGGCAACTCCAAAAATAGCTCCACCACCTTCAGCTCCTGCAGGAAAAGGTGGAAAAGCTAAAAGAGACGGCTGCTGATATAGTTATAAAGTTCGTAAAGTATTTGCAGTTGTGTATTTTTTTTGATTATTTAAATGATGAGGCTGTCTCATAAGTCACATATTTAACAAAAATGTCATTCCTGCGTATGAGACTGTGTGAAAACACGAAATAATAAGGTATCTGTCATTCCTGCGCATGCAGGAATCTCCTTCCAGTGGCACTTTAGGGGATTCCTGTATACGCAGGAATGACAGAAATGAGGCTTTTGAGACAGTCTCAAATTTAAGGATATTTGACTTTAAGAAGTAAAATAAAGTATATACTTGATCGTTAATAATAAAATATTAAAATTAATATTAAGGGCTACCGAATTTGAAATATTTAGAAAAAAATGAAATTTAAAAATTTAGTAAAGGATACAAACATGGCAATTCCAAAACGTTACTTAAGATTTCAGAATGAATTTCCTGAAGTCGCAACTGCTTATGAACAAATGGGCGATGCCGTCCATAAATCCGGCCCATTAGACGATAAAACCCGTGCACTCATCAAATTGGCCATTTCAACCGGAGCTCGTATGGAAGGTGCAGTTCACTCTCATGCCCGTAAAGCATTTAAAACTGGATGCACATCCGAAGAAATGCGTCATGCAGTTATGTTAGCACTTCCGACAATTGGCTTGCCTTCGACTATGGCTGCTCTTAGCTGGGTGGACGATATTTTAGATGATAAGAAAAGCTAATTGATGCAAAACCAACAACAGAGGTAATAATAAAATATACAACGAGATGCTACTCCTGCTACGGCTTATAATACCTTTTGCATAGTTTTTTGAACTTTTTTTGTCTGAACTAAGATTATTTATCTGAACTAGGATTATGGTCTGATCATAGTGCTGATTTGCATAATTTGCATAATTTATGATGAAAAAATGCAGACTTTTGCATAAGTTTGCATAGTATATTGTGCAACGAGATGCTGCTCTAGTAGCGGTTATTAATGCTATTTGCATACTTTTGCATAGTTTTTTGCCCTTTTTTTATCTGAACTGGGATTATTGTCTGATCATAGTGCTGATTTGCATAATTTGCATAATTTATGATGAAAAAATGCAGTCTTTTGCATAAGTTTGCATAGTACATTGTGCAACGAGATGCTGTACCAGTAGCGATTATTAATGCTATTTGCATACTTTTGCATAGTTTTTTGCCCTTTTTTGGTCTGAACTTGGATTTTTGTGATTAAGAGATAATAGGATTTGTGAATTCTAATAATTAAATTCCTGTAACCCAGTTTAGTTTCTTTTACCAAAAATCTCAATTCAGACAATTTCCCAAAAACCTCAGTTCAGACAATCACAAAATTAACTACTAAAAACTTTCCTGTCAAATAAACCGTTCAAAAACGACGTACGAAATAGTTTCGGGAAAAGTTCTCTGTAACCAAGATTTTTCATTAAAATTTGATGCAATAAGAATATCAATTATTTGTTAAAACTCAATACTATTATTTAAATAATCCACCGAAAACTTTTTTAAGAATATCTGAAGTCCTTGCAACCGGGTCTTTACGAATATTTTGTTCTTCTTTGGCGATCATTAAGAAAAGCCCTTCTATGGCTTTATTGGTGACATATTCGGTAAGATTGGGATTGACTTTTTCTACCAATGGAATCTTATTATATAGAGTCATAGCGTCTTTCCAGTATTTTGTCGCATCAACTTTATCAAGAGATTTTTTAACGATTGGTGAAAAAGCAGCGACTAATGCTTTTGTTGTTTTTTCTTTCAAATATCTTGTAGCAGCAATACTATCTCCTTTGATAATATTAATTGCATCGGAAATGGTCATCTTTGTTATTGCATTAACAACAATATCCTTGGCAGATTTGGAAGCATCTTCGGCAGCCCGATTGACTGAAAGAATTACATTATCGCATTGTTTGCCCATTCCGATTTTCCTCAGAGTCTGTTCAACGGTTTTAGCTTTTTCAGGGAATGGAATTTTAATTTCGGGATTTTTATAAAAGCCGTCAAGTTTAGAAACAATGTCCGTTCCTTTTGAAGTCCCTTGCACTAAAGCTTCTTTAATGGCTTTAGCAGCTTCTGCTTCAGTAAAACCGATATTAGTTCTCCCTGTGTCTATTGTTCCGATTCGCGGATCAATTGTACCTTTTTTTATTATTTTGCTTGCTTCACCTTTTAGCTCATCAAATAATTGGGCGTTAAGACTTGTAGAAGAGAAGATCAGAAGACCAATAATAATTATTGAAGTCGGATAGAATATTTTTTTCATTGTTAAACCTTTAAAAAATGTATATTTTAAAAGTAATAAGAAGGATTAATAATTGAATTATTGTTTTAATCAAGAAATCTGATTTTTAAAATACTTTCTATTATGTAATGCCATAATAAAAATAAATTATGGTTAATTAAAATAAAAGTCGTAAGTTTGTTCAGAAGCTATGTTGCTTTTTGATTATTTCAAACAGCAAACAGCAAACAGCAAACAGCAAACAGCAAACAGCAAACAGCAAACAGCAATGGGAGCTGAGTTCATTGAAAAGGATATGTTCCATTTTTCTGGAGGGCAAAGTCATTATTATTTTGATAGCCGCTGTGAGTG
>JAPLFL010000026.1 GCA_026390695.1 Candidatus Kapaibacterium sp. | reverse complement strand
TGACAGCCTCAGACCATTGAATTATTACAGGATAATGGTAAATAAATCGTCTGATGTTAAAGAGGAAACAAAGCCTGAAATCTTATATTATACAACCCATTTTTATGCCTCTGCACCATATCCGTTGCCATCGGTCAATTCAGTAACTGCAAAAATATCGTACGATATGAGCTTTGATTTGTGGGAAGCGATAGATGGAATTTATGACTTAAATGGTGAAAAATTAGAAGGCAAACAAAATATTATTTTAAAAAATCAATCAAAAGCCTATGCAGAATTATTTTGGAACTGTGCGTCCGTGCCAAACGGGAATTATTTTATTGTTGTTAATCATAATGGAATCAGCGATTGCATACCAGTAATTGTTGGTAAGTAGAGGGAGGATTTTTCCCAATTCATCTATGAAATGAAATTGTAAATGCCATAAACCCTCTTTAACTGTTTATTAAGATTTTCACGATAAGAAATTAAATAAAAACATTTTAAGGGCTAATTCTGCCCTTAAAATGTCATAAAATATCAATCTATGTTAATCAATTAAGTAAAAAGTTCAACCTGAAACAGTATCCCAATTATCAAAGTGAACTCTCTCAATTTTAAATCTGCTAAATGTTGATCTTTTCTCAGCAGGCCAACCTATAGCTATTACTGCTAATGGGAAAATTTTATCTGGAATATTGCAGACACGTCTAATTAAATTTATTCTGTCTTTGTTTGGATAAACACCAATCCATACGGCTCCCAAACCGTAATCATGGGCTGCTAATAAAATATTTTGAGTTGCTGCAGAACAATCAATCGGCCAGCTTCCATTGTATGAATCCAAATCAGGATCTCCACAAACGACAATTGCAACAGGAGTTTCAGGCAGCATTTTTGCGTAAGGGTGTTCAGTTGCAATTGTATTTAATTTCTCTCTGTCTTGTAAAATAATAAAATGCCATGGCTGTTGATTTCCGGCAGAAGGAGCCATCATTGCAGCATCAAGAAGCTCTTTTATTAATTCTATACTTACTTCTCTATCTTTAAACTTTCGGATACTCCTTCGAGTTTTGATAGCAACTATCGTTTCCATTTATTACCTCTGTGGTACTTTTGTATAATCAATTTCAGAACCTAATACGCTATGAGGAATGAAATAAACAACTACAAGCAAAATCACAGCAGCTAAGACCCATTTTGTTGCATTCGGATCCTTTCTAAGACGCCATACCGCTAAAAGCCATAAAATTATTCCTGCAATGGTTTTATTATCAGTCAAGTCATGTCCAAATGGCCAACCTGTCCAGAAGGCACCAAAAGCAAATTTCTGAACTATCGGGCCAAGAATCATACCTCCGATCATTAACGAAATACAAGTCGCAAGAGTAAAACGATACAAATTATTACCCTTCATAAATACCTCAAACATAGTTCTGAAGCATAATGTCAATGAAATTGCCATAAACAAGATATGAAAGATCATAATAAAGAGTGGGACAGACCCTCTGAAACGAATTACAACAGGTTCACCTTTGTTTAAGTCAACGGCTTCAGTATCTGTTTTCAGATGTATTTTATAACTGATTTTTCCGGCATTAGCTTGTCTGGGAACAAGAAACTTAAAATATTGGTTATCTCTGGTCATTGCTTCAGACTTGTATTCATCATAACTGGGATATTTTTTAAAATCTATAACAGCCATAACAGCAGTATCTGGCACTTTAATCTTAATATAAACAATATCATCGCCTTCACTGGATCTGGGCAGAGAATAATCGATTTCATGCTTATTTATTGTAACTTCCCCGCTCACCGGATAAGACGGGCCTGTGGCACGTTGGAATCTGCCAAAAGCAGCCATCATTACAATTGAGAGGATCCAAAATATTATTACATTTTGCTTATTTTTTTGCATATATAAATCCTAATAAGTTAATTAATCATTTTTTCCGCTTCCGGAATTACTAATATAGCTTTTTTTATCGGTTTATCAATATCAATCATTACTGATTCCAAACCATTATTTCCCCATAAAAAGTAAGAAATATTTGCTTTCAGGAAATGACTAATATAGGTCAAATCCTGACTATACATCTGATCATTCCATGTATTTTTTGAATATGCCACACGTTTTAATTCAAATAGTAAACTCGAATCAACAACAAATTCAGAGGAAAACTTAATATAATTTTCTCCATATCGTTTCTCTAATAGTTCTCTATTTTTTGATAGAAAATTAATAGTAGTTTCTGCAAAAATTCCTTTACTTTGTAAAACCTTTGTAAGCAGAGTGATTGTATCTTTCTTCTCATAATAATCAGGGAAAATTCCTCCACCGCCAATTACTGTTCTGCCTTTTAATGTTTGATATAAGGGCAGGCTCTTCTGGCCACCGGTTTTACGAATTAACTCTTCCATTTGAAGAATAACCTCAGCATTCGTACTAAGAGCCGCTGAAGGATCTAAAATCGGTAATTCGGAATTTTTATATGGTTTTTGAATATTTCGTCCGGATGGAGTTCGATAAGATGCAACGGTTAATCTAAATCCGCTCCCATCCCCCATTTTCCATTGAGATTGAGCAAGACCCTTTCCAAAAGATTGCTCTCCTATTATGATTCCCCTGTCATTATCCTGAAATGAGCCTGCAATAACTTCACTGCCGGAAGATGAATTTGCGTCAATAATCACAATCACCGGCAGCTTTTCAAAAGGATCACCTTTTTTTGATTTAAATTCATAAATGAAATTCTGGTTGCGAGCTTGAGTATAAGTAATTTTCTGATTTCCCTCTAAAAATAAATCAACAATTTTGCATGTTTCATCAAGCTGACCGCCAGTATTGCCACGAACATCGAGTATTAGGCTTTTCATCCCCTTTTTCTTTAGCTCGGTTAAACTCTCAATAATATCTTTATAGGTTGTTTCTGAAATCCGATTACATTTCAAATATGCAGTTTTTGTTCCTGCAATCATAAAACTGGCATCTACACTTGGAATTGAAACATCCCGTCTTGATAAAACAAACTCTTGAAGAACGTTACCGGTTCCACGTCTTATAATCAAAGAAACCTTCGATCCTTTGTCTCCGACTAATTTTCTCAAGGCTTCTTCTCGTGAAAATCTCACTGAATTTTCTCCATTAATAAAAAGCAATTTATCGCCGGTTTTTATACCAGCCGAATCCGCAGGACTCGAATGTGCAATAGATATTAGCACCAGTGTATCTGCTATTGATGCTAAATCAAGACCTACACTTTCTTGACTGCCTTTACTGCGTTCATCAATATTTTTTTGTTTTTCAGGAGGGAAATAAGTTGAAAAAGGATCAAGGTCTTTAAGCATAGCATTGAATGCGACTTCTGAGACTTTTTCAATATCAAAAGAATCTAAAGCATTTTTTTGTGCTGTTTCAAGAATAAACTTAAATTTTTGGGCTTGCATTAATATTTTTTGATCAGTTTCACTTAACTGCTCATTCTGAGCTATTAATTTGCCGTAATGTAAGGAGGTTAAAATAACAATGCTAATCAGAAAGATTAATTTAAATTTTTTTTTATATGTTGTCATAGAATATTAATTTATAATTAAAAACGTTCCAACTCATTCTCTACAATAGATGGTTGGGCTGTGGTTTCAAAAGGATTTTTACTTGCCATTGATTATTTTGGTACTATTAATATGAACTGTAATAATATTAAATTTAATCTCTCATTTTTCAAAAATGATAGATTATTTCAAAATCACATTAAAAATATTTGATGCGCATTCATGTTTACTCATTGATGGAAATTCTACAAGTGAGCCATCGTATTTAAGAATTGTTATTGTATTGATATCACCGCCAAAGCCACTCTCAGGCTTATTAGCAGAATTGATAACAATAAAATCACAATTCTTTTCTTTGATTTTTACCAAGGCATTTTGAACTTCATTTGAACTCTCCAGAGCGAAGCCAACAAGAATCTGGTGATCCTTCTTTTCCTTTCCTAATTCAAATAAAATATCTTTCGTAAGTTTTAAATTAATATTCAAATTAGTAGAATCGGACTTCTTTTTAATTTTTCCCGGGAAATATTCATTAGGTGTAAAATCAGCCACGGCTGCTGCCATTATAGTTATATCCATATCCTGAAAAAGACTAAAACATTCACAGAACATATCTTCGGCACTTTGCACATCTCTGATATGAATTCGGCTGTCAGTCTTTAGATTTACCGGTCCAGTGACTAAATATACATCAGCACCTAATTCAAAAGCATGTTCAGCAATAGCAAATCCCATTTTACCTGAAGAAAAATTTGACAGGAACCTGACTTCGTCAATTTTCTCAATTGTAGGACCTGCGCTAACAAGAACTTTTTTACCCGCTAATGGCTTGCTCTCAGATTTAATTTTCTGATTAAAAGAATTTTTTTTTTCTATACTATCTGTAATATACGCGATTAGGACATCTATTTCAGGCATTCTTCCTTCGCCGATCAGACCGCTCGACAGCTCTCCCGATTCAGGAGGAATAATAATTACACCATCATTTTTTAAAATTTGTAAATTTCGCTGAACTGCTAAATTGTTAAACATTGTCGAATCCATTGCCGGTGAAATAATCAATGGTATTCCATTTGGGAGAGCAGTTGCAAGCACAGTTAGAGCGTTTTCACAAATCCCATTTGCAATTTTCCCTAAAGTTGAAGCCGAACATGGAGCAATGATCATAGCATCACATTCATGTACTAATTTGATATGCCAGGCACCGGTTGTTTGAAAATTTTCTTCAAACATATTTGTAATTACAGAATTCTTACTCAAATTTGATAAAACAAGCGGAGAAACAAAATTTAATGACGATTCGGTCATTACAACATAAACTTCTGCACCTTGCTTCCTCAATTCACGCACCAGAAGCGGGATTTTATAGGCAGCAATTGAACCAGTTACACCGACAATAATCTTTTTATCTTTTAAAATCAAGCTTTTCATTGACCTTAATTAATTTATAATATATGATTGGACAAGGATTATCATTTTAGCAAAACTAAAAAATCACTTTATGAACTTTATAAACTCTTCTCAGTCACAGGTATTTCATCATCTAAAATTTGTTGATCCCTTGAAGGTGGTGCCGGTGGAGGTTTTGGTTTATCGTCTATCGAGCTGTTAATCTCTGATTTTATCTCATTAAACTGAGAAGTAAACTGACTTTGAGCACGCTTAAATTCTTGCATACCCTTCCCGAACATCTGAGCAATTTCAGGAATTTTCTTAGGCCCGAAAAGTACAATAATAGCGAGCACGATTAAAATCAGCTCACCTCCACCAATATCAAACACTGTTTTTTCCTTTTAAATTATTTGGAACTGTTTGAGTCTGATTCCTTTTTTGCTTCAGGTTCTTCAATTGAAGCGGCTTTTTTAAATTCTTTAATGCCAGAGCCAAGCCCGCGCATTAATTCAGGAATTTTTTTGGCGCCGAACAGCACTACAATTATAAGTACTATTACTAATATTTCTCCGGTACCCAATGATCCCATTTTTATCTCCTAATGATTATTTCAATTGAAACGGCGAATTAATGACAGAAATATTGCTATTCCATCATTACAGCCCAAAAGTTCATCGGAATAACGCTCTGGATGAGGCATTAATCCTAAAATATTTTTATTTTTATTTACTATTCCAGCAATATTGTTTATAGAGCCATTTGGATTGTATTCATCCGATATAATACCTTCAGGGCTACAATAGCGGAATATGACCTGATCATTATCCTCAAGTTCTTTGATTGTTTCAGGCTCGGCAAAGTAATTACCTTCGCCATGAGCGATTGGAATTCTGATAAGGTCTGATCTTGAAAAATTATTTGTATAAAATGTGTCATTATTTTCTATTCTTAAAAACACATCCTTGCAAGCAAAGTTCAATGAAGTATTTCTCAATAAGGCTCCCGGAAGCAGCCCTGACTCAGTAAGAATTTGAAAGCCATTACAAATTCCCATTAAATATCCACCCTTAGATGCAAAATTAATTACTTCTCTCATTATCGGAGAATATTTAGCAATAGATCCACAGCGAAGATAATCGCCATAAGAAAAACCACCGGGTAATATTATGCAATCAATGTCTGAGGGTATGGTCGAATCCTTATGCCACAGATACTGTACATTGGCACCGGCATTGGTACCGATTGCATAGAAAGCATCGTGATCACAATTAGAGCCGGGGAATACTACTACTCCGAATTTCATAACAATTTACCCTTAATTAATTTCTTCAATTACAATAACAAAATCTTCAATTATAGGATTAGCTATCAGTTTCTTACATGCTTCAGATACAAGATCCATGGCAGTATCGTAATTTTCAGCTTCAACTGATAACTCAACATAACGTCCGATTCTGACAGAGCTAATCATCTCAAATTCTATGGAGTGAAGAGCATTCTCGACAGCTTTTCCCTGTACATCAAGAATACCTTTTCTTAATGTAATTTCTATTTTCCCAGTAAATTGTTTCATATTAAATTAAATTAAATTGAATTATTTATAAATTTTATTATTCCTCAAAAGCTTCATCCTGAATATCAAGAACTTCACTATCAGTAAAATCATCTTCCGGAAGACGCCGTAGGCGCAACCATTCAATAAAATGACGGATCGAACTTGTGACAGAATAAATAATCATAATCGGAAATATTGCATCGCCTTTGCTTACAATCGCCGCTATCAGAGCAATAAAAAATGCTATAAAGAACAGTGGTCTTTGTTTAAAGGCAGTCCAGCTGGGACGTGGTAGATTATCATGTTTAATTTTCGAAATCATGATCAAGGATGTTATTATTGTGACCGCAACAATCATCCAGCTTTTAATCTCATCGGCCATCAGCCCAGGCTTCAAATGATAAAATATAACATAAGATAAAATCATCAATGCACCTGCAGGGATAGGCATCCCTTTAAAATATTTCTTATCTTCTAATGATTGAAGCTGAACATTGAAGCGAGCTAATCGTGAAACACCTGCCAAAGCCGGTAATGAAGCAAGTAATATTCCTGAATCACCAAATTGACGAAAATATACAGTATATAATAAAAATGAAGGTGCCACTCCAAACGAAACAGCATCGCATAATGAATCAAGCTCTACACCGAATTCACTTGCACTTTTTATTAATCGTGCCATCATACCGTCCAACATATCAAATATTGCAGCTAAGAGGATAAAAACAGCACCACGAGTGAATTGTTGATTTGAGAAATAGATAATACTTGAAAACCCGCAGAACAAATTTGCTAAGGTCAGCATATTTGGAACAATAGAACGGGTTATTCTCATATATTTCTACTTATTTCTAATTTGTTGTTAATGGAATTCAAATTTACGATTTTTTCCGCTTAATTTATTTATACTTCAATATTATTAATATTTAATGTGCTTAAAATATCTGATGCACAATTGAATGCGGCATTAGGTTTACCTGTACTCAATGCGGCTGCGGACATTTTTCCAAGCAAGACATCATCAGCAATTAAAGAAATAATCTTTCCTAATAAATGTTCGGAAATATCTTTATCATCTATAATTTTTGCTGCTTCATACTTTACAAGAGTGAGAGCATTTATACGCTGTTCATCATTCGATGCGGAGGGTAGAGGAATTAAAATCGATGGTTTACCAACAACACCAAGTTCGGCAACTGTTGTGCCTCCACTTCTGGATACAACCAGATCAGATGCTGCATAAGCAGAAGCCATGTCGTCGATAAATTGAAAAATATGAATATTTGAGGGTAAAACAGACGGCGGAGTATAGTTTTTTCCTGTTTGCCAGAGTAACTGCCATGGTTGAGCTGCAATTTTATCTAAGGATTGTTCAATCACTGAATTTATTGATCTTGCTCCCAGCGAGCCTCCAAAGACAAGAACAGTTTTTTTATCAGTATCAAGATTGAAAATACTGAGAGCATCGGATCGTTTAATATCCTGACTCATAGCAAGTCTCACAGGATTACCATTTGGTTTCAATTTTGAATGCAATTTATTAGAAAAATATTTCTTTGTTTCATCAAAAGAAGTGAAAACCAATTTTGCTTTTTTTGAAAGTAATTTTATTGTCTTGCCAGGATTAACGTTTGATTCAATTAAAAATATCGGAACGTTAACAGCCGCAGCAGCTAATGCAGGAGGATAGCTTAAATAAGCTCCTGCTGCTAAGAGCAAATCAATTTTATTATCAAGAATAATTTTTTTACAAATATTTTTTGCTTTTAATATCTTAAATGGCAGAGCCAGTGTATCTAAAGAGATTTTTTTTGTTAAACCGCTAATGATTATCGGAAAAAAATAATAACCTTTTTCAGGAACAACTCTTGCTTCAATTTTATCAGGATTACCTATGAAAAAAAAATCAATATTCCCTTTTGATAATATTTCTAATTGCTCAACAACTGCTAATGTTGGGAAAAGATGACCTCCTGTGCCACCGGCAGCAACCATAATATTTATTTTTTTTGCCAAGTCAAATCCCCCATATTTCATTTAATATATCTTTAAAATCAAATAATCCTTTTTTTCCGGGAAGCCATTTCGCTGCATCCAAAGCGCCCAATGCAAAACCTCGACGATTTTTTGCTCGGTGAGTTAATTCGATTGTATCTGCAACTGAATCTATATAAATTGTGTGAGTACCTGCAATTTCACCACCTCTTACTGAACTGACATGTAATTGCTCTGAGTCTATCTTACCGTCACTTTTATCGGCTAATATCCTTTTTTTATAATCAACATTTTCAAGAATAATATTTGCTAAACTAAGGGCAGTGCCGCTTGGGCTGTCAGCCTTGCGTTTATGATGTATTTCATTCATGAATATATCAAATCCACTTGAAGCATTCATCAAAGCCGCAGCCTGAGCTACTATTCTCATGAACATCTGCATTCCGACCGAATAATTTGAGGAATAAACGCATCCGATTCCAGAATTATCTATCAGATTTTTAATCTCGCGATAATACTGATTCCAGCCGGTAGTGCCGATTACAATACTCTTATTCTTTAAAATACATGTTTTTATATTATCTAATAAACAAGATGGATTCGAGAAATCAATAGCAATATCGAAATCATCAGGTGAGTCCATATTAAAGGGTGAATCTATTTCAAATATTCTGTTTATTGAAAAATTAAAATCCGCAGCTGCAGCCTCTAATTCTTTTCCCATAGCACCATAGCCGATGAGAGCAATTCTATTACTATTATTCATGGATGTTAAATTTGTAAATTAACAAAAATACGGGATTTTTAACCCAGTTTAACCTTTTTACATACAAAATTACTAAGGACCTTACCCACTGCTCCTCTCAATGAATGTGGATGAGAGAAAGATCATCGCTCCAACTCCCACTACGGTTGAGAGAAAATTCAAATAGATTGAGGAAAAAAATTGAACAATTCGTTCATCTTCTACACACCTTTAACCCACTTTATTATACCATTTCCTTAATGAATTAGGAATTATTTTCATTGATGCGGATACAGAACCCCCCTACCATACACACTTTAGGAAATTCCCGCATTCGAGACTGTGTGAAAACTATGAAATTCCAATGGAATGTCATTCCCGCGCATGCGGGAATCTCCTTCAAGTACCAATCAGGGGATTCCTGCATGCGCAGGAATGACAAGAAATTGAAGTTTTCACACGGTCTCATGCGCAGGAATGACAAGAAATTGAAGTTTTCACACAGGCTCATTAGCAGAAATGACAAGAAATTGAAGTTTTCACACAGGCTCATTAGCGGGAATGACAGACTTCAAGAATGAAACGATATTAGAGGTGGAATAAGAATTAGTGCCAAGTTCCATTAATTAATTTGAGTTATTTTCAACATACAAAAAAGGGGCAATTTACTGCCCCCTTTTTTATAATTAAGTTATTTACTTCTTGCCTTTTTTATGTTTCTTCCCATCTTTTTTCTTCTTTTTGCAAGCTCCGGTACATTTTCCTTTACACCCACAGGCAGAAGATGTACTACCATCACGAATTGCTGCTCTTGCTGCAGCCAAACGTGCAATCGGTACTCTAAATGGAGAACAGGAAACATAATTCAAACCGATGCGGTGGCAAAACTCGACAGAAGTAGGCTCGCCGCCATGTTCGCCACATATACCAAGTTTAATTTTCTTACGGGTTAAACGTCCTTGTTCAACAGCATGTTTCATTAAAAATCCAACGCCATCTTGATCTATTGCTTCAAAAGGATCTTTTGAATATATTTCACGAGCAACATAATCCGGTAAAAATCTACCAGAATCATCGCGGCTAACACCGAGTGTTGTCTGAGTTAAATCATTTGTTCCGAAAGAGAAAAATTCGGCAACTTCAGCAATCTGAGCTGCAGTTATTGCTCCACGAGGAATCTCGATCATTGTACCCACAAGGTATTCAAAACTTATACCGGTTTCTTCCATAACCTGTGATGCTACCTTACGAACAATTTCTTCCTGATTTTTAAGTTCTTTCACATGTCCGACGAGTGGAATCATTATCTCAGGCATTACTTTCTGGCCGCTTTTAAGAACATTGACAGTAGCTTCAAATATAGCACGGGCCTGCATTTCTGTTATTTCAGGATAGAGAATTCCTAATCTACACCCGCGGAATCCAATCATCGGGTTAAACTCATGGAGTGCTTCCACACGTGCTTTAACTTTTTCAGGTTTAATTTTCATTTGCTTTGCTAATTCAGATTGACCCGGGCCATCGTGTGGCAAAAACTCATGCAGTGGCGGATCAATCGTGCGTATGGTCACCGGACGACCATCCATAGCTTTGAAAATACCTTCAAAATCTTCTCTTTGCAGAGGTAATAGCTTGGCCAGAGCCAGCTTTCTACCTTCCACAGTATCAGCTAAAATCATTTCGCGCATTGGTCCGATTTTACCTTCACCGAAGAACATGTGTTCAGTTCTACAAAGACCGATACCTTCGGCTCCGAAGGCTACTGCATTAGCAGCTTGATCCGGTTGGTCGGCATTTGTACGGACTTTTAATTTACGATAATCATTTGCCCATTGCATGATTTGTTTATATATCTGATAAGTTGGAGCTTCCGACTCATCCAATGTTTTGTCGAGTAGCACCTGAATCACTTCACTTGGTCGTGTTGGAATTTCACCCAAGATAACTTCGCCTGTAGAGCCATCAATTGATATAAAATCACCCTCTTTTACCAAAAATTCCTTTCCATCAACTTTCATTGTTCTCGATTTGTAATCAATAAGCAGACTACCACAACCAGCTACACATACTTTTCCCATTTGTCGCGCTACAAGTGCAGCATGTGAGGTCATACCGCCACGAGCCGTCAAAATACCTTCGGCAGCATTCATTCCACTAATATCTTCAGGTGATGTTTCAATTCTGACAAGAATCACTTTATCGCCTTTGCTTGCCCATTCAACTGCATCTTCAGCATTGAAGACTACCTTCCCGCAAGCTGCTCCCGGACCGGCGTTCAATCCTTTGGTCATATTCCTTTTATTTTTTATTGCCTCAGCCTTTTCTTTCAAATCAAAGATTGGTCGCAGCAATTGATTTAATTGTTCGGGTTCTATTCTCATCAAAGCTTCGTCTGGTGTGATAAGTTTTTCCGTTACCATTTCGGTTGCAATTCTCAATGCAGCTAATCCTGTACGCTTGCCAACACGACATTGTAGCATATATAATTTGCCTTCCTGAATGGTAAATTCAATATCAAGCATATCGCGATAATGAGATTCAAGTTTCTCTCTGATTTTCATCAATTTTTCAAAGGAATTAGGATCTTTAGCCTTTAGCTCGTCTATCGGCAGTGGTGTTCTGATACCTGCAACTACATCTTCTCCCTGGGCATTCATCAAAAATTCTCCGTAGAAGTAATTTTCACCAGTAGCAGCGTCACGAGTGAATGCAACTCCAGTTCCCGAATCATCACTAAGATTTCCGAATACCATTGATTGGATATTAACGGCTGTTCCCCATGATTCAGGGATGTTGTTCAATTTTCTATATACATTTGCTCTTGCATTATTCCATGACCCAAAAACAGCGCCTATTGCTCCCCAGAGCTGTTCCTCAGGATCTTCTGGAAAATCAATATTTAGTTTCTCTTTAATTGCATTTTTAAATTCTTTAACAAGCTCTTGGAGTGCTTCCACTGACAGTTGATTATCAAATTCAACTTTATTATCGTGTTTTTTCTTTTCGAGAATTTCTTCAAAAGGATCAATATCATCCTTTCCTTCGGGTTTTAGCCCTAAGACTACGTCGCCGTACATAGCGACAAATCGACGATAAGAATCATAAGCAAATCTTGGATTTCCTGATTTTTCTATTAAACCCTGAATAGTAGTATCGTTCAAGCCAAGATTTAATACAGTATCCATCATTCCGGGCATTGAGGCTCGTGCTCCGGAGCGAACCGAAACCAGTAATGGATTTTTAGGATCACCAAACGTAGCACCCATATCTACTTCTACTTTTTGAAGTGCTTTCTTTACTTCCTTATAAAGAGAAGGTGGATAGCTGCGGTTATTCGCATAATAATAAGTACATAATTCAGTCGTTATTGTAAATCCTGATGGCACTGGCATTCCAAGATTACACATTTCTGCTAAATTTGCTCCTTTGCCTCCAAGCAGATTCTTCATATCTGCTGATCCTTCGGCTTTACCTCCACCGAAATAATAAACATACTGAACATCAGCTTTCTTAGCCTTGTCCGCCTTCTTTTTTTTATCACCCATGGTACTCACCTTTTGTAATTTTAATAGCAAATTATTTATTATCAATTTTTAATTTGAAACAGGATTCAAATATAATCTTTGAGGATGTAATAGCAAAGTATAATATTATAAATTAAATAATTAATAACAACATTAAATATGTTTAGAGCTGAAAATTGAAGCGGTCTCAAAAGTAAGATATTTGTCAAAATTGTCATTACCGCGTATGAAACTGTGTAAAAACTCAAAACTTCTACTGGATTGAGGCTGTCTAAAAGCCACATATTTAACAAAAATGTCATTCCTGCATATGCAGGAATCCCCTTCCAGTGTTACTTTAGGGGATTCCTGCATTCGCAGGAATGACAGAAATGAGGCTTTTGAGTTTGTATGTTTGAAAAGCAGGCTTAACCAAAAATTGATTAATTTAGTTTTTGGTAAAAATAAAATTTATAAACAATTAATGGAGAAGCCATGCTTAGA